>NZ_JBBHLB010000014.1:0-86829 GCF_037572415.1 Flavonifractor porci
CAGATAATCCCTTACAATCTCTATTTTCTTCTCGTATGCCACCTTACTTCTGGACATAAATATCTCCCCCTATAGAAGCAGTGTTTTATTTCACTGTCTCCTATAGGGGGAGCATATCACCGCCGCTGGCGGGGGGCTGCTTTGTTTTGTTGCTTACTTGAAGTACTCCGCGCCGCTCTCCAGCAGAGGCTGATACTTGTTGCCGGGGATGTTGAGGGCAACGTGATCGCCGCGCCGTTCGGAGTGGCCCATCTTGCCGAACACCCGGCCGTCGGGGGAGAAGATACCCTCGATGGCGCACGCCGAGCCGTTGGGGTTGACGTCGATGTCCATGGAGGGTACGCCGTTTGCGTCCACATACTGGGTGGCCACCTGGCCGTTGGCGATGAGCTGGTCCAGTACGTTCTGGGGAGCCACGAAGCGGCCCTCGCCGTGGGAGATGGGGATGGCGTGGAGGTCGCCCACGTTGGATTTGAGCATCCAGGGGGAGTTGACCGAGGCCACCCGGGTGGTGACGTACCGGCTCTGGTGGCGGCCGATCAGGTTGTAGGTCAGGGTGGGGCAGTTCTCGTCCATGTCCCGGATCTGGCCGTAGGGCACCAGGCCCAGCTTGACCAGGGCCTGGAAGCCGTTGCAGATGCCCAGCATCAGGCCGTCCCGGTTTTTCAGCAGGTCGTGGACCGCGTCGGTGATGGCTCTATTGCGGAAGAAGGAGCAGATGAACTTGGCGGAGCCGTCGGGCTCGTCGCCGCCGGAGAAGCCGCCGGGGATAAAGACGATCTGGGCCTTGCGGATGGCGCCCTCCAGAGCCGCGGTGGACTGGAGCAGGTCGTCGGCGGTCAGATTGCGGATGTTCACCGTCTCGGCGTCCATACCCGCCCGCAGGCAGGCCCGCACCGAGTCATACTCGCAGTTGGTGCCGGGGAACACGGGAATGACTACCCGGGGCCGGGCGATCTTGGACTTGCACACGGCGGGGGAGCGATTCTCCCAGGAAATGGCCTCCACCGGAGCGGCCTTGCCGGCCCGGGTGGGGTACACATCCTCCAGCACGCTCTCGTTGAGAGAGAGCAGCTCGTCAATGGGGGCGGAATCGCCGTTGACGTTGATGACGGCCTCGGCGGTGGTGCGGCCGATGAGCAGGCCGCCGTCGCATTCCCCGGTGAGCTGGGCCACGATAGCGCCGGGCATGGGAGCGTCCCAGTCCAGGCCGGTGTCCACGGAGGTAAAGCCGATGGAGTTGCCGAAGGCCATGTTCATGACGGCCTCGCCCAGGCCGTTCTCCACCGCCCAGGCGGCCTCCACCTTGCCCGCCTGATGGAGGGCGTACAGGGCCTTCCAGGCGGACTTGCTGTCCTCGGAGGCAAAGAGGTACACCGGCTTGTCCGCCGTCTTGAACTCGGGGGAGAGCACGTCCTTGGCCTTCACCGGGGCAATGGCGAAGGAGATGAGGGTGGGGGGCACGTCCAGGTCCAGGAAGGAGCCGGACATGGAGTCCTTGCCGCCGATGGCGGCGCAGCCCAGCTCCAGCTGGGCATCCAGAGCGCCCAGCAGAGCGGCGAAGGGCTTGCCCCACCGCTGAGGCTCGGTGCGCAGCTTCTCAAAGAACTCCTGGAGGGTCAGGTAGGCCTTTTCGTAATTTGCACCTGCCGCCACCAGCTTGGCCACCGAGGCGTACACCGCGCTGTGAGCGCCGGCGTAGGGGTTGGCGGACAGCTGGTCGGGGTCGCAGCCCCAGGCCATGACGCTGGCCTGATCGGTCTCCTGGTTGGGCTCCACGGGGAAGAGGGCGGCCATGGCCTGAGCGGGGGTGCGCTGGGTCTTGCCGCCGAAGGGCATGAGCACGCTGCCCGCGCCGATGGAGCCGTCAAACCGCTCGGTGAGGCCCCGGCGGGAGGCGGACTTCAGGCTGGCGGCCATCTCCCGCAGAGTGCGGAACTTCTTCTCGCTCTGGGGCGCGGTGGCCTTTTCGTCCACCTGGACACAGGCGTGCTTCACCGCGCCGTTGGTGTTGAGAAAGGCGCGGGACAGGTTGGCCACGGTCTGGCCCCGCCAGGTCATGACCATGCGGGGGGATTCGGTGACGGTGGCCACCTGATAGGCCTCCAGGTTTTCACTGGCGGCAAAGTTCATCAGAGTCTGGGCGTCCTGGGGGGCCACCACCACGGCCATGCGCTCCTGGGATTCGGAGATGGCAAGCTCGGTGCCGTCCAGGCCGTCGTACTTCTTGCGGACGGCGTCCAGGTCAATGGCGAGGCCGTCGGCCAGCTCGCCGATGGCCACCGACACGCCGCCGGCGCCGAAGTCGTTGCACCGCTTGATAAGGCGGGTCACGTTGGGGTTGCGGAAGAGCCGCTGGAGCTTGCGCTCCTCGGGAGCGTTGCCCTTCTGGACCTCGGAGGCCATGGTGTCCAGGGAGGACAGGTTGTGGCTCTTGGAGGAGCCGGTGGCGCCGCCAATGCCGTCACGGCCGGTGCGGCCGCCCAGCAGGATGACCACGTCGCCGGGGGCGGGTACCTCACGGCGGACATGATCGGCGGGAGCTGCGCCCACCACAGCGCCGCACTCCAGGTGCTTGGCGATGTAGCCCTCGTGGTAGAGCTCGGCCACATGGCCGGTGGCCAGGCCGATCTGGTTGCCGTAGGAGGAGTAGCCGGCGGCGGCGGTCTGAGCGATCTTGCGCTGGGGCAGCTTGCCCTCCAGGGTCTCACTCACCGGCACGGTAGGATCGCCGCAGCCGGTGAGGCGCATGGCCTGGTGGACATACACGCGGCCGGACAGAGGGTCCCGGATGCAGCCGCCGATACAGGTGGCCGCGCCGCCGAAGGGCTCGATCTCGGTGGGGTGGTTGTGAGTCTCGTTCTTGAACATCAGCAGCCAGTCCTGCTCCTTGCCGTCCACCGTGGCGGGGACGTGGATGGAGCAGGCGTTGATCTCCTCGCTCTGGTCCAGCTCGGGGAGCAGGCCCCGCTTCTTCAGGGTCTTGGCGCCGATGGTGGCAATGTCCATCAGAGTCTGGGGCCGCTTGGCCGCCTTCTCCTCGCCGTACACCTCCACACGGGCGGCCAGGTAGCGGTCGTAGGCCGCCTTGACGGCGGGATCGGTAATGTCCACGCTGTCCAGGTGGGTGGAGAAGGTGGTGTGGCGGCAGTGATCGGACCAGTAGGTGTCCACCACCCGTACCTCGGTGAGGGTGGGGTCCCGCTTCTCTTCCTCTTTAAAGTAGGTCTGGAGGAAGGTCAGGTCGGCCAGGTCCATGGCCAGGCCGTATTGCTCCAACAGGGCGGTGAGGCCTGCCTGATCCAACGTACAAAAACCCTCCAGCACCGGCACGTCAGCGGGCTCGGGGTACTGCTGGATCAGAGTCTCAGGCTTGTCCAGGGCAGCTTCCCGGCTCTCCACAGGGTTGATGAGATAGCCTCTGGCCTTGTCCAGGTCGGCCTCGGACAGCGCTCCTGCCAGCACATAGACGGTGGCGGAGCGGACGGTGGGCCGCTCGCCGCCGGTGAGCATCTGGATGCACTGGGCGCAGGAATCGGCCCGCTGGTCGTACTGGCCCGGCAGAGCCTCCACCGCCAGCAGGGCGCCGTCGGTCTCCGGCATGGTCTCGTCCCACAGCTGGTCCACCTGCGGCTCGGACAGGATGGTGGTGCGGGCGGCCTCATAGGCGGCCTGCTCCACACCCTCCACGTCGTAGCGGCGGATGACCCGCACGCCGGCGAGGCCGCTGAGCCCCAGGGTGCCCTTCAGCTCTCCCAGCAGATGACCGGCCTCCACGTCGAAGCCCGGCTTTTTTTCCACATAACAGCGAAATACCTTCCCCATATGTACCTCCCTAAAACTTCCCGCGGATGGAGAGACTCCATCCTGCCCCGCGGGTGCCGCCTCTGCAACGGACGGCGCGCAAATGGCCCGGTCAGCGCCTTTTTCTGGTCTGCCGGGAATGTCTCTGACATAACTATAGCACGGGGGACCGGCCTGCGGCAATAGGCAATCCGACAGAGAAAACCGGGGGAAAGTCAACAATTTCTCTTCCATGGATTTACTTTTTTCTTCCGCTATGTTATAATCTCGACAAACCGGCTCCATCTCTGTGGGGACCGGTATGCTCCGTTTCCGGAAAAGGGAGCGACAGATCGGGCGGCGAAATCTATTTTGCCGCCAGCGAGAAGGAGTGTTGTGTTATGTTCTGTCCCAAGTGCGGGAAAGAGATCCCTGACGGTTCCGCATTTTGTTCTTCCTGCGGTACCAATGTGAATACCATGGGCGGCCCCGGCAGCGCTGCCAAGCCCTCCGCGGCTGGCGTTGCCTTCAGCGGCCTGGGCGGTTTCCTGAAGGCCTACTTTGCTTCCCCTGTTCAGGCCACCTGGAATACCCTGGCCAAGCGTGATATGGCCACCCCTCTGATCCTGATGGGCGCCCAGTTGGTGGCCTGCATTCTGATGCTGCTGGGCTTTGCTCTGAAGATCAATATGCTGTCCCACGGCTTTATGGAAGTGCCCTTCCAGTTCTGGTTCGTCGGCGGACTGCTGGGTGACGCCATTGCGGTGGCGATCTTCATGGGCCTGCTCTTCGGCGCGGCCAAGATCCTCCAGTCCGGCTGCACCTTCCAGGATGTGGTGATCGCCTGCGGCTGTCACTCCATTTTCATCAGTATCCTGATGCTCGTCACCTTCCTGTGCTTCCTGATTTCCATGGAGCTGGGTGCCTGGCTGCTCATCCTCACCCTGATTCTGTGGGTGGCGCTGGGCGTGTCCTCTTTCCAGATGGTCGCTCCCGAGCTGGAGTCCGGCAAGGCCTGGCTGCTCTACCTGGGTGTGGTGGCCGTCACCATTATCCTGACCCTGCTCATCCTGGGCAACGGTCTGTTCCCCGCTCTGGCCGGCTCCCGCACCGGTCTGACCAGCAGCCTCTTTGGTTCCATCTGGTAAGCCGATTCCGCAACAAAAATCTTCGGGCGCGCTGCAATGCAGCGCGCCCGGTTTTTTGCGCACAAAAGGCCTGCTGCAATCACATGCAGCAGGCCTTCCTAAATTCATTTTGTTTCAGGCAGAGGAATACGAAACTCCTGGGTTCCCATATAACCGGGGGCGATCTCATATTTCTCAAAGAATACCACCGGGGTACCGCCGGCGTCCAGATAAAAGAGCTGATCGTCGGAAATGGACTCAAAGCCGCCCTCCCCCTGGAGAAAGTAGAGGTTATCCGGGTCCTGGCTGCGGCGGCCGATCTCGGCGGCAATAACGGAATTGGCGATCTGCTTGTAGTCGGGGCCCAACAGATCCCGGAGGGTGATCTCCTGTCCGGCCTGGAGGTCAATGTTGTAGGTGTAATACTCGGTGTAGGCGCTGGCCAGAGTCTCGGTCTTGGTGATGACAAAGGAGAGATAGTGATCGTTCTGACACTTGATCTCGTAGTCCACACTGATGATGATGGGCATGAAATCGTCGGCATCGCCGCCGGTGTCCACATAAGCCTCCCTGGCAGCCCGGGCCCGGTCCTCCGCCTCCTGGAGCACCTGATCGATGCGGGCGGAGATCTCAGCATTGACACGCTGTTCCAGGTCGGTGTCGCCGGCCAGGTCCAGGGCGGGCAGACGCACATCAATGAGATGGTCCCGGTCTTCCACGGTGTACTGGGTGACGGTAAATACCCGGGCCAGATCGCCCAGTACCGGTACGTCGGCCACGGCCTGGGCGAAGGTAGGGTTGACGTTGATCAGCAGCACGAAGCAGGCGCAGGCGCCCAGAGAGGCGGACAGGCTCCGCCGCAGGCCCCGGCGGTGCTGCCGCTGTTTTTCCCCCGCCCGCAGGGCGGAGGCCACGGCAAATTCCAGTTCCGGGGGCGTATCAGTGTTCCGGTACTGCTGCTTGGCCTCTTCCCACAACTGCTTCATGTGGTTACCTCCTCTCCGGTGAGATCCCGCAGCTTACGCAGGCTCTTGTACAGTCGGGATTTGACAGTGTTCAGATTGGCGCCGGTGATGCGGGCGATCTCATCCAGCTTCATGTCCTCAAAAAAGCGCAGCTTGATGATGGCCTGCTCCTTGGGGTCCAGCCGGTCGATGGCGGCGTACAGGTCCAGCCGCTCCGCCGGATCGCTGGCGGGGGCAGGCCCGTCGGCCAGCGACTCCTCCAGAGGGACCAGCCGCTTGCTGCGGCGGTAGTGGTTCATGCTCTCGTTGAGCAGGATGCGGTAAAACCAGGTTTTCAGGTACTCCGGCTGCCGGAGGGAATCCGACTTGGACAGGGCCCGGACGATGCTTTCCTGGACCACATCCAGGGCAGCGTCCCGATTTTTGACATAGCTGAACGCCAGGCGGTAGAATTCCTCCTGGTGGACGATGATATACTCGTTCAGCTGCTGCCGGATGTTGTTGTCCAATGCCGGGGTACGCTCCTTTTACTGGGCTGCCGCCTGACCCGCCTGGTAGGCCTCCGGGGTAATGGTATGGCACATCAGATATTCCAGCCACTTTTGATACCAGGCCTTGGTAAAGTGGACCCCGTCCACGGTGGCATCGGCGGGCAGAATGCCGTTTTCATCACTGAGGGCGGTCTTGACGTCCACCAGCGCCACCTGGCACTCTTCCGCCAGCTTGGGGAACACCCCGTTAAAGTCGGCCACCCGGTCGTTGTTCACATAGGAGGGCTGCTTCTTCTGGGCGCAGATCTCCGGGTTGACAGGCACCAGGTTCTGCAGATAGATGATGGCGTCGGGCTGGGCCGCCTTGACCTCCTCCAGGAAGGACTTGAAGGCCTTGTAGAAGCTGTCGGTGCCGGGGTAGCCCAGCTCGTTGACGCCCAGGGAGATATAGATCTTTTTATACTGGGGCCCCTTTTTCAGGGCCTCCACCACGGTGTATTTGCCGCCGTTCATCTCCACCACCTGGCGCTTGCTCATGTCGAAGATGTTCAGACCCTTGTAGCAATAGAAGGTGGCGCCTTTGATGCCGCTGTAGATCTGCAGGCCGTCGGTGCGGGAGTCGCCGATGAACAGGGCGTCAGAGAAGTAGTCCATCTCCACCGGCTCGGACTCAGGCACGGGCTGGGTGAAATCAAAGACTGCAGCGGGAGAGGGTGCGGGGGTGGCGGTGGGCGTGGGCTCCACGGCCGGAGACTCCGAGGGGACGGCGGAGGGCTGGGTCACGGGGGCGGAGGGTGTGACCTCCGGCTGTACGGAGGATGTGACTCCGGCGGCCGGGGGGGCGCTCTTGCCCGCGGAGAGGATAAGCAGCAGACAGACGCACACCGCTGCGGCGGCAATGAGCAGGGGCAGGGTGGCGCCGGGGCCGTTTCTCTTGTTTTTCATGCGCTTGGGGCGATAGGACTGGGACAATGAAGACACCTCGATTTGTAAAAACTGGACCCGGCCGGGGGCCTTGTGTTTGTATCTGTTAGACGGCAGGGGCCAGCGAAAAGTTGAAGGAAAAGCATTTTATTTTTTAGAAAAAACGCCGGGGTATCCCCGGCGTTTCAGTCTGTCGAAAAAGGCAGAACTGATGCAAGAGAGAACTAGGTTCTTGCACCGAGGAAAAGCCCTTGGCAGAGTTTTGCCGCCTGCGGGCGGCAAAACAGAATAAGAATCTGTTTTTTCCAAGGACATGAGCCTTGGAAAAAACACTTCTCAGCCCGCAAACGTGCGCGCTTTGCGCGTGCGACGCAGCGGGCTGCATTCCCTCGAAAAAATGCTTGCATTTTTGAGAAGCGTGTCGAGCTTTCTCGACACGCTGAAACGCCGGGGTATCCCCGGCGTTTTTGGGTAGGACTCAGTTCAGGCCGTCCAGCACGCTGCGGGCGGCGTCAGCGTCGGCGGCCACCACCAGCAGGGCGGTGTTGCCGGTCTGCTCCACGATGGCGTGGTTGAGCTTGTCCACCTCGCCGGGCATATAGCTCTTCAGGGCGGTGGTCTGATCGCTGACCCGCTTGTCCAGGGCCTCCTTGGCGGTCTTGGCGGCGGCCTCGTCGGTGAGGGTGAGCACCGCGATCTCCTCCGCGCCCATGGACAGGGAGGTGTACACGGCGCAGTCGGTGATGGTGGAGGCGTCAATGCCATACATGGCGGCGGCGGTGTCCTTGTCCAGGGTGTCCAGGGTGTCGCTGAAGGCTTTGGACTCCAGCAGCGCCTTGGCGGTGGCGGCAGGGTCATAACTCTTGGCGCTTGAACCGCCTCCGCAGGCGGAGAGGCACAGGCACAGGGCCAGCACGCCGGGCAGCAGTCGCTTCAACAGGTTCTTCATGGTTCTCTATCTCCTTCCATATCATCCGCATGGGTCTGTCCGGCCTGATAGTGCTCCGGGTCCACGGTGTGCTCCATCAGAAAGGTCAGCCATGTTTCATACCAGGGACGCTTGAAGTGGATGCCGTCCGACGTGGCGTCGTCCGGCAGGGGGCCGTCGGCGGTCAAAGCGCCGTACACATCCACCAGCACCACCTGATGCTCCCGGGCCAGCTGGGCAAACAGCTGGTTAAAGGCCTCTACCCGGGCGTTGGTGATGCAGGAGGCCTGGCCGTAGGCTTTGCATTTGGCCTCGTCCACCGGGGCCAGATTCTGCAGATAGACCACGGCGTTGGGCTGGAGGGCTTTTACTTCTTCTATAAAGACGCCGAAGGTGCGCAAATAGTTTTCCTCATTGTAATAGCCCAGCTCATTCATGCCGAAGGCTATGTAGACCTTGCCGAACTGAGGGCCCTTCTCCAGGGCTTCCACGATGGAATAGTCCTGGCCGTCCAGCTTCACCAGGCCGGGGTTATTTACCCCGAAAATGCTCAGTCCGGTGTAGACGTAGAAGGCGGCGCCTTTGACGCCGCTGTACAGCTCCAGCCCATGGGTGCGGGAGTCGCCGATAAACAGGGCGTCGGAGAAATAGTCCATGTCCACCGGATCGGTCTTGGGGGCGGGCTGGGTAAAATCGAAAGCGGGAATGGGCGCGGGGGTAGGTGCGGGGGTGACAGTGGCGGTGGGAAGGGGATCGGCGCCCTCCGCCGGGGCCCGGCTGAGCGCCGGGAGGGTCACCAGGACCACACCCACCGCAATGGCCGCCAGCACCAGAGGCAGACGCCGGCGGGGCGGCGTGGGGGTGTTTTCGGTGATCTGGGAATAGAGCGAGCGGGACAAATCAAAACACCTCGTTTGAAGTTTCAAAATCAGAGCCGTTCAGCACCAGCGGCAGCAGCTCTTCCAGCCTGGCGATCTCCCAGGTGGGGGCGGCAGGGCCGGGACTGGGCAGGCGGCGGGGGTTGTACCAGGCGGTATCCAGCCCCATGGCGGCGGCGCCGCCGATGTCGGAAGTCAGGTTATCCCCCACCATCAGGGCCCGGCTCAGGTCGGTGATACCCAGGGCGTCCAGGACCGGCCGGAAAAAGGCGGGGCTGGGCTTGGAGGCGCCTATTTCCTCAGAAATAAAGAGATGGGGGATAAGGCAGGCCAGAGGGGAGCGGTCAAACCGGCCCCGCTGAGCCCGGGCCACGCCGTTGGTGAGGATGGCCAGGGTACAGTGCTCACCCAGAGCCCGGCAGACGTCCTCCGCGCCGGGGAGGAGGAAGGGCTGCTCCCCCAGCCGATCCAGGTAGGTCCGGTTGAGGGCGGCGGGGTCGGCGTCCACCCCCAGGGCGGCGGTGAGCCGGGCAAAGCGCTCCACCACCAGCCACTCCCGGGTGGCCGCTCCCCGGTCCAGCATGGCCCACAGGGCGCTGTTGATGGACACATAGAGGGCTTCGGTCTCCGGGGGACAGGGGATGGAGAAGGCTTCCAGTGCCAGGCGCAGGGCCTCGTGCTCCGAGCGGTCAAAGTCAAACAGGGTATTGTCTGCGTCCAGCAGGACGAAATCGTAGCGTCTCATGAGTGGTTGCCTCCTGACAGGCTCCGCCGGTGATTCTGATAGTTGGTGACCAGGCGGGCCAGAGAGGCCACCATCAGCACGCCCACCGCCAGGGCTCCCGCCAGACCCAGGGTGTGGAGCAAAGACTCCAGAAACAGGGAGGTCTCCCCGCTCATGGCGTGCTCCATGGTGTAGTAGATGCCGCCGCCGGGCACCAGGGGGAAGAGGGCCACCAGCAGATAACTGGTCACCGGGCACCGGCGCAGCCGGGCCATGATCTCCGACCAGGCGGAGATGGCCAGGGCAGCGAAAAAGGATTGGATGATGTCGCTGTGGACCAGGGGGGCGGCCAGCAGGTAGACCAGCCAGCCAAGGGCCCCGCCGCCGGCACAGATGAGCATACCGGCTGCTCCGTGGATGTTGAACAGCAGGGAAAAGCCGATGCAGGCCAGGAAGGCGTAGATACAGGGCAGATAGTAGGTAAACTGTTCCATGTCAGCCTCCCATCAGCATCCGGATCAGACCCAGGGCCAGGGCGGTGCCCAGGGCGATGGCCGCTCCGATGAGCAGGGCCTCGGCGGCCTTGCTGATGCCGGCCACCATGTCGCCGGCCATGATATCCCGCATGGCGTTGGTAAAGGCGATGCCGGGCACCAGGGCCATCAGGGCGCCGATGATGATGCTGTCGGAATTCTGGCCGATACCGGCGGCGGTAAGGGCCAGGGCCACAAAGGCGGACACCGCCGCGCCGGCGATGGTTTTGAAAAAGAGGTTGGCCCCCAGCCTGGAGGTGAAGGCCATACACAGACAGATCACCATGCCGCAGACGCCGCCGCACAGGCCGTCCCATACCGAGCCGCCGTAAAACAGGGAGAACATACCGCAGCCCAGGAAGTGGGCCAGCAGCTGGACTGGCAGGGAGTAGACCTTGTGGGTGCGCTCGATCTGGCGCATACTGTCCAGGGCCTCCTCAAAGGGGGGCGTCTCCCGGCACAGCCGGCGGCACAGGTCGTTGTACCGCTCCAGCAGGTAGATGTCGGTGCCGTGGCTGGGCATCCGGCGGATCTGGGTCATGGGTTCCCCCTGGGGAGAGGTGAGGCTGACGATGATGCAGTTGGGGATGGCAAAGACCTCCCCCCGCTCGGCCCCGTAGGCCTGGAGCAGGCGGCTGACGGACTCCTCCACCCGGTAGATCTCCGCTCCGCTGAGCATGAGCCGGAAGCCCATTTCGCTTACGATTTCCAGCAGCTCATTGTAGTCCGGCTTCAACGGGGAGACCTCCTCTCTTGCACCTGAAAATCCGATGATTTTGGTGGACACTGGTTTACAGCTTATCACATTTCCCCCGGGATATCCATACCTTTCTCAGAAATATTCCCGGCCTGAGAAAAAAGGCGGGTATTGAATGTAAAAATGGGATTTGATACAATATCAGTACAGATAAAAATAGGAAAGAGAGGTGGTCTTATGCCGCCCAGGGAAAAGACGCCGGCGGAAAAAGCGGCGGAGAAGGCCCGTATTCTGGAGGCTGCCCTGGATATCCTTGCGGCCGACGGCTATGAGGGCCTGACCATGCGCCGGCTGGGACAGAAAATCGGCGCCTCAGCCACCAAGATCTATCTCTATTTTGTCAATAAGGATGAGGTTTATCTGTCGGTGGTCATTGAGGGTTACCGCCAGCTGTGCGGCAGTCTGCGGCAGGCCATGGAAACCGCCTCCGGCGGGGAGGCTCAGTTTGACGCCTTCCTGCGGACCTATCTGGAGTTTGCCTGGAGCCACCCCACCTTCTATGAGGTGATGGCGCTGAAAAAGGTCCCCATGCAGGCCGACTACGCCGGGACGGAGATGGAGACGGTGGCCCGGCGAAAGTATGAGGCGGGGATGGAGGTTTTTATCCTTACCCGGCAGGTGATGGAGAACTATCTGGGAGACAAGGGGTATACCCTCCAGGTATCCCGGGACGCGGCGGCCTTTTCCATCATCGTATTTCTCAACGGGCTGCTCAATACCTACTACAATAAGCTGGCCCACACCGTATTCTCCGACCTGGATCAGCTGCTGGGCGACTGTATCCGGCTGCTGAAAAATGCCTTCCGTAACAGCGCGCTGTTGGAAGGAAACGAATTCCAAGACAAATCAGGTGAATGAAGCATGACGGAGGAAGAAAAGATTTTTGCCGGGAAGATGTTCGATCCCCGGCGGCAGGAGCTGAAGGACCTGAAGCACAAGGCCCATGAGGCCTGCCGGAAGTACAATGCCATGGACGAGTACGACCCTGGGCGGGGGGAAGTGATCCGGGCCATTCTGGGCCGGGCGGGCAAGGCCTGCTACTTCCAGGGCCCCGTCCAGTTTAACTACGGCTGCCATACCTTCATTGGGGAGAACTTTTTCGCCAACTTCAATCTGATGGTGATGGACGACGCCCGGATCTGGATCGGGGACAACGTGTGCTTTGGGCCCAATGTGTCCCTGATGGCCACCAACCACCCGCTGCCCGCCCAGGAGCGCACCGGCCTGGACGGGGAGGGCCGCACCACCATGGCGGAGTTTGCCCGGGAGATCCACATCGGCAACGGGGTGTGGCTGGCCTGCAATGTGGTGGTGCTGGACGGAGTCACCATCGGGGACGGAGCGGTGATCGGCGCGGGGAGCGTCGTCACCAAGGACATCCCCGCCGGCTGGCTGGCCTACGGCAACCCCTGCCGCCCCATCCGCCCCATCACGGCCGCCGACAGCAAGCGGGAGCTGATTTTGGAGGAGGATCTGGACCACTTCGCCTGGAATCTCAAAGCATAAAAAATGCGCGCCGCACATTGCGGCGCGCATTTTTTGCGGGCGCCTCAGGGATCGAAGGCGGCGCTTCGCCGGCCCCCGCCCCCAAACAGGTTATTGTACTGCACCTGCTGGTAGTCCCGGATGAGGGCGGCGTAGTCGTTGGTCTCCAGGTGGCTGTGGGCCTGCCCCGCCGTGTCCATATAGCCCACAAAGGTAAGGGCGGGCAGCTGCTGCTGGAGCTGCCACAGATAGCCGTCGTACACCGTGCCCTGGATGCCGGCATACCGCAGCAGATAGAGGCTCAAAAAATTCAGACTGGTGATCTCCGGGTCCTCCTCCGGCAGGGGATAGTTGGCCCAGATCACAAAGGGAGTCTCATACTTGCCCATGTACTGATTCATGTTCATCTGGTCCTGGGTGACGCCGTAGGCCTTGTCCAGGAAGCCCTGCTCCACCGAGGGCTGGTGGTCGCCGAACATGAGGATGATGGTGGGCTCCTCCTGGTTCTGGAAATACTCCACTAGGGTGCGGAAGGCCTGGTCGCTCTTGTTGGCCAGGGTGAGGTACTGCTCGGCCTGGGGATACTTGCCCGGCTCGTCGGTGAGGATGACCTGGGCGGGGTAATCTTTGGCGGTGTAGCTGCCGTGGTTCTGGATGGTGACGTTGAACAGGAAGAGGGGCTGCCCCTCCTCCTTGTGCTCAAACTCCCAGATGATCTGCTCAAAATCGGACTGGTCGCTGACATAGCCGTGCTCCATGGTCTGGTTCACGTCCATGTCGTCCACACACTTGAACTGGTCAAAGCCCAGCTGGGGATAGGCCTGATTGCGCTGCCAGGAGGTGCGCTCGCCGGGATGGAAGGCCAGGGTGTCGTACCCCTGGGCCTTCAGCAGGGAGGCCAGAGAGGCGGATGGACCCAGCACGTACTGCTGGTAGGGGATGCTGCCCGAGGGCAGGAAGGCCATGGAGTTGCCGGTGAGGAACTCGAACTCGCTGGCGCTGGTGCCCGCTCCGAATACCGAGGTGTAGGTGTGGCCGAAGATGGTATTGTCCAGAGAGCGGATGTAGTCGGTGACGCTCTCGCTGAGCTGCAGGTTGCCGTAGGACTCAAAGTCGGCCCAGGACTCGTTCATGATGGCGATGATGTTGGGCTTCTGGACCGACACCGCCGCCGGGGCCAGGGGCTCCACCCCCTCCAGCAGGGCATCCACGTTCTCCGGGGAGTAGCCCTCCGGCTCCTCCACCTTCAGAAACTCGGTATTGCGGAGAAAGACGGCCAGGCAGCCGCCGGTGCGGTAGGCTCCCGCCTGATCCCACACGTCGGTCTTGACCCCCAGCTTCTCCAGCTTTTCCGGGGGCAGCAGGAACATGAGGCAGGCCAGCCCCGCAGCCAGACAGGCCAGCCGCAGGGGCAGGCGCTTCCGGGTGGTGAGCCGCAGCCGGGCCTTGCGCCGCTCCGGGTGAAGGAACACCACCAGAGCGGCGGCCAGCAGGATGGCGATCCCGATCTGCCAGGTGAGGAACAGGTGGTAGTTGCCTGCCACGCTGGCGGCGGTGCCCAGGGCGGAGAAGTCCCAGGGCAGGATGGGGGTGCCCCGGAAGGCGTTGACGAAAAAGTTGGCGGCGCCCCACAGCCCGGCGGCGATGTGGATGCCGATGGTGCAGGGGGCGATGCGTCCCACCAGGGCGCACAGCAGCCAGAACAGCAGAGCCACGCACAGGGCGTTGGCCACCAGTACGGGGAAGGTCAGAGCGAAGGGATTGGCTCCGTATGTAAACTGCATGAGCCACACAGCGGTGAAGGGGGTCAGGAGCAGGAAGAGCGCCTGCCACAGCCCGTCCTTGCGAAGCAGGGGAAGAATTTGCTTAACATTCATCATATGGTACTCCGGTCATTTGGGAAGATAGTGTGCCATTATAGCGCAAAAAGCCCAGCTTGTCAAAACCAGCCGGTGGAAAACAAATGAAAAACGTCCCCCGGTACGGTTTGTACCGGGGGACGCGGCAGATTACAGCACTTTGGACAAAAATTCGATGGTGCGGGGCTCCTTGGGGTTGGCAAAGAAGGCGTGGGGCTCGTTCTGCTCCAGCACATGGCCGCCGTCCATAAAGAGGACCCGGCTGCCCACTTCCCGGGCAAAGCCCATCTCGTGGGTAACCACCACCATGGTCATGCCCTCGTCGGCCAGCTGCTTCATGACTTCCAGTACCTCGCCCACCATTTCGGGGTCCAGGGCGGAGGTGGGCTCGTCGAACAGCATCACCTTGGGCTTCATGGCCAGAGCGCGGACAATGGCGATACGCTGCTTCTGACCTCCGGAGAGCTGGGCGGGATAGGCGTCCGCCTTCTCCTCCAGACCCACCCGTTTCAGAAGGGCGGTGGCGGTGTCGTCGGCCTCGGCCTGGCTCATCAGCTTGGTGCGGACGGGAGCCAGGGTAATATTCTTCCGAATGGTCATGTTGGGGAAGAGGTTGAAGTGCTGGAACACCATGCCCATCTGTCGCCGGATCAGGTCGATGTTGGTCTTGGGGTCGGTGATGGCGGTGCCCTCAAAGGTGATGGTGCCCTTGGTGGGAGCCTCCAGCAGGTTGAGGCAGCGCAGGAAGGTGGACTTGCCCGAGCCGGAGGGCCCGATGATGACCACTTTCTCTCCGGGATAAATGTGCTCGGAAATGTCGTCCAGCACCAGATGGTCCCCGAAGGACTTGGACAGGTTTTTAACGTCTATCACTTTGACGCAGCCTCCTTTCCAGAATACCCAGCAGCCAGGTGAAGAGCATGACCATCAGAAGATAGATGACGGCGATGCCCAGATAGGGATACATCACGTCATAGGTCTTGCTGCCGATGGACTTGGCGGCATAGACCAGTTCCTTACCGCCGATGGCGGAGATCAGAGCGGTATCCTTAAACAGGGTAATAAACTCGTTGCCCAGAGCAGGCAGAATGTTCTTAAAGGCCTGGGGAATGACGATAAAGCGCATGGTATCCAGATAGTTCAGGCCCAGGGACCGTCCGGCTTCGCTTTGGCCCATATCCACGCTCATCAGGCCGCCGCGGACGATCTCGGCCACATAGGCGCCCGAGTTGATGCCCAGGGTGAGGGTGCCCACCAGGGTGTATTCACGGCTGCTTTTAAAGATGATAAAGCCCATGATCAGCAGCTGGACCATCATGGGGGTGCCGCGGATAATGGTAACATAGATCTTGCAGATGGCGTTCAGTACGCCCAGGATGGGATTGTGCCGGCCCAGACGCTGCTGATCATGGGTGGTGCGGATCACAGCCACCACCACGCCCAGCACAATACCCAGGATCAGGGCCATGGCGGTGATCCAGAGGGTGGTCAGCACGCCGTTCAGGTAGAGCTGCCAACGGGCCTCCTCAAAAAAGGCCTTATAAATGCCCACAAAGGCGTCTTGCCACCAGGGCAAGTCCACGCCGTCTTTCAGCTGCTGTCCCAGGGACTCATAGAGTTGCGCCCAGTTCACAGAGATTCTCCTTTCTTGCTGTCTGCCGCATACGACCCGAAAAAGGACGGCCCGAAGGCCGCCCTTTTCAGTTGAATGCGAATCTTTCGCTTGTCTCAGCCCTCAGCGGGGATATACTTGTCAATGATGGACTGCACGGTGCCGTCCTGGATCAGCTCACTCAGAGCGGTGTTGACGGCATCCTTCAGAGCGGTGTTGCCCTTGGCAAAGCCGATGGCGTAGTCCTCGTTGGCGAACTCGGAGTCCAGGATCTTCAGGCCGGGATTGGCATCCACATAGGCCTGGGCGGGAGCGTTGTCGATCACCACGCAGTCAACCTGGCCGTTCATCAGAGCCTGGATGGCGGCGGCACCGTCGTCATAGGGGATCACGGCGTCCTCGCCGTAGCCGCCGTTCTCGGGGGTGTCGGAGCAGTAGATGTAGCCTGTGGTGCCCATCTGGCAGCCGATCAGCTTGCCCTCCAGATCATCGATGGTGGCGATGTCGGAGTTCTCTGGAACAATGACGACCTGAATGCCGTTGGCGTAGGTGTCGGAGAAGTCCATGACCTCCAGACGATCGTCGGTGATGGTAACGCCGGCCATAACGATGTCGCTCTTGCCGGTCTGCACAGCCTGCAGGGAGGCGTCAAAGCCCATGTTGTCCACCACCAGCTCCAGGCCCAGCTTCTGGGCAATGGCGTAGGCGATCTCCACATCGATGCCTTCGTAGCCGGTGCCCTCGTAGCCCTCGCCGTCGCCCACCATCTCGTAGGGGGGGAACTGGGCGTTGGTGCTCATGATCAGCTTGCCGGCCTCCACGGTGGTGAACTCACCGGAGGCGGCGGGAGTCTCGGTGCCCTCAACGGAAGGGGTCTCGCTGTTGCCGGAGGGGGTGTTGGCGGTGCCGGCGGTGCCGCCGCCGCAGGCGGCCAGCAGAGACAGGGACATAACTGCGGTCAGGCCCATCAGGGCCAGCTTCTTGAAATTCTTCATACTGTATTCTCTCCTATTCATTGCGCTTCACGCGATTCGTACTGTGTTCCTTGATTTGGTGTCTCTTATTATACACCGTATGCAAATAAATGCAATATTTATTCATTCGTCAAACCACACAAAAAACCGGAAGATTTTCCGTGGGTCTCTCTCCAGGCGGTTTGTGGGGGTGGAAGGTCACATAATGCTGTTATGTGAGAAAACAGGCCTGTTTTCAGCAGCTGAAAGGGTTTACTTCCGGGAAAATAATGTGGTATAATGACGGCGATATGTTCAGATGTGGTTTTGAAAACCAGAAAGGAGGCTGCCCTTTGGAAGAGATCCGTGCATTGAAGGAGCGGCTGGAGGGGGAACGGCCGGTAGATTGGGAGGGATTTCCCGATATTGGTCTGTATATGGATCAGCTCATCAACTATATGCCCCGCCAACTGATCCACTATGGAGAGGGGGAGGCCCTGACCTCCGCCATGGTGAATAATTATATTAAAGATGGGGCCATGCCCCGGGCGGAGGGCAAGCGGTACTCCCGCACCCACCTGGCCTACCTCACCGCCCTGTGCGCCCTCAAGCAGGTGCTGTCGGTGAAGGACGCCGGCCTGCTGCTGGCCGCGGCGGCTCAGGGGCGGGAGCCCAGGGAACTGTATGAGCAGTTCTGTATGGAGCTGGACCGGGCTCTGGATGTGACTGCCGGGTCCCTGGACCCCACTGCCGGGGAGGAGGACCTGTCCGGCCTGGCTCTGGCTCTGGCGTTGCGCAGCTACGCGGATAAGCTGGCCTGCCAGCGTATTCTGGAACTGCTGCGGGCCAGACAGCCCCAGTCGGAGAAAGAGAAAAAGAAAAAAGACTGATTTTTGCAATCAAACTTGAATGATATACTGGAGGTTATCAAAGCTGTGGGAGAATATGTGATCTTGACCGACTCCTCCGCCGACCTGACTGCTGAGCTGGTGGCGGAACTGGGGGTAGAGGTGATCCCCCTGTCCTTTACCATGGAGGATAAGACCTACTATAATTTCCCGGACAACCGGGACATCGATCCGGCGGATTTTTATAAGCGTCTGCGGGGCGGGGCAATGGCTACCACCTCGGCGGTCAATGTGGCTACCTATACGGATACCATCGAGCCCATGCTGAAGGAGGGCAAGGACGTGCTGGTGCTGGCCTTCTCCTCCGGCCTGTCCGCCACCTGCAACTCCGCCAAAATCGCCGCCGGGGAGCTGATGGAGCAGTATCCCGACCGGAAGGTGTATGTGGTGGATACCCTGTGCGCCTCTCTGGGCCAGGGCCTGCTGGTGTGGTATGCCGCCAACCTGAAAAAGGAGGGTAAGACCATAGAGGAAGTGCGGGAGTGGACCGAGGAGCACAAGCTCAACCTGTGCCACTGGTTTACCGTGGATGACCTCATGTTCCTCAAGCGGGGCGGCCGCATCTCCTCCGCCACTGCCGTGCTGGGCACCATGCTGTCCATCAAGCCGGTGATGCACGTGGACAATGAGGGCCACCTCATTAAGGTGGGCACCGCCCGGGGCCGCAACGCCTCTCTGAAGGCTCTGGTGGACCATATGGCTGAGACTGCCCAGGACCCCGGCAAGCAGGTGGTGTTTATCAGCC
The DNA here is from genome assembly GCF_037572415.1 of Flavonifractor porci. Lineage (NCBI taxonomy): Bacteria > Bacillati > Bacillota > Clostridia > Eubacteriales > Oscillospiraceae > Flavonifractor > Flavonifractor porci. The sequence continues at coordinate 18,673 of NZ_JBBHLB010000014.1, forward strand.
ACGGCGACTGTCTGGCCGACGCTCAGAAGGTGGCCGACGACGTGAAGAGCCGCTTTGGGGTGGAGACCGTTATCATCAACTATGTGGGTCCCGTCATCGGCGCCCACTCCGGCCCCGGCACCGTGGCCCTCTTCTTTATGGGGAGTGAGCGCTGATGGAAGATATCAAGTGGCTGGAAGTGGTGCTGGACACCACCGAGGAGGAGCTGGACGGCCTGTGCGCCCGGCTCACCGCCAACGGCGTTACCGGCTTCGCCATTGAGGATGAGGAGGACTTCAAGACCTTCCTGGAGCAGAACCGTCAGTACTGGGACTATGTGGACGAGGACCTGATGGAGAAGATGAAGGGGGTGTGCCGGGTCAAGTTCTACGTCTCCGACGACGACCACGGCAAGACCCAGCTCAAGCAGTGGTTGGAGGGCATCGACCAGCCCTACACCGCCTCCTCCCTGGGGGATAACGACTGGGCCCACTCCTGGCAGAAGTATTACAAGCCCATGACCGTGGGGGAGAAGCTGTGGATCGTTCCCGAGTGGGAGCGGGACCAGACCCCGCCGGAGGGGCGCACCCCGGTGTACCTCAATCCCGGGCTCACCTTTGGAACCGGCAACCACGCATCCACCCAGCTGTGTCTGATGGGGCTGGAGGAGTATACCGTGCCCGGCCAGCCGGTGCTGGACCTGGGCTGTGGCAGCGGCATCCTGTCCATTGCCGCCATGGCGCTGGGAGCCAGCTCCGCCGTGGCGGTGGACATCGACCCCAAGGCGGTGGACGTGGCCTATGAGAATGCCGGCCTTAACGGCATCGGCAAGGACCGGTACACCGTCCGGGCGGGGAACGTGCTCACCGACCAGGCTCTGGTAAAGGAGCTGGGTGAGCAGCGCTATCCCCTGGTGCTGGCCAACATCGTGGCCGACGTCATCATGCCCCTGTCCGCCAAGGCGGGGGAGTGGATGACCGAGGACGGGGTGTTCCTGTGTTCCGGCATCATCGACACCCGCTCCGGCGAGGTGGAGGCCGCCCTGGAGCGCAACGGCCTGCACATCATCCGCCGCCGGGAGCAGAACGGTTGGGTGTCCCTGGCCGCAAAGCGGGCATAATATGGATCAAAAGGACGCACCGCGCCGCGGTGCGTCCTTTTTGTGTGGAGGACTAGGAATGCTCTTCTTCCTTCAGATTTTCCAGAGCCACCCGGGTGGCCTCAATGACGAACTGGGAGAAGTTGCAGTCTGTTCCCTGAATGGCTTTCTCAACCTCCTCCAGAATCTGATTGGGAAAGCGGATGGTTTTGGAAGTGGTGCCGGGAACGGCGGGCAGTTTAAATTTAGCCATAGTATCACCATGTCTTACATTTTGTCGGCTGTTATATATTCTAATGCTACCAGAATGCGGACCAAGATGCAAATGTACTGTAGGGGCGGCCTTTATGGCCGCCCGCCGTTTTTTTGTCGGCATGAGGGCCGCTCAGAGTGAAAGGATTGCATTTTTTCCCCGGATATGATACACTTTTTCGGTACGATTTGAGGTCGCGCCCCGGGGAAAGAGGGCGTTGGGTACGAAAGGGAGTTTCGATGCCTGTGGGGACCTTGAATCAGGCAGACTGAAACGGAAAGGAAGTTTGTACCCATGGAAATCAACGGCGAGCAGGTCAACGAGATCGTCAACTACGCCGACCTGGGCCTGTCCCCTGAGGTCATGCGCGCCATCGACAAGAAGGGCTACGTCCAGGCCACGCCGGTCCAGGCGGGCGCCATCCCCTACTTTATGGAGTGGAAAGACGTGATCGCCAAGGCCCCTACCGGCACCGGCAAGACCTTTGCCTTCGGCATCCCTATGGTGGAGCACATCGATCCGGACAACCAGGACGTGCAGGCTCTGGTGCTGGCCCCCACCCGGGAGCTGGCGGTGCAGATCCAGGAGGAACTGCGGGACCTGTGCGAATTTAAGGAAGGGGTACGCACCGTCTGCCTCTACGGCGGAGCGCCCATCGACAAGCAGATCACCACCCTGAAAAAGAAACCCCAGATCGTGGTGGCCACCCCCGGACGGCTCATGGACCACATGAAGCGGCGTACCGTCCGCCTGGACAAGGTGGAGACGGTGGTGCTGGACGAGGCCGACCGGATGCTGGATATGGGTTTTGTCCGGGATGTGACCCGTATCCTGGACCAGCTGAAGCACCGGAAGAACCTGGGTATGTTCTCCGCTACCATCAGCCGGGAGGTGATGGATATCTCCTGGGTATACCAGCGGGACCCCATTGAGATCACTGTGCGTCCGGTGGAGGAGTCCAAGCCCGACATCACCCAGTACCGCATCGATCTGGACGGCCGGGAGCAGAAGCTGGACACCATCGCGGCCCTCATTACCCACGGGGAGTACGAGCGGGCCATCGCCTTCTGCAACACCAAGAACATGACCGACCGGCTGGCTGGGCTGCTCCAGATGCGGGGGATCTCCTGCCAGGCCATCCACGGCGACATCCAGCAGCGGGTGCGGGAGAAGACCCTGGATAAGTTCAAAAAGGGCGGGATCAAGGTGCTGGTCGCCACCGACGTGGCCGCCCGCGGCCTGGACATCGACGATGTGGACGCGGTGTTCAACTACGACGTGCCCGACGAGATGGAGAACTACACCCACCGCATCGGCCGTACCGGCCGTGCCAAGCGCCACGGCGTGGCCTATACCTTTGTATCCACCGTCACCGAGAGCGTCCGCATGGACGACATCATCCGCAACACCAAGGCGGAAGTCCAGCGGCTCAAGTACGATCAGGACGGCTGCCTTATGCTGGTGGAAGAACCATAAATGCCGGAATGGGCGGCCTTTGGCCGCCCATTTTCCTGTTTCCAGGCCGATTCGCCGGATTTCCCTTGCCAATTTCAGAAGGCCATGTTATCATGTCGGCACACTGGGATATTGGATGCAAGGGCCAAAACCCTTTCCGGCCCGGAGACAGAGACAAGACAGAGAGGAGTGTTCCTATGACAGAGATCCGGCCCTCCCGGCCCCATGAGGCCCAGGCCCAGAGGGATCTGTGGCAGGCCGCTTTTGGGGAGGACCCCCGCTATATCAGCTGGTTCTACGAATGCTGCTGGCGGCCGGAGGATACGCTCCTGCTGCTGGAGAACGGCAGGGTGGTTTCCATGCTGGCTCTGCTGCCTCAGACCATCCACCTGCCCGGCGGCGGCACCGCCTCCGCCTGGTATGTCTACGCCCTGGCTACCCATCCCGACGTGCGCAGCAAGGGATACGGCAGGCAGCTGCTGTTCTATGTGGACGACTTTTTGAAGGCCCGGGGGGCCGATTGCGTGACCGTGGTGCCCGCCGAGGCCAGCCTCTTTAAATTTTTCGGCATGGTGGGCTATCTGCCCGGCTTTTTTACCCGCAAGGTGGAGCTGCTGCGGAACATGACCGCCTCTCCGGCTCCGGAGGACAGGGTGGAGCCCATTGGACCGGCGGAGTACAACGCCATCCGGGAGAGACTTCTGGACGGTCTGCCTTTTGTCTCTTACAGCCAGGAGCTGCTCCGCTACCAGGAGGGAATGGGGCAGATCACCGGCGGCGGTCTGTACCGCGTCACTGTGGGCGATGTTCAGGGCTGTGCCGCCGCTGAGTACCATGATTCGGAGAGCGTCCTCTTTAAGGAACTGCTGCTGCCGCCGGAACAGATGTCCCGGGGCCTGGCCGTCCTGGTGGGGCAACTGCCCGGCCAGCGGTACTATGTCCGTACCCCGGCCCAGTGGGACGGGATGCAGGGCAGTTACCTCCAGCCCTTCGGCATGATCAAATGGTATGACCGGGAGAAGGGAGCCCTTTGGGGCGAGGAGACCAGGGGCTATATGGGCCTGGGCTTTGATTAAACGGCGGAGTATGAGAAACGCGGACAGACGGGGAATGCTCCCTGTCTGTCCGCGTTTCTCTATTCTGGCATGGATTTTGCAACCGGACGGCAGGGGAAGATTCAAAGGCGACCCTTTGCAGGAATTCCGTTAAAATGAATATGTGGGGCGAAATAATGAATACTTATAAGGAAAGTTCATTACACTAGCGAGAAAAAGTGACAAAAACCAGGCCATACAAGGAAAAAAAGTATCCCATGTCGAAGAAAGAAATGGACAATTATGCAGAGAAGTGTCTCTGCAACGCGGACAGCTGCAAGATTTGACGGCGATTCCATCAAATTCAGGCGGCAGAACTCTTGACGGAAAGGGCTAATTACGATAAAATAAACAGACGTTTATTGTGGGGCATTCACGGAAAACGAACAGAGACTGGTATAGGAAGTGAAGAAATGGCAAAATACATTTTGAAAAGAGTGCTGATGGCAGTGATCACGCTGTTCATCGTCATCTGTGTCACTTTTTTCCTCATGAACGCCGTTCCGGGCAATCCCTGGCTGTCTGAGAAAACCCCATCTCAGGCCACCATCGACGCCCTGAATGAGAAGTACGGCCTGGACAAACCGGTCATCGTCCAGCTGGGCCTCTATCTGGAGGATATCGCCCACGGCGATTTCCGCAACTCCATCAAGATGCAGAAGGACCGGCCTGTGCTTGATATCATCACCACCATGTTTCCCCTGTCGGCCAAGATCGGCATCATCGCCATCAGCTGGGCCATCTTGGTGGGCGTCCCATTGGGCTGTCTGGCCGCCTATAAACGAGGTACCTGGGTGGACAGCTTGTTACGAGTGGTGTGTACCATAGGTATTTCCATGCCGGGCTTCGTGGTAGCCACCATACTGCTGCATGTGTTCACCGGCGGTATCGAGGGATTCAAGATATTCCCCACCGGCTTTGACGGCAGCTGGCAGAGCTATGTGCTGCCCTGCGCCGCCCTGGGCTTCTATCCCATGTGTTACCTGTCCCGGCAGACCCGTACCGCCATGCTGGACTCCATCAATCAGGAGTACATCAAGACGGCCCGGGCCAAAGGTCTGAAGAACAAGAAGATCATCTTCAAGCACGCCCTGCGCAACGCCCTGATCCCCGTGATCACTTACCTGGGCCCCCAGATCGCCTTTACTCTGTGCGGCGGCTTCGTGGTGGAGAAGGTATTCTCCATCCCCGGCCTGGGCCGCTACTTTGTAATGTCTATCCAGGCCCGTGACTACCCCATCATTATGGGCACCACCATCTTCCTGGCGGCCTTCGTGATCGTGATGAACCTGCTGGCCGACCTGCTGTACAAGCTGGTGGATCCTCGAATCAATCTGAGCAAGGGAGGGAACTGAGTTGGCTGATCGTAAACATAAGAAAGTCCTTGGCTCCCTGCAGCCCGACGTTGAGGATATCCTGGACTGGAACAAGCTGCCCGACAATGCCTTTGAGCCGGCCAGCGCGCAGGAAAAGGAGAGCTTTATTCAGGACCGCAAGAGCGTGTCCTACTGGAAGGATGCCTGGCGCCGTCTGCGCCGCAACAAGGTGGCCATGGTGGCCATGGTCATCGTGATCCTCATTGCCCTGTTTGCCTTTGTGGGTCCCATGATCGTGCCCTACGGCTACGACGAGCAGATCCGCGGCGCCAATAACCTGCACCCCTGGCACTATTCCCTGGAGGACCGGATGGCCCAGGACCCGGATGCCGCTGTTGAGGCGGCCAGAGCCGAGGCTGAAGCCGAAGGCCGGGAGTTTACCCGCCGGGACGAAGCCATGCTCCGGGCCCAGATCAAGTCCGGCGGCGCCCAGGAAATGAAGCCCCACCTCTTCGGCTATACCGATGAGGAGCTTCAGCGCAAGGCCAATGGAGAGTTTGTGTTCCCCCATGTGTTCGGCTGCGATATGCACGGCCGTGACATCATGGTCCGTACCATGATCGGCGCCCGCGTGTCCATGATCGTGGGTATCTGCTGCGCCCTTATCGTGCTGGTCATCGGCGCCATCTACGGCTCCATCTCCGGCTACTGCGGCGGCAAGGTGGACGCGGTCATGCAGCGTATCGTGGAGATCATCTACTCCGTTCCCGAGGTGCTCATCATCCTGCTGCTGGGCGCAACGCTCAAGCCCATTCTGGAGGACTTCCAGAACTCGGGCGACGGGCCGCTGCAGAAGCTGGTCACCATCCTGGGTCCCAACCTGATCGCCATCTTCATCGCCTTCGGTCTGCTGTACTGGGTGACCATGAGCCGCATCATCCGCGGCCAGATCCTCCAGCTCAAGCAGCAGGAGTACGTCACCGCCGCCCGTGCCCTGGGCGCCAAGGGCGGGCGCATCATCAAGCGCCATCTGCTGCCCAACTGCGTGGGCCAGATCGTGACCACCACCTTCCTGCAGATCCCCTCCGCCATCTTTACCGAGTCCTTCCTGTCCTTCCTGGGCATGGGCGTTTCCGCACCCATGACCAGCCTGGGCTCCATGTGCTCCGACGGCCTGAGCGGCCTGCAGACCTATCCCTACCGTTTGTTTATCCCCGCCGCCATCCTGAGCGTGCTGATCCTGTGCCTGAACCTGTTCGGCGACGGCCTGCGCGACGCTCTGGATCCCCGGCTGAAGAAGTAAGAAAGGAGGAGACACCATGGAAGAGAAACAGAAAACCGGCAAGCTGCTGGAAGTGAAGGACCTCCACGTCTCCTTCTTTACCCCAGCCGGCGAAGTCAAGGCCGTGGGCGGTATCAGCTATGACCTGAATTATGACGAAGTCATGGGCATCGTGGGCGAGTCCGGCTCCGGCAAGAGCGTGGAGGCTTACTCCATCATCGGCCTGCTCCAGTCTCCCGGTAAGGTGGTGGGCGGTTCCATCACCCTGGAGGGCGAGGACGTGCTGGCCAAGAGCAAGGAAGAGATGATCGACCTGCGGGGCAACAAGGTGGCCATGATCTTCCAGAATCCCATGACCTGCCTCAACCCCGTGTACACCATCGGCAACCAGCTCATCGAGGCCCTGAAGGCCCACGACAAGAAGGTCTCCAAGCAGGAGGCCGCCAAGCGGGCTATGGAGATGCTGGAACTGGTGGGCATCAACAACGTGGAGAAGCGGATGAAGCAGTATCCCCACGAGCTGTCCGGCGGTATGCGCCAGCGCGTGATGATCGCCATGGGCCTGATCTGCCATCCCCAGCTGCTCATCGCCGACGAGCCCACCACCGCCCTGGACATGACCATCCAGGCCCAGATCCTGGAGCTGATGAAGGACCTGCAGAAAAAGACCCACATGGGCATCATCTTCATCACCCACAACCTGGGCGTGGTGGCCGAGATCTGCGACAAGGTCTCCGTCATGTACGCCGGCAAGATGGTGGAGCAGGGCCCTGTGGACGACATCTTCTACAAGCCCGGCCACCCCTACACCATGGGCCTGCTGCGGTCCATGCCCCGGGTGGACGCCGAGAGCTACGAGCGCCTGATCCCCATCGAGGGCACCCCCGTGGATATGCTCAATCCCCCCGAGGGCTGCCCCTTTGCCCCCCGGTGTGAGTACGCCATGAAGATCTGTCTGCAGAAGATGCCCCCCTATGTGGAGCTGGGTGACAACCACCGCTCCGCCTGCTGGCTGCGGGTGCAGGAGCAGATCGAGAAGGAGAAGGCCGGCCAGGCGGACGCCAAGCCCGCGCAGGAGACCGGGAACAAGGAGGCGGGCGACCATGAGTGAGAAGAATGATATCCTCGTTCAGGTAGACCACCTGAAGAAATACTTTGGCGTCAAGGGCGTGAAGGGCCCCGGCGTTCAGGCCGTGGAGGATGTGTCCCTGTTCATCAAGCGGGGCGAGACTCTGGGCCTGGTGGGCGAGTCCGGCTGCGGCAAGACCACCCTGGGCCGTACCATCCTCCAGCTCCATCCCCCCACGTCCGGTAAGATCGTCTACGACGGCGAGACCATCTTTGAGGGTGAGGACCCCTGGCAGCGGGATGAGAAGGGCCAGCTGGTCCACATCAAGACGCCCAAGCCCAAGGCGGTCAATATGCTGCCCTACCGGCGGAAGATGCAGATCATCTTCCAGGACCCCTCCGCCTCTCTGGACCCCCGTATGACGGTGGGCGAGATCATCGGCGAGGCTCTGGATATCCATAAGCTGTGCCCCAATAAGAAGGACCGCACCGACCGCATCAAGGAACTGCTCAGCCGGGTGGGTCTGAACACCGAACACGCCAACCGCTATCCCCATGAATTCTCCGGCGGCCAGCAGCAGCGCGTGGGCATCGCCCGCGCCCTGGCGGTGCGCCCCGAGTTCATTGTGTGCGATGAGCCCATCTCCGCCCTGGACGTGTCCATTCAGTCCCAGGTGGTGAATATGCTGGAGGATATGCAGCAGGATCTGGGCCTGACCTACCTGTTCATTGCCCATGACCTGTCCGTGGTCCGCCACATCTCCAACCGCATCGGCGTCATGTATCTGGGTTCTCTGGTGGAGCTGGCCGAGAGCTATGAGCTCAACCGCAACCCCATCCACCCCTACACCAAGACCCTGCTGTCCGCCGTGCCGGTGCCCGACCCCGAGGTGAGCCGTACCCGCCAGCGTATCGTGCTGCAGGGCGACATCCCCTCTCCCATGAATCCGCCCTCCGGCTGCCGGTTCCATACCCGCTGCCCCTATGCCACCGAGAAGTGCAAGGAGTCCGTGCCCCAGTTCAAGGAACACGCCCCGGGGCATTATGCGGCCTGTCACCTGCTGGGTTAAGCGGAAACGCGGCCTGTGCAGGAAGGCGACCCAAGCAAAAATTGGAAAAAGGCGGCGATTTGCCGCCTTTTTTCGAAATCAAAAAAGAATGAACTGAAGAGTTCGTAACAATTTTGAAACATATTCTTTACACCTGTACCTGACCTGTGGTATAATGCTTTTGCGTTACTTTAATGCGCGAAAGGCCATGGCCTTTCGGCGCCCGCAAAGCGGGCGCCGGTGACCATTCCCATGTGTATCGCGCCTCAAGGCGTCATAGATACAAAAATGAGAAAGATGGAGGTCCAACCATGAAAAAGAGAAAGCTTGTCTCTCTGCTTCTGTCCGGAGCTCTCGTGTTCGGTCTGCTGGCCGGCTGCGGCGGCGGCACCAGCAACAGCAATGAGACTCCCGACGCTCAGAACAGCGGCACTCCCAGCACCGAGGGTCCTTCCGGTGAAGCTTTTGAGATGACCGTCAACATCGCTTCTGAGCCCCAGTCCATCGATCCTGCTCTGAACAGCGCGGTCGACGGCGCCATCATGCTCAGCCATATGTTCGAAGGCCTGATGCGCTGGAAGGATTCCGGCACTGAGACCGCCGGTACCGACGGCACCTGCAACAACGCCGTGCTGGACTACGGCCAGGCTGAGTCCCACGAGAAGACTCCCAATGAGGACGGCACTGTTACCTATACCTTCAAGCTGCGCGAGGACGCCAAGTGGTCCGACGGCAAGCCTGTTACCGCTCAGGACTTTGTGTTCTCCTGGCAGCGCCTGGTCAGCCCCGAGACCGCTTCTGACTACAACTACATGATCGACAGCGTGGTCAACGCCAAGGAGATCATCAACGGCGAGAAGGATCCCAGCGAGCTGGGTGTTAAGGCTGTGGACGACAAGACCTTTGAGGTCACTCTGACCACCGACCTGCCCTACTTCCTGGAGATCTGCGCCTTCCCCTCCACCTTCCCCGTGCGCGAGGATATCGTGAGCAACGCTCAGTGGACCTATGATCCCGCCACCTACATCTCCAACGGCGCTTACAAGATGACTGTCCGTGAGACCAACTCCCAGATCGTCATGGAGCCCAACGAGAACTACTATGCTGTGGATACCCTGGGCCCCAAGAAGATCACCTTCAAGCTGATGGACGACCAGAACGCCATGCTCAACGGCTTTAAGTCCGGTGAGCTGGACTTCATCGAGGACCTGCCCACCGACGAGATCGCTGGCCTGATGACCTCCGGCGACCTGAAGATCGTGGACTACATCGGCACCTATTACGTCTGCTACCAGACCCAGAAGGCTCCCTTCGACGATCCTCGCGTCCGTAAGGCCTTCACTCTGGCTGTCGACCGCAAGTACATCGTTGACGAGATCACCCAGACCGGTCAGGTCGAGGCTGGCGGCTTCGTGCCCGCTGGTGTTTACGACGCTGCCGGCGCTACCGGCGACGACTTCCGCACCACCGGCGGCGACTACTACGATCCCTATCAGGAGGCCTATGAGGCCAACTGTGAGGAGGCCCGTGCCCTGCTGGCCGAGGCCGGCTATCCCGACGGCAAGGGTTTCCCTGTTGTTGAGTACCTGTATAACACCGGCGAGTCCCACAAGGCTGTGGGCGAGGCCCTGCAGAATATGTGGCAGACTCAGCTGGGCGTGACCGTCACCCTGAACAACCAGGAGTGGGCCACCTTCCTCCAGACCCGTAAGGACGGCGATTACTCCATCGCCCGTAACGGCTGGATCGCCGACTACAATGATCCCATGTGCTTCCTGGATATGTGGCTCACTGGCGGCGGCAACAACGACGCTCAGTACTCCAACAAGGAGTATGATGCCAAGATCGCTGCTGCCAAGGCTGCTACCGATCCCGCTGAGCGCATGAAGCTCATGCACGAGGCTGAGGACATCATCATGGGTCAGGACTATGCTCTGTGCCCCCTGTACTTCTACACTCAGAAGTATATGCTGGCCGACGGCATCCAGGGTATGTACTATACTCCTCTGGGCTACTTCTTCTTCGACCACTGCACCCAGGGCTGATTTCAGCCATCCAACCGGGCGGAGCCATGCGGCTCCGCCCGGTTTTTGTTGTTGAGCTGTTCTGGCCCAGGGACTGTCCCGGGGTGTTCAGGCGATGCAGGGCAGGCGTGTCCTCCTGACTGCGAGCCCCAATATAGCCCTGACAAACGGACGGGTACAGACTTCCCACTTCTGCAAAACGGCATTTTTGAGCGTAGGGGCCGATGCCCTCATCGGCCTGTCGGTCCTTGTTTCCGGTAACCTCTGACGCTAAAAACCCCCGACACACCGGATATCCGGTATGCCGGGGGGGTTGGTTTTAGCGGATGATTACCAGTTGCCGAAGGGAAAGTTGTAATAGTAATTGCCGCCCCCCTGCGGTTGCTGCTGGTGTTGCTGCTGCTGCTGATATTCCTGCTGGAGCTGCTCCATGGCCTCCTGCCGGGCCTGGTTATCCTCATCCAGCACCACGTTGATGGTGAGGGTTTCCCCATTGCGGTAGACGGTAAAGGCAATGGTGTCGCCAGCCTTGTTGTCCTTCACCGCCTCAGACAGGGCGGAACTGGTGGAGACAGCGGTATCGTTTATGGCGGTAATGATGTCGCCCACCTGAAGGCCGGCCTTCTGGGCGCAGGAGCCGTCCAGAATGGCCTTGATCTCAGCGCCGGCAGGGATGCCGTACCGCTGGGCCTCCTGGCTCACATTGTTCATCAGGATGCCCACGTTGGGCTTGCCGGTAACATAGCCGTTCTCCATGATGGAGGTGACCATATCCTTCACGTCATTCATGGGGATGGCAAAGCCCAGACCCTCCACGGAGGCCTCGGAGGCGGAGCTGGAGGACAGCTTGGCGGACACGATGCCCACCACCTGGCCGTACTTGTCAAACAGGGGACCGCCGGAGTTGCCGGAGTTGATGGCGGTATCGGTCTGAATCATATTGATGACAGTGCCGTCGCTCATGGTGACGGAGCGGTCCTTGGAGGACACATAGCCGCCGGTGAAGGTGAAGGTCAACTCACCCAGGGGATTACCGATGGCGTATACCGGCTCACCCACATTGATGGCGTCGGAATCGCCCAGCACCACTGGCCGCAGGTTGCCCTGGTCGATCTTCAGTACGGCGATGTCGTTTTCCTCCTCGCCGCCCACCAAAGTGGCGCCATAGCTCTTGCCGTCGGCAAAGAACACGGTGATATCGCTGACGCCGTCAATGACGTGGTAGTTGGTGAGGATGTAGCTGGTGGTGTCGTTGGAACTGATGACGAAGCCAGAGCCGGACACGGCGTTCTTTACGGTCTGGCCCCACACGTTGGTAGTCACATTGCCGTTGACGCCCACCACCGACTCCAGGTTGGAGGCATACACCTCCTCCGGGGAGAGGACGGTCTTGCCGTCCACATTGGCCAGAGACACGGCGGTGGGGCGGGTACCCTCGTAAATGGTGGTGGAGTTGCCGCCGAAGCGGTTGATGGCCCAAACGCCGCCGCCGCCCACCGCGCCGCCAATGATGGCGCAGCACAGGCCAACGGCAATAAACTTGCCAAAACCGCCCTTTTTCTTTTGTTTGGGGGGCTCGGCGTCATACACATGGAACTGATTGCTTTCTATGACGGGCTCCCGATCCTCGGGGGGCCGATTATAATCACTGTAATACATCAGGGTCTCTCCTTTACCAGCGGATTTTACGGTTTTCCTGGAACGAGTTTTAGGATACCCGGTAATTGTGGCGGAACTATGAAGAAAATGTGCATGATTTTTAAATTATTCCCATCACCGGCAAAAACGGAACGGATACCGGGGAATAGCAGAAAAAAGGGACGCATTTGCGTCCCTTTTTTAAACGTTATCATTATTTTTCCAGAGCTTTTGTTACAGTGACAGCACGGGCGCCGGGGCCGATATGGCAGGCCACCGACAGGGACAGGGGGTCCATATGGATGGGATAACCGGGGAAAATGGCCTCCAGCTCCTCCAGCCACGCCTGGGCGTCGGCCCGGTCGCCGGTGTAGGCGGCGGCGATGTGGAGCTGCTCCGGACCGGCCAGACCGGCGAACTGGGTCTCCATGGTGTGGTGGATGGCGTCGATCATGGTCTTTTTGGCGGACTTCCAGCCACGGACCTTGGCAAAGGAGTCCAGCTTCTCACCCTGGATGCGCAGCACAGGCTTGATGCCCAGCACCGCGCCCAGAGCAGCGGCGGCGGGGGTGCAGCGGCCGCCCTTTTTCAGGTATTTCAGGGTGTCCACGGTGATGTAGATGTCGGAGTCAAACTTGGTGCGCTCCAAATAGTCGCGGATCTCCTGAACGGACTTGCCGGCCTGGGCCATTTCCAGAGCGTCCAGCACCGACTGGCGCTGGGTCACCGAGATGCGCTGGTTGTTGACCACAAACACCTTGCCCTCGTAGTCCTGGGAGAGCATCATGGCGGTCTCGCAGGAGCTGCTCAGACCGCTGGACATGGGAATGTACACGATCTGGTCATAGTCCTGGAGGATCTTGTCCCACAGGTCGGTCACGTCGCCGGGGGAGGGCTGGGTGGTTTTGACGTCGGCGTCCTGGACCAGACGCTCATAGAACTGCTCCTGGGAGAGGGTGATATCCTCCAAAAAGAGCTCGTCATTGATATAAAAAGGCATGGGCAGTACAAAAATGCCAAGCGCTCTGCCCTGGGCCTGGGTGATGCCGCTGTTGCTGTCGGTGGCAATGGCGATCTTACTCATAACGTACCTCACTTCATCAGATCTTTATAGCTGTGGTTCCGACGGAGCCTGGGCTCCGCAGCGGAAGAAAGCGGTCAGCTTTTCCATTCCCCGCACCAGGGCGGAGGCCTCCTGATCGGTCAGGGCGGACAGCATCCGGTCGGTCAGACGGCGGTGAAAGGCCCGGTGCTGTTCGCTGGCGGCCCGGCCCAGCTGGGTGGGCAGCAGGCGCACCGCCCGCCGGTCCTTCTCATCCCGGCGGCGGACCAGATAGCCTTTCTTTTCCAGCAGCCCCACCGCACAGGTCAGGGTGCCCGCCGGCATCTGCCGGGCGGAGGCAATGGCGGTGGAGCGGTTGTCGCCCCCCTCGTCCACGGTGCGGCAGATGGCGTCGATGAGCTGAACCTCCCGCAGAGACAGATCGCCTGCGGCCAGGGTAGCCTCTTCCCGCTTCAGAATGTCGCCAAAGACGTCGGAAAGGAACCGGTTGACTACTTCGATGGAATACTCCACTGGGGGCCTCCCTTCTGCGTGGCTTGTTTCGCAACTGAATTATACCGGATTGTAGAAAAATGTCAAGAGAATCCTTTGACAGTCAAAGTAATTTCTGCCGCCGGTGCGGTTTGGGACAAGGCATACCCGGGGGAATGGGCGCATAGGGTAGAAGGGACCGAAAGGAGCCCACATTACAGATGAGGATGGTGCGATATGAAAGGGCCGATTTTATGGAAACGACTGTTCCGCCGGAGTGCCGCTTTGTTCCTGGCCACGCTGGCGGTGTGGCTGCTGCTTCTGTGCGGCGGCGGGGCGGGGGCGCTGCAAAGTCTGGGGGAGAGCGGTACCTTTGTGTCCACCGCCCTGGCGGCGGAGTTGGGCAAGACGGGGGGCGACGCCCTGGATCAACTGGACGGTTGGGACCGGCTGGCCATAGGCCAGTCCCTGCTGCTCTCAGGCAATCAGGAGGCGGTGAGCCGGCACCTGGGACAAGAGGTACAGGAGGAAATACAGCTGCCGGCGGGCCAGCCTGCTCAGGATCACGATGACCTGGTGGAGGAGCCCCAGACCACCACGGCTCCGTCGGACATCATTGCCCGCACCCTGCTTCCCAGCAGTCCCCAGGGCTACGATGTGGCAGGGGGGCTGTACCTCTATAACCGCACCGGGGAAAAGGTGGACCTGGCGGCGGCGGCCCAGGCGGCGGTGAACATCACCCTGCCGGCAGAGGAGCCCCAGATCCTGATCGTCCATACCCACGCCACCGAGTCCTATACCCCCGACGGCACCGACGTGTATACCCCTTCCGGCGGAGTGGGACGCACCCTGGAGGAGACATACAATGTGATCCGGGTGGGGGACGAGATGGAGCGGGTGTTTACCGAGATGGGCCTGAGCGTGGTCCACGACCGTACCCTCCACGACTACCCCCAGTACAACGGGGCCTATACCCGCTCCGCCCAGACTGTGAAGGACTATCTGGCCAAATATCCCTCCATCAAGATCGTGCTGGACGTCCACCGGGACGCCCTGGTGGGGGAGAACGGTACCATATATAAGGCGGTGACTCGGATCGACGGGGTGGATACCGCCCAGGTGATGCTGGTCATCGGCCACGGCCAGGACGGCAGCAATCCCCACTGGATGGAGAATCTGACCCTGGCTTGCAAGATCCAGACCAGCATGAACACCCTCTACCCCACCCTGGCCCGGCCCATGACCTTCCGCTCCTCCAGCTACAACCAGGAGCTGTCCACCGGTTCCCTGCTGGTGGAGGTGGGCACCCACGGCAATACCCTTCAGGAGGCCCTGTCCGCCGCCCGGCTCTTTGCCCGTTCCGCCGGACAGGTGCTGCTGGGGCTGAAGGGATAACAAAAAAGCACGCCCACGGGCGTGCTTTTTTGCGTCCCCCGCCGGCAAAGAAGAATTGCCCTTTTCCGAAAAATCACATATAATAAGAGCAATGTGTAAACAGACAGAGGGAGGCAGACTATGATTTTAAACGTGCTGGCGGTAGGCGATGTGGTGGGGGAGAGCGGTGTGGAGTACCTGAACCGCCACCTCCGCAGCCTGAAAAAGCTCCATGAGGTCCACTTTACCGTGGTCAACGGGGAGAACGCCTCCGGCGTGGGCATCCTGCCCCGGCAGGCCCGGGACATCTTTGACGCCGGGGCCGACGTGATCACTTTGGGCAACCACACCTGGAACCGCATCCAGATCGCCGACTTTCTGGAGGACGACCGCTACACCCTGCGGCCCGCCAACTACACCAACCGGGTGCCCGGCCGGGGCTGGGGGGTGTACGACGGCCCCAAGGGCCTGCGGATCGGCGTGGTGAACCTCATCGGCCGGTGCGAGATGGACAGCAATTTTGAAAACCCCTTCACCACCGCCGACAAGGTTTTGAAGCGGATGGAGGGGGTGGACGTGGTGCTGGTGGATTTCCATGCCGAAGCCACCAGCGAGAAGGGGGCCATGGGCTACTACCTGGACGGACGGGTCCAGGCTCTGTGGGGTACCCATACCCATGTGCCCACCGCCGATGCCCAGGTGCTTCCCAAAGGTCTGGGCTTCGTCACCGACCTGGGCATGACCGGCCCCGCCCGCAGCGTGCTGGGCATCCGGCCCGACCAGGCCATCAACCGCTTCCTGGGGGGACTGCCCCGGCGGTTTGAGCAGGCGGACGGACCCTGCAAGCTGGAGAGCGTCCTCTTCTCCATCGACACCGACCAGCGCAAGTGCGTAGGTGTGGAGCGGCTGGATGTTCGTGACTGATCCCCCCTGTGACCTTCCCCCCGAGGGGGGAAGGTGGCCGGCCTCGGGTCGGACGGATGAGGGGGTGTCTGTGCACCCTTTTGGAATCCTGTTGGAAAGGAACACAAAACCATGTTAACCATCATTCACGGGGCGGACTTTCATCTGGACGCCCCCTTTGCCGCCCTGCCGCCCGAAAAGGCCAGGCAGCGGCGGGAGGAGCAGCGGCAGCTGCTGGACCGGCTGGCCGATCTGGCCCAGGAGGTAAGGGCCGACCTGGTGCTGCTCTCCGGCGATCTGCTGGACTCCAGCCAGACCTACCAGGAGACGGTGGAGGCCCTCTCCCGTACCCTGGGCCAGATCCAGGCACCGGTGTTTATCGCCCCGGGCAACCACGACTGCTACGGCCCCCGGTCGGTGTACGCCAACACCGCCTGGCCGGATAACGTACATATCTTCTCCGCCGTGTCGGTGGAGTCGGTGGCCCTGCCGGAGCTGGGCTGCACCGTCCACGGCGCGGCCTTCACCACCCCCCAGGCCGACCGCTCCCCCCTCATGGGCTTCACCGCCCCCCGGGACGGACAGGTCCACCTGATGGCCCTCCACGGCGACGTGGACGGCAAGGGCCGCTACGGCCCCATCGATCCCGCCGACATTGCCGCCAGCGGCCTGACCTATCTGGCCCTGGGCCACATCCACGCCTGCTCCGGGTTGCAGAAGGCGGGGGATACCTGGTGGGCCTACCCCGGCTGCCCCGAGGGCCGGGGCTTTGACGAGACGGGGGACAAGGGCGTGCTGGTGGTCACCGTGGGGGACGACCCCAGCGACCTTACCGCCCGGTTCGTGCCCCTGGCCGGACGGCGGTATGAGATCGTGGAGGCCGACGTCACCGGAGCGGATACCGCCGCCCAGGCGCTGGAGGCCGTCCTGCCGGCGGAGCCCTGCGGGGACTGCTGCCGCATCCTGCTCACCGGCCAGCGGTCCTTTGGGCCGCCCGACCTGGCGGCCCTCACCGCCCAGGCCCAACCATACTACTATAGCGTCACCATCCGGGACCACACCAGACAGCTGCGGGACCTGTGGGAGCGGGCGGGGGAGGACTCCCTTACCGGCCTGGTCCTGCGCCAGCTGAAGGCCCAGGGCGGGCCCGAAGCCGAGCTGGCCGCCCGGTTTGCGCTGGCGGCGCTGGAAAACGGGGAGGACCCCTGCCCATGAAAATCATTCGTATGAAAGCCACCTTCGGCGGCCTGGACCACCGGGAACTGGAGCTGAAGGAGGGGCTGAATATCATCGAGGCCCCCAACGAGGGGGGCAAATCCACCTGGTCGGCCTTCCTGCGGGCCATGCTCTACGGCATCAACACCAAGGAGCGGGACAAGCAGGGCTACATCGCCGAAAAGAACCGCTACCAGCCCTGGAACGGCGGAGCCATGGAGGGCGTGGTGGAGCTGGAGTGGAAGGGGGAGAGGATCACCCTTCGCCGCGGCCCCAAGGGCAACACCCCATTCGGCAAGTTTGAGGCGGTGTATACCGACACCGGGGAGCCGGTGGGCTTCCTCACCGCCGACAACGTGGGGGAGACTCTCATCGGCGCCCCCAGAGAGGTCTTTGAGCGCTCCGCCTTTGTGGGCCAGGGAGGTGCGGCCATCGACGGCGCTCCCGCCCTGGAGGCCCGCATTGCCGCCCTGGCCTCCAGCGGGGAGGAGGACGTGTCCTACTCCCAGGTGGAGCGCCGCCTGCGGGACTGGCTCAACCGCCGCAGGCACAACAAGACCGGCCTTATCCCCAAGCTGGAGGAGGAGCTGGCCCAGAACGACGAGATCGCCGGCCGTCAGGCCAAGGCCTTCCGGCTGGCTCAGGAGGCCCGCCGGGAGATGGACAAGCTCCAGAGTGAGCACAAGCGCCTCCAGGCCGAGCGGGACGCCCATCTGGCCCGGGCCATGGCCGCCCGCCGCCAGCGGTGGGAGGAGGCCCAGAGCGCCCTGAATCAGGCCAGGGAGCAGGTGGATACCATCGAGGCGGAACTCAACCGCTATGGCACGCCCCCCGACAAGGCCACCCTGCAAAAGGCCCAGGGAGAGCTGAACCAGCTCAATGCCCTGCACACCAGCCGCAAGCAGGCGGAGGAGCGGCTGGAACAGGCTCAGGCCCAGGAGTCGGAGGCTGCCGCCGCCGCGGTGGACCCCCTGTTCCCCGACATGACCCCCGATCAGGCCTGGGAGCAGGCCAGCGACGACGCCCAGGCGGCGGGGGAGGTGCCCCGTTGCGGCGGATGGTATGCCGGGGGCGCTGTTGCCCTGGTGCTGGCCGCCGGGTCGCTGGTGCTGGCCTTTACCGGCGTGCTGCCCGCCCTGTGGATGGGGGGCGCGGCCTGCGGTGTGCTGGCCGCGGCGGGCGTGGGCCTGTTTGTGTCGGCCGCCCTGCGGAAAAAGCGGGCCGGTGCCCTGGCGGCGGAGCTGCTGGAGCGCTATGAGGCGGAGGATCCCCAGGGCATCCTCACCCGTGCCAATGCCTACCGGGAGGCCTGTGTGGTGGCCGGACAGGCCGCCAAACAGCGGGAGGAGGCCCAGCAGGCCCTGGACGCCCTGCTGGCGCAGGATGAGCATACCCGCAAGGCCCTGCTGGAGCTGGTCCACCCCTTTGCCCCCACGGTGAAGGATACCTTCGGCGTGTCGGCGGCTATTTCCCGTGCCCTCCAGCTGGAGGAGCGGCTGACCAGCGCCCGGGTGAAGCTGGAGGGAGCCCAGCAGCTGGCCGCCAGCCTGCCCCGGCCCGAGCCGGTGGCGGCCGACCCCGGGGTGGAGCCCCGGTTTGACCCTGCCGAGACGGCGGCCCGGCTGGGCGCGGCGGAGGGGGAATTGTCCCGGCTCCGCAGCGGCCTGGCCATGGCCCAGGGCGAGCTGAACACTCTGGGGGACCCGGCGGAGCTGGAGCTGCGGCGGGAGGAGGCCAAAGAGGAGCTGGAGGCCCGGCAGACCGAGTACGCCGCGCTGGAGACCGCCCTCAAGGCTCTGGACGCCGCCCATGCCGGGCTTCAGGCCCGGTTCTCTCCCGCCCTCAACCATCTGGCGGGGGACTATCTGGCCAAGCTCACCGGCGGCAAGTACGACAAGGTGTCCCTCACCCGGCAGTTTGAGGCCCTGGCCGAGGAGGCCGGCGGCCTCCAGCCCCGGCGGGCGCTGGCCCTGTCCCAGGGAACGGCGGACCAGCTCTATCTGGCGGTGCGGCTGGCGGCCTGCAAGCTGGTGCTGCCCCAGGAGGAGCCCTGTCCCCTGGTGCTGGACGACGCCCTGGCCAACTTCGACGACAGCCGTGCGGCCCTGGCTCTGGAGTGCCTGGAGGAGCTGGGCGGGGAGCGGCAGATCCTGCTCTTCACCTGCCACAGCCGGGAAAGAGCCTGGCAGCAGAGCCGCTGACGCGAATTTCCCTTGCAATCGGGGGGAAATCGGGCTATAATGTGGCATATTCCAAGCATATGGAGCTGATGGCATTGGCAAACGAAAAGACCCAGGAGCAGGAGCTGGAGGGGAAGGACGCCCTGAAGGTGGACCTCTACTTCTGGTTACAGGCCCTGGTGATGGTGCTGGTGGCCCTGATCCTCATTTTCACCTTTGTGGGGCGCATCATCGGCGTGGTGGGCTCCTCCATGTATCCCACCCTCCACGACGGGGACCTGCTGCTGCTGCAGAGCATCGGTTATACCCCCAAGCAGGGAGACGTGGTGGTACTCACCAAGGAATTTGACGCCTCCGAGGGCCCCATCGTCAAGCGGGTCATCGCCACCGGCGGTCAGCACGTGGTCATCGACTACGACGCGGGCACCGTCACCGTGGACGGCGTGGTGCTGGACGAGCCCTATATCAACCCCGAGGAGGATATGCGCCAGCCCGGCGGGGAGACCCTCACCGACGTGGTGGTGCCCCAGGGCTCCATCTTCGTCATGGGCGACAACCGTAACCACTCCTCCGACAGCCGGGACGTGACCCTGGGCACGGTGGACGAGCGCTATGTGCTGGGCCGGGCCCTGTGGGTGATCCTGCCCTTCCAGGATTTTGGGGCCATCGCCCACGGCGCTCAGGCATAAACGCAGAAAAAGGCCACAGACAGTTTGTCTGTGGCCTTTTTTGTGTCTTTTAAAAGAGCCAGAAGATCTGTTCCTCCGACAGGGTCATGCCCACCTTGCGCTGGAGAGTCAGGGAGGGATGGTTGTCCCACCACACCTGACCATAGGGGTATATCCCCTGCTCCAGACAAAAGGCGGTCATGGACAGCAGCAGGGCCTCTCCGATGCCCCGGCGGCGGTACTGGGGCAGCACCTCCAGCATCCCCATGGACCCCTCGATGTGGGTGGCGATAAACCCGGCGGGCTGCCCGTCCACAAAGGCCCCCAGCATCCCCCGGTCAATGGCGCCCCGCATATAGTCCAGACCCCCGAAGGAGTGGCTGTAGTGCTCCTCGGCCCACTCCGCCCAGCTCTGGTCCAAACGGCGGATCTCCCCGTCAAAGGCGGGGACGGTGGGCATCTGGTCGCTCATCCAGGCCGACTGGTGGCAGATCTGTTCCGTCTGAAACCCGAAGTGGGCGGCCAGTTTGTCCTTGTACCACATCTGATGGCCGGTGAGGATCATGCACCCCTCCATCATGGGGAGCATCTCCTCCAGGGCGGCGGGGGTTTCCGCGTCCAGGAACCACACCTCGCTGGGGGGATCGTAGAGCAGCACCCCGTCGGGCCCCGCCCGGCGGATCTGGGCGGTCCCACGACGGAGCACCTCCAGCATATCGATGTACAAAAGCCGGTTGCCAGACAGCCGGGCCAGAGCGGTCTCTTCTAGTGTCATGCCTTTCCTCCTCGATATAGCGGCAGGGAGATGATGAAGCTGGTCAGCTTGCCGTTGCTCTCGCAGCGGATGGAGCCGCCGTGGAGCTCCACGATCTCCTTGGCGATGGCCAGACCCAGCCCCGCCCCGCCGGTGCGGGTGGAGCGGGCGGCGTCCAGTCGGTAGAATTTCTCAAAGATGTTGGCCAGTTCCCCCTCGGGGATCTCCAGCCCTTCATCCTGAATGGTGATCTCTGTGTAGGAGCCCATGGCACGGGCCACCACGTCCACGGTACCCCCGGGGATGGAGTAGCTCACCGCGTTGCGCAGCACGTTGTCGAATAACCGGGCCAGCTTGTCTGGGTCTCCCCGCACCACCAGATGAGGCTGGATATCGGGGACGCAGGTGAGATTTTTTTCGGCGAAGAGGGGGTAGAACTCGTCGGAGAGCTGCTCCAGCAGCATGGACAGCTGGATGGGCACCTTCTCCCCCGCTCCGCTGTCGAGATCCATTTTGGTGATGTCGAAAAACTCCCCCAGCAGTTCCTCCAGCCGCAGGGCCTTGTCCAGGGCAATGCCGGTGAACTTGGCCCGCTGCTCCGGGGCCAGACCGGGGTCGTCGTGGAGCAGGGTCAGATAGCCTACCACGGATGTAAGGGGAGTCTTGAGGTCGTGGGCCAGAAAGGCCACCAGATCCCCTCTGCGTTGCTCCGCCTCCTGGGCGGCCCGCTCCCGGGCGGCCAGCTGACGGCGGATGGCGTTCAGGTCGTCCTGAATGGGGGAGAGCTCCCGGGGCAGGGCCACCGGGTCCTCCCGGTCCTCCACCAGGCGGCGGGTGGCCGCCCGGATGTCCTCCAGCCAATGGGTGAACCGGCCCATGGCCAGATAGAAGGCGATGAGCATGAGTACCATAATGCAGACGGTGAGGATCTCCTGCTTGTTGTTCCGGATCAGGACCTGATAGAGGCGGACGGCTTCCTCCGGGCTCTGGCCAAAGAGGGTCTGGGCCGCCCACAGGAAGAACCGGGCAAAGGGGTCCTGGAGCACGCCGTCAATGACCACCTCCAGCAGGAAGATGCCGGCCGCTCCGGCGATGAGGGTGCCCACAATGACCACCAGCAGCATTTTCAGTTTGAGACGGGTGTATTTTCCCTTCATGCGGGCCCCTCCTTTTCCTGGGCGTGGTGGCGGGCGGCGGAGCGCTTGGCGAACCGGCCCACCGACCAGGCGCCGCCCAGGAGCAGCACCTCCAGGAAGGAGGCGAACCGCCACAGCACCATGCCCACCGCCAGATGTTCCCCAAAGATGGGGCCCATGAACAGATAGAAGCTGCCCTCCGCGCCGCCGGCGTTGCCGGGCAGCATAATGATGCGGGAGAGCACCATCACCAGGCACTGTACCATCACCAGCTCCCAGAAGGAGAAGCCGGTGAGGCCCAGACCCCGGTAGAGGAAGAACGGGATGGAGAAGAGGGCGGTGAGCTCCACAAACATCCCGGCGTACAGCCATACCAGCAGCCGCTTGTTGCCCTGGAAGGCCCCCAGCTGCCGGCAGAACTCATCCACCTTGTTCATGCCCTTGTCCACCATGCCCTCTCTGGCCATCACCTTCCAGTGCCGGGACAGGAAGGTGAGGATGTGGCGGATGAGCCGCTGGATGGGGGCGGGACGGAGGGCGGTAAAGACCGCCAGACCGCACAGGAACAGGTAGAGGGCGATGAGCACCCCGGCCCCTGCCACGGCGGCTCCCAGACCGGCCTTCCGCCAGATCAGCTCATAGGCCAGGGCGGCCACGGCGTAGCCGGTGTATACCATGGTGTTGGCCACCGCCTTCCAGGTGTAGATGGAGGCGGTATAGGTGGCGGACATCCCGGCGTCATACATCAGCTTGAGCTGGATGGGAGCTCCGGCGGGGCCCAGCTTGTAGTAAAATTCCCCGATATAGGCCGCGTCAAAGCAGCCGGTCAGATTCATGGGACAGCCGGCGGCCTTGCCCATGCCGTAGAACAGGATGGCGTCCACGCTCTCGCTGAAGGGGATGCACAGGGCGGCCAGCAGCAGCCAGCCGGGCTGCACCTGGGCCACCAGGGTCCGCAGATCCATGGTGCGCGTCACATGGACAATGAGCGCAATGAGAATGATGCCGCCGATGCTCAGGCCCGCGATGGAAAAGATACGGTTGAACAGGGCGGCCTTGCTGTGCTTTTTCGTAATATTCACTCCATTCTAATACGCCCGGCGCAGGGTGCCGCCGCAGGTGCAGCGGTAGCGCTCCGGATGGGCCACCAGGGGGGAGCGCCGGGCGCGGGGGAACTGCCGGCCGCACTTGGTACACACCACCAGATGACGGATGGGACGGATATCCTCCACCCCCAGCTGGTCACAGGTACCGGTGCGGGAGATGGCATAGCCGTAGGCGGCGTTCATCTGCCCGGCGTAGGCCTTCCACCGGACGCCGTGGTCCCGGCAGCCGGGGCAGGTGTGGAGCACCTCGTGGGCCAGGGTTTGGAGGCAGGCCTCCACCGGGGCCTCCAGCAGCCGCTGGGCCAGCTCAATGCGGTAGGTGCCGTCGGCCTGCCGGATGCAGCAGCCGAACCGGGTCACCGCCCGGCGGTTGAGGCGTACCTGGGGGAGGATATGGGGAGAGACCGGGATGCCCAGGGCTTTGGCCTGGGCGACCACCCGGGCCAGCAATGTATCTGCGTTGTGCATGGAACAGCCCTCTCTCTGGAAGAATCAAAATTGTAGAGCTATATTGTACCACCAATGGCCGGAAAAGTCACCATCACCCACTGTTGTGGGCTTATCTTATGATTTTGTGACATTTTTCCCGTCTGCTTGACGGAAATACAACCGGGCCGGTATAATTGAGACAAAAGGAGGGATGGCTATGGAGGCCAACATTCTGGTGGTGGACGACGAGCCCGAGATCGCCGATCTGGTGGAGGTCTATTTGCAGAGTGAGGGCTGCACCGTCTACAAGTGCAATACCGGCACCCAGGCCCTGGCGGTGGTGAACAGCCGGTCGGTGGACCTGGCCATCCTGGACGTGATGCTCCCCGACATCAGTGGTTTTGTCCTGTGCGGGGAGATCCGCAAGGACCACCATTTCCCGGTGCTTATGCTTACCGCCAAGGCGGAGGATATGGACAAGATCACCGGGCTCACCATTGGGGCGGACGACTATATCACAAAGCCCTTCAACCCCCTGGAACTGATGGCCCGGGTAAAGGCTCAACTGCGCCGCTATACCCGCTACAACGAGGCGGACAAGGGGGACAGCCGGGATATTCTGGACTTCAACGGACTGGTCATCAACCGCTCCACCCATGAGTGCACCCTGTACGACAAGGAGCTGGGCCTCACCCCCATCGAGTTTGACATCCTGTGGATGCTGGCGGAAAACCGGGGTCAGGTCATCTCCGCTGAGCGGCTCTTTGAGAGCGTGTGGGGGGAGAAGTACCTGGACCGGAACAACACCGTCATGGTCCACATCCGCCGCCTGCGGGAGAAGATGGGGGAGCCGTCCCGAAACCCCAGATTTATCAAAACGGTGTGGGGTGTAGGTTACAAGATCGACTAAATTTCCCGTCCCCTCGGAGAGCGGAGGGGGGGCCGCGGGGGGAACTGGTTCCCGCCCGCGAGCGCGGCTTGGCGCTCTGCGCCGGACTTCCCGCAGGAAGTCCCCGCGCTTGCATGGGGGGTAGGATATAAGATCGACTGAATCCTCCCGCCTGAAATTTTTTGAAAAAATTGCGAAAAAGCTGTTGACAAAATGGGACACTTCGGATATACTATCTCTTGACCTGTTCGTCCGGGTGCAAATGGCGGCATAGCTCAGGTGGCTAGAGCATACGGTTCATACCCGTAGTGTCCCCGGTTCAAATCCAGGTGCCGCTACCAGACCCAAAAGACGGCACGTGCCGTCTTTTGGGGTCCCTTTTCCGAGCGTTCGGCCCGCTTGGGCAACATGGCCCGTTGGTCAAGTGGTTAAGACACCGCCCTTTCACGGCGGTAACACGAGTTCGAGTCTCGTACGGGTCACCAATATGGAGGCGTAGCTCAGCCGGTAGAGCACTTGCTTCACACGCAAGGGGTCACAGATTCGAGTTCTGTCGTCTCCACCATTAAAAAGGACATCCGATAGGATGTCCTTTTTTCTTTGCTTTGAAGGGCAAAAGAGGGCCTGTTTGGCGCTCAGAATAACAGAAGGGGACATACTGCAGCAAAATGCAGTACGTCCTTTTGATTTATCTGAAGAATGGATGCAGCGGAGCCCCTCATAAAAATGGACCAAATTTGGATAAGCGGAAAATATTGCATTGGAATATATTGTGTATAAAAGAATAAAGTGATATATTGGAAATTACGGCCATGCCGGGCAGCCGTCAATCTTCATCCGGGATGTATTCCAAAATATCCTCCACCCGACAGTCCAGGATCTCGCACAGTGTGTTCAGCGTGGTGGTGGTAATGGCCTTCCCGTGCTTCATGCGGTGGATGGTGTTGGCGGTAACACCCTGCTTATAGATTAGATAATATTCGGTAATGCCTTTGCGGTACAGAGTCTGATAAAACGGACTGTAGCTGATCATAGTGTATCACCCATAACAGGCTATCATGCTCTATATCTTGACTATACCCTATTTGTAGAGTATAATGCCTGCGTGGATAAATTTCCCTGGCGCAGCACATCCCAAAACAACAAGGAGTGAAAGAGATGAAGAAGAGAAAAATCCTGTCCTCTGTGCTGGCTGCATCTATGGTGCTTTCTATGGTGCCTGTAACAGCTTTGGCTGTGGATGGGGACGATGGTTCCCAGGTCCAGGAGGTCAGCATTGACACTGCCGCTGAACTGGCCCAGGCCATTGCCGGCCAGCAGGACGGCCAGGTCTGGAAGCTTGCGGAGGGTGCCTACAACCTGACTGAGGCGGACCTTGCCCTGTACGCAAACAAGGACTGCGGTGGCCAGACCGGCTGGTATTTCCCGCTGACTGCAAATAACCTCACCATTATTGGCGAGGGTGATGTGACCATCACCAGTGATGTGAAGAGTCCCAACGCCAACTGGGCCACCCAGGACTTTGTGTCTGTCTGGGGCAACGACATTACCATCGATAATGTGGATATCCTCTCCAAGGACACCCAGAATAAGGCCATTGAAGTCATGGGCCAGGACTTTACGCTGAAGAATTCTGAGATGAAGAGGGTCAACGAGTGGGGCAGCGGCTCCATTATCTTCAATTCCCAGGCAGAGGGCGGCGACATTGGTACGGCTACCCTTGAAAACGTGAAGCTGTACTCCTGGATCTCTACCAACTACTCCAAGACCGGCACGCTGAACACCAGCAATGTGACCGTCGACTTTACCGACAACAGCTATGCCGGCTATACAGATCCTAGTCATCCCGAATGGGGTTACGGTTGGTGTCCTGGTATTTTCAACCACAAGAGCAATGTTACGGTCAACAATGACAACCTGACTCTGCTTGTGGATGACAAGATCAATCTGGCCGGTCAGGTGCTCAACACCAACACCCAGCCGAATACGACGGTCGTACTCAAGGAAGGTACCTACGACGGCAATATCACCATTGACAAGTCTGTTATCCTCAAGGGCGCCAACGCCGGTGTGGGCGGTACTTCTGAGGCGCGCGGCAATGAGAGCGTAATCACCGGCAAGATCAATGTTGTCGGTCAAGACCTGGATGTCGTGCTTGATGGCCTGAAGTTTACCGAGGCTGGCTGCATTACCTCTGCCAACAATAATGCGGGCACTGATCTGACGGTCCAGAACTGTGTGGCCGATGGCCTGACCAATACCTTTGTTTACACCAGCGGAGCGGACGACGCCCGCATGGGAAAGATCACCGTTCAGGATAATAAAGTAACCAACATTACCGGTAGCAATCTGTCCGCCTGTAATCTGTGGAATGCCAGTGAGCACGAGATTACCGGCAACTACGTGGAAAATATCAATTTCCATGCCTTTAATCTGGACAGCACCATTGGTAATGTCCTCTTTGAAAACAACACCATCAAGAATACCGGCAAGGGCGGCATCCAGCTGGCCAACTATACCACCGGTGAGTCTGTGATTATCCGTGGCAACACCTTTGAGAATGTGGCCAATCAGCCGTATTATAACGATGATGAAGCTGAGGGCCTGAACTATGCCGCTATCCGTGTATATTCTTCGGGTGAGAATACCGATAAGGGCATTACGGCAAATATCGACATTACGGAGAACAGCTTTGTTGGCAATCCTATTTCTATCTGGGTTACCAGCCGGAAGACGGTTGATAGTGCCGTTGAATACTTTGATGTGAATGTTGAGGCCCACAAGAATAAGTTCGAGATGACCGAAAACTCCATCTATGCCATGTATGTAGGTGTTGCCAATGGTGTGGATGCCTCGGAGAATTACTGGGGAAGCGCTGATCCTCAGTTTGGAAAACTTGTGTATACGGTGGAAGGTGCAGAAGGCAATGTGACTACTGAGCCTTACTATGTAGCCGAGACGATGCGTCCCGAGGACCTGAACACTTACAGTTCCGGTTCCACCTCCTATGCCATCACCGTGGACAAGACCGACAACGGCACCGTGATCTCCAGCCGTACCCGTTCCTCCAAGGGCCTCACTGTCACCCTGACCGTGAAGCCTAACGAGGGCTACAAGCTGGACACCCTCGCCGTTACCGATAAGAACGGCAGCGAGGTCAAACTCACCGACAAGGGCGACGGCAAGTACACCTTCACCATGCCTGGCTCCGCCGTTACCGTGAAGGCTTCCTTCACCAGGGACGACGCTCCCGTGAACACCGGTCTGCCCTTCACCGACGTGAAGGCCGACGACTGGTTCTATGAGGCTGTGAAGTACGTCTATGACAACAAGCTGATGGATGGTACTTCCGCCACCACCTTTGCCCCCCTCATGACCACCAACCGTGCCATGATCGTCACCATCCTGTGGCGTCTGGAGGGCCAGCCCAAGACCGACGCCACCCTGTCCTTTACCGACGTGGAGAGCGGCGTGTGGTACACCGACGCTGTGAACTGGGCCACCTCCAAGGGTATCGTCAAGGGCTACAGCGACACCGTGTTTGCCCCCAACGACACCGTGACTCGTGAGCAGCTGGCCACCATCCTGTGCCGCTATGCCGAGTACAAGGAGTACGATGTGACCGCCAAGGGCGATCTGACCACCTTTGCCGACGGCAGTACCGTGTCTGCCTGGGCGGCTGACGGTATGACCTGGGCGGCTGGCGCCCAGCTGATTACCGGCAAGGACGGCGGCAAGCTGGATCCCACCGGCACCGCCACCCGCGCTGAGGTTGCCACCATCCTCATGCGCTTTGTGGAGAGCGTCAGCAAGTAAAGACACAAAAAACGGCCGCCTTCGGGCGGCCGTTTTTCCTTTTTGGGGGAGAACCCGGCTTGACAAAGCAGGGATGCTCATGCTATAAAAATAGTATCATATGACTGACGGATAATGTGGAGCCTACCACATGGAGTATGATAGTAAAAAGCCGACCGTCTGGGCGAGAAAAGCCCGGACTGTCGGCTTTTCTTTCTGCAAAAAGGAGGTATGGTTCCCTATGACACAGGGGAGGGTCCACTCCCTGGAATCCATGGGGCTGGTGGACGGCCCCGGCATCCGCACGGTGGTCTTTTTGCAGGGATGCGCCCTGCGCTGTCGCTACTGTCACAACCCGGATACCTGGGCGGCGGAAGGGACGGCAGAGACGGTCACGCCCCGGCAGCTGGTGGAGCGGCTGGTCCGCTTCAAGCCCTATTACGGCAGCACCGGCGGAGTCACCTTCTCCGGCGGGGAGCCTCTGCTCCAGCCGGAGTTTCTGGCCCAGTGCCTGGCGCTGTGCCATGAGGCTGGCATCCACACCTGCCTGGACACGGCGGGGTGCGGTCTGGGGGAGTATGAGGCCATCCTGGCCCACACCGACCTGATCCTGCTGGACGTGAAGCACTACACCCCGGAAGGCTGGCGGCAGGTCACCGGCGGCTCCATGGCGGCCTTTGACTGTTTTCTGGAGCAGGCCCAGCAGGCTGCCGTTCCCCTCTGGGTCCGCCATGTGGTGGTGCCCGGTCTCACCGACGGGGAGGAACACCTTGCCGGGCTGGAGGCCTATCTGAAGGGGGTGAAGCACATCCGGCGGGCGGAGCTGCTGCCCTACCACACCCTGGGGGTCCACAAGTACGCGTCCCTGGGCCTGCCCTATCCTCTGGAGGGGGTGCCCCCCATGGAGGGTGGGGTTCTGGAGCAATGGAACAAACGCCTGAACCGCACCTGCGTTCAGGCCTGAGAAAAGGAGTCGTCATATGAGCATTGATGTAAATTGCACCGCCTGGCAGGGGTTTCGCACCGGCGAGTGGCGGCATTTGGTGAACGTCCGTAATTTTATCCAGAAGAATTACACTTCGTATTCGGGAAATGGGGATTTTCTGGCCCCTGTTTCCACAAAAACGGCGGCAGTGTGGAAAAAAGCTGAGGCCCTCATCATTGAGGAGGTGAAGAAGGGGATCATTGATGTGGAGACAAACGCTGTCTCCGGCATCGACAACTTCGCCCCCGGTTACATCGATCAGGAGAACGAGGTCATTGTGGGTCTCCAGACCGACGCGCCCCTCAAGCGCATCGTCAACCCCTTCGGCGGCATCCGCAACGCCACCTCCGCCCTGGAGCAGTACGGCTACCAGCTTGACCCGGAGATCGAGCGCCACTTCCGGCTCTACCGCAAGACCCACAACGAGGGCGTGTTCGACGCCTACCCCCAGCGTACCCGTCTGGCCCGGACGGCGGGGTTGCTCACCGGCCTGCCCGACGCCTACGGCCGGGGCCGCATCGTGGGCGACTACCGCCGTGTGCCCCTGTACGGCACCGACTTCCTCATTGAGGAGAAGCAGGCCGACCTGGATCGCATCGACGGCCCCATGACCGACGAGCGCATCCGCCTGCGGGAGGAGGTCCAGATGCAGATCCGGGCCCTGGAGGAGATGGCCCGTATGGCGGCCAGATACGGCTGCGACATCACCCGCCCGGCGGAAAACGCCCACGAGGCGGTGCAGAACCTGTATATGGCCTACCTGGCGGGCATCAAGGAGAACAACGGCGCTGCCACCTCTCTGGGCCGGGTGTCCACCTTCCTGGATATCTACATCCAGCGGGACCTGGACAACGGCGTGCTGGATGAGCAGGGGGCACAGGAGCTGATCGACCAGTTTGTTATCAAGCTGCGGCTGGTGCGCCACCTGCGTACCCCGGAGTACAACGAGCTCTTCGGCGGCGACCCCACCTGGGTCACCGAGTCCATCGGCGGCATGGGGGTGGACGGCCGCACCCTGGTGACGAAAAACTCCTTCCGAATGCTCCACACCCTCACCAACCTGGGCACCGCCCCCGAGCCCAACCTGACGGTGCTGTGGAGCCCCCACCTGCCTCAGGGCTTCAAGGACTACTGCGCCAAAATGAGCATCGACACCGACTCCATCCAGTACGAGAGCGACGAGCTCATGCGGCCCATGTATGGCGACGACTACTGCATCGCCTGCTGCGTCTCCGCCATGGCGGTGGGCAAGCAGATGCAGTTCTTCGGGGCCCGGGCCAACCTGGCCAAAAGCCTGCTGTATGCCATCAACGGCGGCGTGGACGAGAAGAAGGGCATCAAAGTGGTACCCGACATCCAGCTGGACACCGACCAGGTGCTGGACTACCCCAAGGTGCTGGGCAACTACAAAAAGGTGCTGTCCTATGTGGCGGAGCTCTATGTGGACACCATCAACATCATCCACTATATGCACGACAAGTACGCCTACGAAAGCAGCCAGATGGCCCTCCACGACACCCTGGTGGAGCGGCTGGCCGCCTTCGGCGTGGCGGGCCTGTCCATCGCCGCCGACTCCCTGTCCGCCATCAAGTTCGCCAAGGTGCGCCCCATCCGCAATGAAAACGGCATCGCCGTGGACTTTGCAGTGGAGGGAGACTTCCCCAAGTACGGCAACGACGACGACCGGGTGGACGACATCGCCGTGGAGCTGGTGTCCTACTTCTCCGCCGAACTGAAAAAGCACCCCCTGTATCGGAACGCCATCCATACCCTGTCCGCCCTCACCATCACCTCCAACGTGATGTACGGCAAAAAGACGGGGGCCACCCCCGACGGCCGGAAGGCGGGGGAGCCCTTCGCCCCCGGCGCCAACCCCATGCACGGCCGGGACAAGAGCGGCGCTCTGGCCTCCCTCAACTCGGTGGCCAAGATCCCCTACCGGGCGGTGTGCCAGGACGGCGTGTCCAACACCTTCTCCATCGTACCCTCCGCCCTGGGCAAGAGCGAGGGCGAGCGGGTGGACAACCTGGTGCACATTCTGGACGGTTACTTCCTCCAGGGGGCCCACCATCTCAACGTCAACGTCATGAACCGGCAGCTGCTGGTGGACGCCATGGAGCATCCCGAGCAGTACCCCACCCTCACCATCCGGGTGTCGGGCTACGCGGTGAATTTCTCCCGCCTGAGCCGGGAGCAGCAGCTGGAGGTCATCAAGCGGACCTTCCACGAGCAGATGTAAAAAGGGCATAAAAAACCGCCCTGCCGAAGCAGGGCGGTTTTTCGTTCGTTAGAAGTACTTCTTGATGCCTTCGGTAGCCAGAGACTCGTCAGCGCTGATGGTGACGGTGAACTTGATGTTGTTCTTCTCGGAGAAGCTGTTCAGCCAATCCAGGAACTCTTCCACAGAGTGGTCAGTAACATCGGTGGTCACAATCTTGGTCAGGCTGTCGATGAACACATGGGTAATATCGTAGTTGCCGGCATAGAGGCCGCTGATGAAGCCCTTCATAAAGTCGAAGTTGCAGACATCAAAGTGGCTGGCCTCAACCAGGCGAATTTTATAGTGAATGTCATAGGTCAGCTTGGGGCCGCGCTCAATGCAAACGACGTTGCCGTTCTCGCTGTGAACAGCGGAGTTAATGAGCTCGATCATCTGCTTGGTCTTGCCGGTGCCCTTGACCCCCATGATCACTCTCACCATAGTTATCACTCCTTACTTTGTAACGCCGGGACCACCCCGGCCTGGTGCATTTATGTTACCATTTTTGCGGTGGGATTGCAACTGATTTGCTCAAGTTCACAAAAAATTCCCATAGGCCACCCCAGGGTGACCGTCAGGTTTACTGTTAACCCGGTCTGGCTTCCAGTTCGGCCTTCTTGTCCGCCCCATGGGAGCGCGCTCCCATGGGGACCCCGGAATTTTCATTTGTGGGCGGCGGAAGTGAATCCCGCCGCCCTCCGGCGCAAAAGCGCCGTCCCGCCTGCGGCGGGTCCCTGAGGACAATAAGGCCAGCCGTTATATTCAGCTCAGTCTTGCCTCCAGCTCGGCCTTCTTGTCCTCGTAGCCGGGTTTGCCCAGCAGAGCGTACATATTATTTTTATAGGCCTCCACGCCGGGCTGGTTGAAGGGGTTGATGTCCATCAGGTAGCCGGTGAGACCGCAGACATACTCAAAGAAGTAGATGAGCGCACCCACGCTCCTGGCGCAGCGGCCGGGAGCGGTGACCATCAGGTTGGGCACGCCGCCATCCACATGGGCCAGCAGGGTGCCCCGCATGGCCTGCTCGGCCACGAAGGACAGGTCCTTGCCCGCCAGGAAGTTGAGCCCGTCCACGTTGTCGGGATCGTGGGGGATGGTGATGGCGGGGCCGTTGCTGTTGGCAAAACGCACCACGGTCTCCAGCATGAGGCGCTCGCCCTGCTGGATGTACTGGCCCATGGAGTGCAGGTCGGCGGTAAACTCCACGCTGGCGGGGAACAGGCCCTTGCCGTCCTTGCCCTCGCTCTCACCGAAGAGCTGCTTCCACCACTCGCCAAAGAAGCGGAAGGAGGGCTCGTAGCCCACCAGGATCTCCACCTTCTTGCCGCCGGTGTACAGGGCGTGGCGGGCAGCGGCCAGCTGCCAGGCGGGGTTGGTCTCGCCGGGGGCGGCCAGAGCCTCCATTTCCTCCCGGGCGCCCTCCATCAGAGCGGTGATGTCCACCCCAGCGCAGGCGATGGGCAGCAGGCCCACGGCGGTGAGCACGCTGTAGCGGCCGCCGATGGCGTCGGGCACCACAAACTCCTCGTAGCCCTCGGCGTCAGCCAGGCCCTTCAGAGCGCCCTTGTGGGCATCGGTGGTGGCGTAGATGCGCTTGCGGGCCTCCTCCTTGCCGTACTTCTCCTCCAGCAGGTTCTTGAAGATGCGGAAGGCCACGGCGGGCTCGGTGGTGGTGCCCGACTTGGAGATCACGTTGATGGACCAGTCCTTGTCCTTAATGAGGTCCATGACCTCCAGCATGGCGTCGGTGGACAGGCCGTTGCCGGCAAAGTAGATGGCGGGGCCGTCCTTGTGGGTCAGGTTGAAGTTGGGGGAGTTGACCAGCTCCACCACGGCCCGGGCGCCCAGATAGGAGCCGCCGATGCCGATGACCACCAGGGCCTGGGAATCCTTGCGGATGCGCTCCGCCGCTGCCTGGATGCGGGCAAACTCTTCTTTATCATAGTCCCGGGGCAGGTGGACCCAGCCGGTAAAGTCGCCGCCGGCGCCGCTGCCGGTCTCCAGCTTCTGGCGGGCGCTCTCCAGAGCGTCCAGACGGCTGGTAAGCCAGGTGTCGGGCAGGAAAGAACGGGCGTTGGAGGTGTCGATTTGAATCATGGTGACGTCACTCCTTTTGCATTTCACAAAGCCTAGGTCGGCTGATATGCCTATCATACACCCGGGGGCCGGCTTTTGCCAGAGAAAAAAGCCAATTCCCGGAAAAACCTTTAAGCCTTACGGACCCAGATGGTGTTGTCGTTCATGGTGGTGGCCTCGCCCCAGTCGGAGAGGCGGTCGTGGGTGAGGCAGTTGACGGTGTTCTCGCCGGGATAGACGCCCTCGGCCACCACAGTCATGGGGGCTACCGCCCGGTCCAGGGCCACGGAGCAGGTCATCTGGCCCAGCTTGTTGTAGCACACCACCTGATCCCCCTGGACCAGGCCCAGCCGGGCGGCGTCCTCGCCGTTCATACGCACTGTCATCTCCCCCCGCAGGTCCCGCAGGGTGGAGGACTCATTGAAGGAGGAATTGAGGGTGTGGACCGCCGGGGCGCAGATCAGGTGGAAGGGGTCGGAGCCGCCGTGGGGCGGGAACCAGCCGATCATGGGGTCGTTCAGGTGGATCATGCCGTCCTCCGTCTGGATGGGCAGGGGGAAGGGGCTCTCCAGCACCACCGGCTCCCCGGCAAGCACCTTGTCCTTCTCCTCCCGGGAGAGAGCCCAGCTGTCCTCCACCATCTGGCGGCACAGCTCCTCGGCGGTACGGCCCTGGAAGGGGTCGGCCAGACCCATGGCGTTGGCCAGCAGGGTAAATACCTCAAGGTTGCTCTTCACCTCACCGGGGGCGGGAACCACCGCCGGGGCGTATTGGATCTGGCGGTAACCGTAGGGGGTGTACAGGTCGGTCTGCTCCACCATGTAGGGGGCGGGCAGGATGATATCGGCGTACTTGGCGGTGTCGGTCATGTACCGCTCGTGGACCACGGTAAACAGGTCCTCCCGGGCCAGGCCCCGGCGGATGGCGTTCTGGTCGGAGGTCACCGTGGCCGGGTTGGCATGGTAGACGTACAGACTGTGGATGGGGGTGGAGAGACCCTTGCCCTCCAGGGCGCGGCCCAGCTGGTTGATGTTGATCATCTGGGTATGCTTCTCGGCCAGGTCGGGCCGCTTGACGGAGGACTTGTCGATGAGGTCGGGGGAGGAGCACACGCCGTAGGTGCCGCCGCCCTTCTTGGCCCAGGCGCCCACGGCGGCGGGCAGGGCGGTGATGGCCCGGGTGGCCTCGCCGCCGTTGCCCGAGCGGGAGAAGCCGCTGCCCAGTACGATGCAGGGGGCCTTGGCTCTGCCGTAGGCCCGGGCCAGCTCCCGGATTACGTCGGGGGCCTGGCCGACGAGACACTGGGTCTCCTCCGGGTCCCACACCTCCAGGGTGGTCCGAAATTCATTCCAGCCCGTGGCGTGCTCGGCCAGCCATGCCTCGTCGGTGAGCCCCTCCTGATCCAGCACATGGAGCATGGACAGGGCCAGGGCGCCGTCGCTGCCCGGCTGGATCAGAATGGTCTGGTCAGCCAGCTCGGCGGAGGGATTCTCATACACATCAATGAGGATAATTTTGGCCCCGTTGGCCTTGGCCTTCCGCAGGATGGGGGCCAGGTGGGCCCGGGTGGCGGGGATATTGGTGGACCACAGCAGGATCAGATCGCTGTGTTCCACGTCCCAGGGGGACAGGTCGCAGGAATTGCCCATGACCTTCTGCCAGCCGGTGGACTTGGCGGTGCTGCACAGGGTGCGTTTGAGGCGGCTGGCGCCCAGAGCGTGGAAGAAGCCCTCTCCGCAGTTGCGCTGGACCGCGCCCATGGTGCCGGCGTAGGAGTAGGGCAGGATGGTCTGGGCTCCGTACTGGGCGATCAGGTCCTTCCAGCGGGATGTGATCTCTCCGATGGCATCCCCCCAGGAGATGGGGGCGAATGCTCCGGCGCCTTTGGCTCCGGTGCGGCGGAGGGGCGTGAGGATGCGGTGGGGGCTGTTGATGGCCTCCGGCAGGTTGCGCAGCTTGGCGCACACCCAGCCGTCGGTAAAGGGGTTGGCGGGGTCGCCGGTAATGGAGGTGACGGCGTTGCCCTCGGTCTCTACCAGCAGAGAGCAGCCCTCGGGGCAATCGTAGGGACAGGCAGAACGACAAGTGGACATGATGATAACCTCCTTTTGAAAAAGGCCGCCCGTGGGCGGCCTTTTGCGAGTAAAACAGGAATCGGTTGCGTAGGGGCCGACGCCCACTTCGGCCCGGTACCTTAGTTTTTGAGGCTCTGCATGGGGGCGGGGATACGGCCGCCCCGCGCCACAAAGGCCTCAGCGCTCTCAGAGTGGACGGGCATGACGGGGGCGGAGCCCAGCAGGCCGCCGAACTCCACAGTATCGCCCACCACCTTGCCGGGGGCGGGGATGATGCGCACGGCGGTGGTCTTGGAGTTGACCATGCCGATGGCGGCCTCGTCGGCAATGATGGCGGAGATGGTGGCGGCGGAGGTGTCGCCGGGGACGGCGATCATGTCCAGACCCACGGAGCACACGCAGGTCATGGCCTCCAGCTTATCCAGGTGGAGCACGCCGGCACGGGCGGCGGCGATCATGCCCTCGTCCTCACTGACGGGGATGAAGGCGCCGGACAGGCCGCCCACATGGGAGGAGGCCATAACGCCGCCCTTCTTCACCGCGTCGTTGAGCAGGGCCAGGGCGGCGGTGGTGCCGTGGGTGCCGCAGGTCTCCAAGCCCATCTCCTCCAGGATGCGGGCCACGGAGTCGCCGATGGCGGGGGTGGGGGCCAGGGACAGGTCCACGATGCCGAAGGGCACCCCCAGACGGCGGCTGGCCTCCTGGGCCACCAGCTGACCCATACGGGTCACCCGGAAGGCGGTCTTTTTGATAGTTTCGGCCACCACGTCAAAGGGCTGACCCTTCACGTCCTTCAGGGCGTGGTGCACCACGCCGGGGCCGGACACGCCCACGTTGATGATGCAGTCGGGCTCGCCCACGCCGTGGAAGGCGCCGGCCATGAAGGGGTTATCCTCCACGGCGTTGCAGAACACCACCAGCTTGGCGCAGCCGAAGCCGCCCTTGTCGGCGGTGAGTTCGGCGCACTCCTTGATGGTGCGGCCCATGACGCCCACAGCGTTCATGTTGATGCCCGCCTTGGTGGAGCCCACGTTGACACTGGCGCACACCAGCTCGGTGCGGGCCAGTGCCTCGGGGATGGCGGCGATGAGCTTCCGGTCGGCCCGGGTGGCACCCTTCTGTACCAGGGCGGAGAAGCCGCCGATGAAGTTGACGCCCACGGCCTTGGCGGCATTGTCCAGAGCCACGGCAAAGGGGACGTAGTTGTCGGTCTCGGAGGCCCCGGCCACCAGGGCCATGGGGGTCACCGAGATGCGCTTGTTGACGATGGGAATGCCGAACTCCCGCTCGATGGCCTCGCCGGTGGCCACCAGGTGCTCGGCCTGGCGGGTGATCTTGTCGTAGATCTTGCGGCAGGCGGCGTTGGGATCGGAGTCGGCGCAGTCCAGCAGAGAGATGCCCATGGTGATGGTACGCACATCCAGATGCTGCTGGTCGATCATGTGGATGGTGTCAAAAATTTCGTTGGTGTTGATCATGATGCTTTACCCTCAAATTCTGTGCATGGCGTTAAAAATATCCTCCCGCTGGGCGCGGATGGACAGGTCCCGGTCCTTGCCCTCCTGCTCCATCAGAGCGGCCAGGTCGGCAAAGGGCATATCGCAGTTGCCGGCGTCCACCAGCATGACCATGGTGAAGTAGTCCTGGAGGATGGTCTGGCTGATATCCAGAATATTGACGTTGTGCTGGGCCAGCAGGGCACAAACGGCGGACATGATGCCCACTCGGTCCTTGCCCAGAACGGTAACAATGGCTCTCATAACTTGATAACTCCTTTTATTCGTTCTGTCTCTATGAAAACGGCGCCGGTCAGTCCCGGCCCATCTCATCCAAAGTCATGCCGAAGGCGGGGAGGAAGTGCTCCAGAAAGTAGTCCACCTCGGGCAGGTCGTAACTCTTCAGCGCATCCTGCGTCTGGCGGGCGGCCTGCTGGAACTCGCTGTTGCCCGCCTTCAGTTCCTCCAGGCACTTGATATGGGCGGACAGCTTGTCCGCCGCCTTTACCAGAGCGTGGGTATCCGGGTCATAGTCCTCCCGCAGCAGGGGAGAGAAGGCGGGGCGCAGCTGCTCCGGCAGCATAGCCAGCAGTTTGCCGGCAGAAAACTCCTCTACCTTTTTATAGGCGTCCCGGATCTCCGGGTCGTAATACTTGATGGGGGTGGGCAGGTCGCCGGTAAGGATCTCAGGGGCGTCGTGATACAACGCGGCCATGGCGGCCAGGCCGGGGTCAGCCTCCTTCCCGAACACATCCCGCCGGATTACTGCCAGGGCATGGGAGAGCACCGCCACCATGTGGGAGTGCTCCTGGATATTCTCCTGAAAGGTATTGCGCATGAGTCCCCAGCGGTTGATATACCGCATTCGGGATAAATAGGCAAAAAAAGGATGTTGATCCACAAAAAATGCCTCCCATCCATCGAAACAAGTTATTTTACCACAAAAATGCGGCGGTGTAAACGGCAGGGTGTCCAAACTTTCGACCTGGAAATAAAACAGGGGCGCTGCACGGCTGCAGCGCCCCTCAGTCTGTCGAAAAACCTCCCCCCGCAGGAAGCCTCGCAGAGTTCCGTCGCCCGCAGGCGACGGAATCAGATCAAAATTTGTCATTTCCGGGGACATGAGCCTCGGAAATGACACTTCTCATGGCGGGCGGGGCGACTATTTCGCAAGAAATCGAGCTTCGCCCGCCATGCAGCCTTTTGTCAAAAAAGGCACTTGTGCCTTTTTTGACAGTCTCAGGGGCGCTGCACGGCTGCAGCGCCCCTGAACGGGAAACGGGTTAACGGGGGTTCTTGATGGCGGCCTGCGCCGTACATACCTTGTGTATATAACGATGTACATTTTGAATTAGAGCTGTCCGGGCAGCTCACCGACGCAGGCTGCCCGGAAAAGGGATGGTGTGCCCCTCCTCATCAGCAAAAGGACCAAAGTGTAATTTACTATCCATAGAGCAGGTCGTGTACTTCCTCTGCCCGGCTAAATTCAGAAAGGCAACTGTGGGCTGCGGAGAAAAGTCCAAGCACCAGGCAAAGCGGGAATCAGACAGTGGTGTAACCTTTGAAACAAAGAGATCAATGAAATCCTCGCTTACCAGACCGTCATGCATTTCAACTGCTTCGCACAACGCTGCCTCAATGGCTTCCATATCCAGGCGTCCGGGATTGTAGTCCTCTGAAGCAATTTGAGCTTTGCTCTGACGAAGGGCCTCCATCTGCTGCTGAATTTCTATGGTCCGCTGGAGGAACTTATCCTGCTCAATCTCTCCACGAGCACGGACCACAACCAAGTCATCCAGCTGTTGTTGGAGCAACTGAATAGAATCATCTTTCGCTTTCATCAAATCTGCTCGACGATCTGCGTCTGGCTTGTAGCAAGCATCCAGCATTTTGCAGGTCTGGAGGACGATTTCTCTTTGGTCTCCCCATACCCTCTCAAATATTTTGGAGGCCATCAGTTCCAGCTTGCTTTGTCCAACCGGCTTGATCTCACAGATAGGTGTTGGATTGCCTTGTTCATTCTGAAGGCGGATGCGGGGCGTATCATGGTGTCGTTTGCATTCATATCCATAGATAGGCTTTCCTGCATTATTGGTTCTCCAACGATGTCGAAGCATGGGAGAACCGCAACGACACCTCATTTTTCTGCCCCATACATTCTGAGCCTGCTGAACACCAAAACTCCGCGTGCGGCCTTTTTCATCCGTCAGCCGTTTGGTCCTGCTGCGACGAATGGCGTTACACCGCTCGTACTGCTCCTCTGAAATGATCTGAGGAAAACCGCCTTTTACATAGACGAACTCACTCTCGTCGCGCTTGATCCGTTTTTGCTCCAAATAGTTGTTGGAATAGGACTGACAGTAAACTGTGTACCCCAAATAGTTTTTACGCTTGATGATTTTTGATACCTTCCCAGCATCCCATTTGACCTTACCCACCCCGTTTTTGCGTCCAAGGCGGGTCAGCTCTTTTGCTACCAAGGTTTCACCCATACCGGAATCATAGAGGTCAAAAATCATTTTTACAGTTTCCGCCTGATCGGGATCAATTTCAAACTGCTTGGTGAGTTTGTTCCTGGTATATCCAAAAATGTTCCCGTTTCCATAGAGGACGCCTTTTTCGCGGCTGACCCGTTGTCCCGCAAGAGAGCGTTCACTGATTTTGCGGCTTTCTTCTTGTGCCATAGTAGCCATGATGGTCAACCTCAGCTCACCATCACCGTCAAGAGTCCAAATGTTATCATTCACAAAATAGACTTCAATCCCCATAGCGGCAAGCTGACGGACGCAGACCAGAGCATCCACCGTGTTTCTGGCGAAGCGGCAGACCTCGCGAGTGACGATCAAATCAAATTTATGCTGTTTGGCATCCTCCATCATCTGCATAAAAGCATCCCGCTTATAGACCTGGGTTCCGGTAATGCCTTGGTCAATGTAGCGGCTGATGACATTCCACTGGGGATGAAAACGAGCAACATCATCATACCATTGCATCTGATTCTGAAGGGCTTTGACCTGGGCCTCGTGTTCTGTTGAGGCACGGCCATATATAACTGCCCGGCAGGGTTTGTCCCGGAAAGAACGGGACAATGAGTACGGAGACATATTGTACATAGCATCTTCCTCCTTTATGGCTTCTGATTTGTTCTGACAAGGCGAGAATACCCGAAAACAACAGAATCAGCAATGATACGGACGCTGGCCTGATATCCTTGACAACTTGCCGGAAAAGTGTTCACTTTTGCGGATAGGTTTGCTTGACATTCAGATAGGTTGCCTCGTTGACAAGGCCCTTCTTGTAGAGCATATCAATCAGCTTTAAGCACACATAGGTGCGGTCAATAATCGATTCATTCATGGATCATATCCTCCGGTAATTGACATTGCTGTGGTAACGCCGCAAGCCGGATTTTTTGGAGTGTTAACGCTGTAAGGCTGGACAATGTATAATATTCGACCGGATTAAGAGTAGATGTTCCACCTTCAGCGGCTCGCACTGCCAAAGCATCAATACTGCGCCGAAGGGATGATAGCTCGTCCAGCAGGGATAAATAGTCTGCTGGAGGAAGCTCAACGGGGCGAATTTGTTTGACCAGATTGCGAATATATGCGCCTCTTGACGGTGCGCCAACCCTCCGGACCTGACGATCCAGATCCGCCAAATCATCTTCCGTGAAGCGCACATAAGCCACTTTTGTTGCACAGACATCCTTTTTGTTCATAGCGTCGCCTCATTACCTGAATGGCGCTGCGGAACTTTGCGGGGAGCGACGATATAGTCATATCCACTGCGAATTCCACAATAGGTACAGGTATCTTTCACGAATTGGTAGCGATCTGCGCGCTTGACTCTTATGGTGGGAACATTATAAAAAGCACTGGCACAGGCTGCGCACAGGCAAATCAGCTGCGGCTCCTGCTGCTTGGGTTCGGTTTTGTAATCCATGGCCGTTTCTCTCCTATGATTATGTGTATTCAAAGTCTGAGCGGCCTTGGTACCCTTCCCTGGCACTTGTACCTCTCACTTGTAGGCCACGGCAGAGGGCGTTTGTTGCGCAGTTTGCAGAACTTATTCAAAAATAGCAAAAGTCCGGTCAAAAGGCCGGGCTTTTGCTAGCGCAAGGTGCTGTATATTTATGGATTATAGCGAGTTAGAGCATCCTGAAGCTTCTTGATCTTTCGGCAGATGGTGGATCGGTTGACTCCCTGCTGACGAGCTATATCTGCCGCAGAAAATCCAGCGTATAGAAGACGGGCGATTACTTCTAAATCTCTTGGCAGAGCAGAAAGAAATTCGTCCACTTCGAGACTAAGCTGCGCACGCTGCATATTGTCGCCCTCGTAATATCCACCCATTCCTTCTGGGTCTTGGGCCTCCAGAGAGCAATGGCGGCGGGTCTGAGTGTGGTTGTTATTGTATTCTTGGCGATCAAGTTCCTGCAACTCAGAAAGCCAAGAACTATTAATGCCAGAAATGCCGTCAGAGTTGAAAACCAAGGTGGTGCTCGATCCGTCTGCAAAATTATAAACATAAGTACAAGGATCAGTGGTCAGAGGGGCAGCACTGTGCTGCCCGCCTCCAATTTCTTGGTGGCAGGTGTGGAAATGGGATTTGGAATCTCCCTGCTTTCTTTTGATGATCATAAAAAGTCCTCCGTTTTTCGATTTCTCGAAACGGAGGACCCTAGGCGCTGCTAAAGAGAGAAAGGAAACTAACCGCAGTCCTAACGGAGTTCTCCGTTTCGGATTGCAGCTAACCCGCTCAAAAGGCAGCTACGGTATTAAATTGTCTGCCGTGGTTGGTTGAGCCATCGGGGATCAAGCGATGCCAGTCACAACAGTTCTACAATGGTATCCCAATCAGGGAACTCGAAAGCATATCTCTTGCATCGCCGTTTTTAAGTTTGCTATCGTGAAGATATTGTTTTCTTCACGTAAGCGTGATACACTAAATCGTATAGTGCATGATGCAATCGGCATTCTCGTTCTCTGCTTGTGCCTTTATTTTAGCAAAACAAAAATCCGCCCAGCGGACTAAACCGGACTTGGGCGGACTAGGTGACCAGCTATATCGGAAGGAGGACAAAAATGACATTGAGTGAGTTTCTAAAAATATTGCACTCGTATATTGGTG
Source organism: Flavonifractor porci (assembly GCF_037572415.1). NCBI lineage: Bacteria > Bacillati > Bacillota > Clostridia > Eubacteriales > Oscillospiraceae > Flavonifractor > Flavonifractor porci. The sequence goes on from NZ_JBBHLB010000014.1 coordinate 60,938, forward strand.
TGGAGTGTACGAATCAAGATTATATTCCATTCATTGTCACACTTATTATGCGTGCACCTGCTTCTGATGCAGAGGTGCAGGCAGACGAGCAGAACAAATATTACCCTTATAACGGCTTGGAGTCTGAGAAAGATTATCTGGGCCGCATTTACAATGGAAAAGCATTGCCCAAAATAAAAGCACGCATGATAAAAAAGTACTATGACACATCTGCATTTTTGGATGCATTTGATGATGTTGATGAATCTGCACGCAAAAAGATGATTGGCGAACTATCTGCTTATGGCATAAAGTGTTCTGTTGAAACTTTGCCAAATGTATGCGAAGAGCTAATTGGCCTCCTGATAGATGCCGCAGCAATGGGAATTGAGACTGTAGATGCTTCTTTGGTAGGCGATGGAAAAGAACTGACATTGCCAGTGTACGATGATACTGACCTTAAAAATGCGTATGGTGTTCACCTGTTGGCAGAAACAAAGCAGCGGTGCCCTAATGATGGATGTTTCAAACCATTGTATCAAGATGCTGATGGTAAAAGTGCTTTTGACTATACTGTTGTCCAGATTAATCCAAAATTGCCAAGGAACACGGTTGACAATCTAATTGCACTATGCCCGGAATGTGCTAGGAGGTATATGTTTGATATCAATACTGAGAAAATACATCGTTTGGAGGACATTAAACTTAGAATTACTATATTAAAGGAAGCTTTGGATGAAATGAGCGACGAAAAATTAGTTGCTGGTGTAGAAAGTGTTTTGCGCAAAATTTCACAGATTCCGGTCACACAGGTAATGGAGTTGAATTATAGTCCAACAGAAGTTGTGAAAAAGATGGATGGTACAGACGCATCTTTATTCTTTAAAATACATAACTTTGTAAACAAATATTATCCTGATGTAGAAACTACTTTTAAACAATTAGAAATGGAAGGCACTGTGGATTATGAGCGTTTCTGTTCCCAGATGAAATACGAATATAAAGACTTAGCACAACAGGGCCTAACTCAAAGTCAAATATTCGACAAGCTGGTTACATGGCTTGCTGGCTTGACAAATGAAGAAACCGGCCCTTGTGAGGTAGTTGTTTCGTTTTTTGTTCAGAAGTGTGAGGTATTTGATGCTATTTCCAAATAAATTATTTACTTATAGAGAAAGCGTAATTTCAAAGTTTCCGATAGCGTTGCAATTGTTACAAGAAGGTCCAATGACTGTTGGGGATTTATATAAAGCACTGCATACGCATTTAAGTGGTGTCAGTGAATTTATGGATTTAATGGACTGCTTGTATGCTCTTAACAAGATTAGGTTCGATGAAGAAGAGGGGGTGCTGTGTTATGCTAAAGGAAATTCTTTGTGATGCATTTAAATCAAACGGTGAGCCTCGTGGCCCTATTAGATTCCACAAGGGATTAAATACGGTTCTCGGCGGTCATGCCGCCGAAAATTCTATCGGTAAATCCACGTTTCTTCTGATCGTTGACTTTTGCTTCGGTGGCGACACCTATGGAAAAACTGATGTGAAGAATTACGTTGGCGACCACACCATCTGTTTTACGTTTGAGTTTGCTGATGGATTACATTACTATAGCAGGTCGGTTTCTGATCCTAATCATGTAACCATCTGCAATGAAGAATATAAGCCCCAAGAGATTATCAGTGTGAAGAAATTTCGCGAGCAGTTGATGGCAGGATATAAGATTGATCTGCCTGGCGTCACATTTAGAGATATTGTTAGTCGCTTTTTTAGGGTAGCGGGCAAAAATAACGATACAGTGACAAATCCATTGAACAATGGTTCACAAACCGCAAGTGATGCCATCACTTCTTTAGAGAAGCTGTTTAATTTGTATCGTTTTGTTGATGAATTGAAAGCAAAGTTGAAGACGGCAAAAGAAAAGAAAACGACCTATTCGAGTGCCCGTCGATTGGAGCTAGTACCGAGCGCCATTAGAACTCAAACACAATACAAAAAAAACGAAGATCGAATCAAAGAGCTTTTAGAAAAGAAGTCTACCTTGACGAGAGACACCGATAGTGCGCTTCTGGAAAAAGAAATGAAGCGCAAGGATGCTGCTGCAGATGTTGCTAGCCAGTTGAAAGCTATAAAGCGCGAGTATGGCCAGCTGACTACCCAATACCGCATAGTTACAAAAAATAAGGACGAGCAATTCATTACAACGGAAGATGATTTGCAACATCTTTTATCTTTCTTTCCGACTGCCAATATTAAGAAAATCGAGGAAATTGAGTCGTTTCACCGGAGCTTGTCTTGCATTCTCGATTCCGAGCTACTCGAAGAGGCCGCGAGCTTGCAACTGTTGATAAAGGATGTCACTGCAGAAATCCAGCGCTTGGAGCAACAACTTGCTGAGCTTGGTATTCCTTCGGAAATTCCAAAAGAATTTCTTGATGAGTATTCGGAGATCGAACGACAGATTTCTGGCTTACGTTCACAGAACGAGGCGTTCCTAAGGACGCAGGAACTCAAGGATGCTGCCACTGAAATTGAAGAGCAGCTAGACGACGCAGAAATGCAGGTGCTACATGAAATTGAATCAACATTAAACGCTCAGATGGTACGCTATAATGATAGCCTTTATGATATAAAGCGCGAGGCACCCACAATTCGCTTCGAGTCCAAGAGCAAATATGTCTTCACTACACCAAGAGACGGTGGAACAGGCACTGCTTACAAGAGTCTGATCGTTCTGGATATGAGTGTGCTAAAGTTGACTCCACTCCCCGTAATCGCTCACGATTCTTCCATCTTTAAAAATATAGGAGATGATCCGGTAGATAAGATTATGGAATTATATCTTCAAAGCGACAAGCAGATATTTATCGCTTTTGACAAAGAACAAGCATATACCGATAGAACGGCTGAAATTGTGAATAACACTGCGGTACTGCGCTTGAACCCAGGTGGAGAAGAATTGTTTGGGTGGTGCTGGGCAATTAAGAATGCTGGTACTGAAGAGAAGTACTAATTGATAATTTTGGCGCCGGAGGTAAGATATGCATATTAGTTATAATAAACTTTGGAAGCTGCTGATTGATAAGAACATGAATAAACAAGCGTTGAGAGAGATCAGCGGCATAAGCTCGGCATCCATTGCCAAACTGGGCAAAGGCGATAACATTACTACAGAGGTGTTGCTGCGCATTTGTACAGCACTCGATTGCGATATTTCTGATATCATGGAGGTCGTGAAGGACAATCCACAAGAGAAGTAAAGACGGCTATTGTAAAGGTAGATGCGTAGCACATTTCGATAAAAGTGATTTGGGTATAAATATTGGGCAGAATCAAAAAGTCAGCTATCCTTTTTCACGAATAACAGTAATGTGTATGAGATTCACCTTGGTGTAAACATATTGTAGCAAGCAATGCCCCTGGATAGCCATTCGGCTTCCGGCGCTGCTTGTTGAGGGTATCCCCCAAGCCCCCATAAACGCAGGATTTCATCCTGCGGCTACGCGTTCTTTGAACGCTATTTCGATTCAGGACTTCCTTACTGTGCATGACAAACCAAAAAGGTCTTCCTACATTTCTGTGTGACCGTTAGTCATGGTGCGGAAGTTCTAAGAGACAAACCATCTATGTAAAATGTGACGCTATGAGGAAGGGCGTGAAATATTCTTATGTTTGATTTTGGAAATGCAAACGACGGCCAGCGAAAGGCTATCTCCGCTGCGGAAGGGCCTGTCCTTATTACAGCCGGTCCTGGAACTGGAAAAACATATACGCTTGTTCAACGCACAATCTATCTCATAGAAGAATGCAATGTAAAACCGGAAAGCATCTTCGTCGCCACATTTACGGAGAAAGCAGCTAAAGAACTAATAACAAGAATCACAAACGAGCTGTCCAATAGAGGCATTGCGGCGAATATTAACGAAATGTATATCGGAACATTTCACTCCCTCTGCCTTCGAATTCTAAAAGAACATCTAGAATATACGCGACTTCGCAGAAACTATCGCCTTTTGGATGCTTTCGATCAACAGTACATGGTTTTCCAGAATATCCATCGATTTAGAAGTATCCCTCAAATTGAAATTGCTCTGCCGAATGGTGGTGCATGGAAACAAGCAGCCGCTATCTGCAATTATGTAAATAACCTCTCTGAAGAACTCGTAACCCCCGAAGAATTGATGGCCGATGCGGATCAATCAATTGCAGCTCTTGGGCGAATGCTTAAAGAGTATCGCGACATTCTCACTGAAGGAAATTTGATGGACTTTTCTTCTATTCAGATTGAAGCCTATCATCTTCTTCGGGAAAATAAAGAAATACTGGATGAATTGCGTTCCCAAATTACACATCTCATGGTTGATGAATATCAGGATACGAACTTTATCCAGGAGCAGTTGGTATTTCTTCTCGCCGGAGACAGAAAGAACATCTGTGTAGTTGGTGATGATGACCAGGGTCTCTACCGTTTTCGCGGAGCAACCATCCGAAATATATTGGAGTTCCCGCAGAAGTTTGCGGATGGTGAATGTCGCATTATTCCACTAGTTGTTAACTACCGTTCTAACAGTGATATTGTTGATTTCTACAACAGGTGGATGGCTACCACGGATGGCGCAAAGTTCAAGTTTAGCTGGGACAATTTCCGGTATGCCAAGCAGATTGAACCGCATGAGAAAACATTGCTTCATAGTCCGGCCGTCGTGAAACTCGCCAGTGATGATGATCCTGATGAGTGGCATGAGAAAATCCTGAGTTTTATCAATGACCTTAAAGGCTCAGGCAAGCTCACGGACTATAATCAAATTGCCTTCCTCTTCCAATCTGTAAAGCATCCCCGTGTCACAGCACTTGCCCGTTTTTTGGAACAGAACCACATAAATGTTTATTCGCCACGCTCAGATATGTTTTTTCAGCGTGATGAGATACGCCTAGCTCTTGGATGCCTGATGCTTATGTTCCCACGCTATGTGCAAGGATTAGAGAATGGCGATTATGTATTTCTCCGTCCAGAGCACCTGACTTACTACCGGAATTGCATCATGCTGGCAAATGAATATCTTATGCGGCCAGAAAATTCAGAACTTTTGAAATGGATACGCCGCAGAGGAAAAGTCCATGTCAGTTTGACTGGTGCCACGGACTACGCCTATTGCGGATTGATGTATCAGCTTTTTGAGTTTCAGCCTTTTGCAGGGATTCTTGATACAGAGATGGATGTCGGCGTGGTTGACATCCGCCCCACGCGAAATCTTGCGAAGCTGACGCAAATCATCGGCAAGTTTGAATACCTTCACCGAGTGGACGTTCTGGATGCAACGGAATACCATGGTAAACGCCGTATTGATCAGAATACGGAGATGCTTTTCAACCTGTATTTGCGTCTTCTCTTTGATGGGGGAATCACGGAGTATGAAGATGACTCTGAGTATGCCCCCAGCGGCTGCGTATCGTTCCTGACGATCCACCAGTCCAAGGGTATGGAGTTCCCGATTGTTTTGGTGGATTCTTTATCGAATGTACCAAGAAAGAACACAAATGACTTGATGATGCAGATTGAGGAGCGTTACTTCAAGCGTCCTGCTTTTGAACCGCATGAGGTTACGAAGTTCTTTGACTTCTGGCGACTCTACTACACGGCATTTTCCCGTGCACAAGATCTGCTTATTCTGACCTGTAATGAGGACAATCGGACCCCCAGCAACTATTTCAAAGAAATCTATGGGGAACTGCAATCCTTGGACAGCTCTGGATTTGACATACAAGAGTTTGACTTTAAACCAATCAAAGACGTAAACATCAAGAATACCTACTCGTTCACATCGCACATTTCGGTTTACGAAACTTGCGCCTTGCAATATAAGTTCTACAAGGAATTGGAATTTATGCCGGTCCGTGCGAACGCTATGCTCTTTGGTACTCTGGTACATGAGACTATAGAGGATATTCACCGGGCTGCTTTGCGGCATGAAGAGCAAACGATTACCGGGGAAAATATAAGTCGCTGGTTCGATTCCAATTATGTATCGCTTACAAAAACAGAGCATACATACCTAGCTGGCCCTCAGCGCGAGGCAGCTTTGAAACAGGTGCTCCGCTATGTGGACAGACAACATGGAGATTGGTCGGCTATTCAACAGGCCGAGGTGGATGTATCTCTTGTGAAACCGGATTATATTATTGAGGGCAAAGTCGATCTGATTCGCGGCGAAGGAGATACAGTTGAAATTGTAGACTTTAAATCCCAGCGCAAACCCGACATGGAGAAAGACCGCGAACAGCTCGAGCGATATCGTCGGCAGCTTCATATCTATGCCCATCTTGTGGAGGAGCGCACCGGAAAGAAGGTCAGCAAAATGCACATTTACTATACCGGCGAAGACAGCGGTGTGCCGACGATCACCTATCCGTACACAAAATCCGCTGTGGAAGGTACAATGGCAGCATTTGATGATACAGTCAAGAAGATCATGCGGAAGGATTTCCACCGCTGTGCCAATGACCCCAAAATCTGTGCGGGATGTGATTTCCGCTTTTACTGCGGGAATAAGTAATTGAGGACAATGCTTTATGGCGGAACATCGAGTACGAAAAAATGAAATTATTTACATTATCCCAACCGATGAGCTTTTTCAGAAGTGGAAAAGTGATGAAGCTTATATTGATGACTATGGGCGGCTGATAAACAGAAAACCCCATCGTGTTCTCAAAGAACTAAAGCACCATGCCGCACACCCGCCGGTACCACACCATAAAGAAACAAATCCGTCTATAGTTCCTGCTCAAAAGTCTTTTTCTTTGAAGGAATATTGCAAAGATGCTGTGCGCAACAAAACGATTGAGGCCAGCGAGAAAGTTGTTGACTGGGCAGTTGATAAGCTTTTTTATGAGGTGCTGCCGAATGTCTGGCAGGAGCATATTGTCCCATTTTACCATACAGCGCGGGAAGTCCTGACAACAAGGGAACTTAAAGTGGAGGCGGTACGATCTCAAGCTAAAACAAGAGAGGGTGCCGTTGTGAAGCCGAAACTGACTGCAAAAATGACGATGGAAGAAGCAGATGCCGAGAAGCGGAAAGCTTTATATCATTGGCTGGGATTACTGGAGAGCCTTACGAAACTTCAAAGTGCTGGGGAACTGGATGCGACATCTACATTGGCGCAGCTTACCGATCCGGCTATGCTTGAACAGGTAAACCGCTATTTGGGCGAAAATCTGAACCTGCTTGAAACGGATAGGTATCTTTTGCTTCATTACTTGCTGGGCAGAGATTTGTACAAAGAAGGGCAACTCTTACCGATTGGCGCGGCTGAAATAAAGAGAGTAGCAGCGTCGTATGGATTTGCAACGGAAATCGAGAAAATGGAGGATAAACTTAATGGATAACGAACAGCTGACTTTTGAATTTGAACAGCGACCGACGATTAAAGGGTTTCCAGAACTGCGGTGGACCGGCAAGCGTCCGTACCGTTCTACACAATATTACCCTGCGCAGCTGCGGGAAACTTATGGAAAAGAACAGAACGGCTGGATTATCCCAGGCGTGTTTCATGCGCTGTTTGATATTACAGCGGAACTGAAAACGGAGGATAAAGAACTGGTTCTGCTGCGTGAACCAAAAGAAGCTGGATATTACGAATTTTCTGCAAAGGATGACCTGGTCATTACAAATCGTTATCCCGGCTTTACCCCGGAACAAATCAAGAAAAGTTTCCATGCTGATACCTACTGCTTCGATTCTATCCCAGAGAAAGAATGTTTTATGCAGTATATCACCAGTGGAAAAGTCAAAGAAGTATACTTCACAGGAATGTTTACCTCCAATCAGGGAGATCTTTCCGTGCATTATTATGACCCGGAATCGGGCAGAATTCGTCAATACTATCCGGACTTCTTGGCAAAAATGGCGGATGGGTCCTACCAGCTGATTGAAGTCAAAGGAGATAATAAAATTGACGATACGGTGGTAAAAGCGAAGCAAGCAGCCGCAGAGGAGATGGCCATAGCAAGTGGAATAAAGTATCTGATGTATGCAGGAAGCCAGATTGTTAACTCTCATGTTTTGGAAGATGCCTCTGACACTGCATCAACTATTTCTATGTGCTGATAGCCACTTATACGACCTACTGGGTCACGATCAGCTTATGGGTCCGCAGGACGGCAATCTCCGCCATTCGTTTCTCCGCAGCCTTGATTCTTGCGGATAGCTCATTGTGGTGGGCCGTGGCCGCAGCAGCCTTTTCCTCCAGCACTGCATACTCCAGCAGGTTATGCTCGGTGAGATAGTTCACGGTCTGCGCCATCTGTTTCAAATTAAAGACCTTGGCCCATCTCGCATATCCGGCACCTTTTCCGGCCTGGAGCTTTGCCTGGATGTCAACCAGCAGATTGACCTTCGACAGATCTGCCCGCTTGACCGGCTTCTGACGGGGCGTATGCACCTTTTGACCGGCGAGGACGGCCAACAGGTCTTCCAGGGTGTAGCCATCACCCAGACTGTCCAGGCGGGATACTTTGCTCCAGCCTGGGAGCTTCAAACGGTAGGATTTCCCGCGCTTGGATACTTCACAGCCAGATTTTCGGAGTAGTTTCAGCAGCTCGTCCAGGTCAGCAGGCTTTTGTGCCAAGGCGTTATCTATGGCAGCACGAAGTAATTCCCGATGGGAGGGCTTCGCCTGATCGCCCAGCCATTGGTCGTAACTTTTGCCGTGGGGCTTTGGGTTCTCGACAATGGACAGTCCGTTCTCAATGCAGATGGTGTCGCTCAATCGACGGACAGCTTTCGTGCTGCCCCAAAAGTTGCGGAACTTCCGGTCACAGTCCAGGTTAAGCCAGCGCACCGCCGCCAGCAAGCACAGCCAGTACCGCCAACAGAATTACCGGATTGAGGCCCACGGGTTCCTGCTCGGTTTCTTGAGGGGCAGGCGTTGCCTCCGGCACTTCCGGTTCCGGCTCCTTGCCAATACAACCGCTCATATCGGTGGCACACACCGGACAGGCCGTATTGACCGCACCAGCCACACATTTTTCCGTACAGGTACAGGTGGCGGGCTGTTCCGTGGTGGTCTGGCCTTCCTCCATCAGTGCCTCCAAATCGGCTTCATCCACCTGGTTCAGAAAATGGACGGCAGTTTCCTTGTCCTCATTCGCCCTATCAATGAGGATATAAAAGTAGTTGCCCGCCTTGGTGGTGACGGTAATAAGCTGCTTATTGCCGCCGAAATCATCCACCAGAGCAGCGTTGCCCTCCGGGGTCAGGGCGGGACTGTCCTCGGTTTCCTCCACGACCACATTGCTGTCGTTGGTGGCATCCTCCGCCGGAAGTTCTTCCGTTCCCTGGGCAAAGGCAGTCACGGAAAGGCCCATCATCAGCACCAGGGCGGCGCAGAGGGCCGAAAGGGTTTTGAAAATTTTCTTATTCTTCATGGTCGGTATCCTCCTGTTCGTTGTAATCGGCGGAAGCAGCGGCCATGCCGGGAACCGTGCCGCCAGAGAGCAAGGCGGAAAGCTGTTCCGGGGTCAGCCGCAGCGCGCGCACCGTCTGGATGATCTCCAGGTTTTCCGCCTCGGTTTTCTGCGCCTCCAGGGTTTTCAGTTTGTCCTGGTACTCCGTGATCTTCTCGCGCACCTTGGCAATCTCCTGGTCAATGCGCTGGATTTTGTTCTTAGCCATTTCAATCACTCCTTTTCTCAAAAATCAGCCTTACCAGTTCATCAGGCCATAGCCCTTGATGCACTCGTAGGTCAAAGAATAGCTTCTGACTTTGCAGGCGTCGCCGGAATTGCCCTCCACGGTGTAGACCCGGCTGCCATCCGTGCCGACAACGATGCCCACATGGTCGGCTCTGCCGTCAAGATCCCAGTCGAAAAAGATTGCGTCGCCGGGGGCAATATTGGCATAATCAGGCCCGCCCCATTGCCCGTGAGACTGGAACCACGGGATGCCCTGCGCCTGACACGCTGAAAAGCGTGGTTCGGACAGCCCCATCTGGCCATAGCACCAGGAAACAAAGCAGGCGCACCACTCCACACGGGAGGTAAAACCGAACCAGCTCCAGTAGGGCTGACCGCCCACATTGCCCACCTGGCTCTTGGCAATATCCACCACGGCCTGATTTCCGGGGCGGGTGCCGTTGACAAACTGCACGCCGGTCAAGCTCTCGGAGTCGCTGGTGTCGGCAGAACCACCACCAAAAATCAGCGGTTTGTTGCCCAGCGTGCTGCGGTACACCTGATACATTTCCAGCTGTTCCGGGGTCAGCAGCTCCGAAGCCACAGAGGATATAGGCTTGCTGGTGAGCTTCACATTCAGAATGTAATACTCGTAGGGAACTTCTACCTCGTACTCGTATTCTTCCGCTGTGACCTCACCGGTCTCCGGGTCAGTAGATGTGGTGGTGCCGGTCCGGGTCTCTGTCCGGTATCGCGTCTCCACTTCCTCGGTAAGCGTCAACTCGTACTGTGCATCAAACACACGATCCAGCTCCGCCTGGGCGCTTGCCTGCGTGTAGCCTTGCAGCACGGCAGAGAGATAGGCCGCCAGCTCATGGGGGTCATGCCCGATCATGTCCAGATCATAGCGGTACTCGTCATACCCCGGATGGCTACTTTCGATGCCGTCGATCTCCGCTTGCAGTGACGCCTCCTTGGCTGCATAGTCGGCCTCTACCGCCACCATCTCCGGGTCATCCGACGGATAGGTGGTGCCGGACACCACAGAACCGATACTCTGTGCCATCATGGAGCAGGAGGACATGGTGTTGAGCAACAGACAGACAATCAGGAAGATTACCCCCACGAGGATGAAACCTCTTTTGTGGCGCATGACAAACGCACCCGCCTGCTGGGCCTTTTCCTTGGCAGCCTTGGCCGCCTTACCGGTGGCCTCCGCAGTCTTGGCAGCACTTCCGGCAGACTGACCGGCGCGCTTGGCAGCGGCATACTGCTTCTTGATGGTCCGTTTCTGCTGCCAGCGAGAGAAAGGATTGCTGGCAAGCTGGGGATTCTCCTGCAAAGATTTCTGGTACAAGGCGTTTACATTGGCCTTTTCCAGCTTTTTCTCGGCCTGGGCTGCTTTACGATAGGGCTTCAACTTGTGACTGCGATAGCCCTCCCGAACCAATCGTGCGCCGGTCTCTGCGGCCTCCTCGGACTTGTGGGCGCTCTCCACGCCCACATTGTCCTGTTCGGCCTCCTGGATTTCCTTGTGGAGTTTCCCCAGCGCAGCATTGGCGGGGGCATCCCGTACCGCATGGGACAGCTTGGAGGGCGGCCTTTTCTTGTCCTCCAGCACCAGCTTCGTGGTGACTTTTCCGGTCTCCGGGTCCACCGCCTTTTGCCGGACCTTCTTTTTCGGAATTTTGGCCTGCGCCTTATCCGCTTTGGCGGCGGCCTTGTCCGCCTTACGAATGGGCTTTTCCAGCGCCGGGTCAGCCCGTTCTTCCGCCGTAAAGCGCAGGCGCGGCTCCTTATTCAAACCATTCTCCCATCATCAGGGAGGCCATCATGTAGCGCAGCTCCACATAGAGGGCCAACCCCTGGGGACCACGGGAGGGGTGCTGGATCAGAAAGGCGTAGATCTGCGCCACTACAGAGGCCAGCAGTTCAGACTGCCCGCCCTCGAAGATGACGATGACGGGAACGCCGTTCATAGCGCACCAGATTTCCGTCAGGCGCAGCAGGCCCGCCTCGCCGTCCTCGCTCAGCTGAGCCGCCTGGTCTGCCGCTTCACGGCATTCGCTGACGGCAGCGGCCATGTCGGAGAGCAGATTGGAACGCTGTTCCTCCAGCGCCGCTTCAAAAAACATCATAGAGTTCAGTTCCATATTGGGCTTCATGGTCATTCATCCTCCTTTTTCAGTTCCTGGGGTTTGGTGGTCATAATGCGGTACAACTCGGTGTTCTTCGGGAAGTGGTCCACGAAAGGCAAGATGGTTGCGCCGTAGAACAGCAGGCCCTCGCCCTCGCCAGAATGGGTCACATAGCTGAGCTGGTGCGGAGAAATGCCCAGCTGTTTGGCGAGAATCTGCCGGTCACCGCCCGCCTGGTTGAGCATATACACGAAGTCGGAGTTCTCAAAGATGTTCTCCACCTCCCGGCTGCTCAAAAGGTCTTTGACATTCTGCGTGATGCCGGTGGGGATGCCGCCCCACTTACGGAACCGCTTCCAGATCTCCACCGTGTAGGCGGCGGTCTGTTCCTCTTTCAGCAGCAGGTGCATCTCATCGATGTAGTAGCGGGTGGACTTGTGGGCGGCACGGTTGATGGTGACACGGTTCCACACCTGGTCCTGGACCACCAGCATACCGATCTTTTTCAGCTGCTTGCCCAGTTCCTTGATGTCATAGCAGACAATGCGGTTGTTGATGTCCACATTGCTGCGGTGATTGAACACATTGAGGGAGCCGGTGACGTAGATTTCCAGCGCCGTGGCGATGTACTGCGCTTCCTTTTCCTCCTGTGCCCGCAGCAGGTCATACAGGTCCTCCAGAATGGGCATATTCTCCGGGCGAGGGTCATTGAGGTAAGTCTGATAGGGGATGCTGTCCTGTGCGGACTTTTCCTTTTTGTCCGTGCGGTTGGCGCGGGCAATGGCGGCTTCGATCTGCTTTCTGTCAGCGCGGGAAAGCTTCTTCTTGGGAACCGGCGGCGTCTGCTTGCCATCCTTATCGGCCTGCCGGTTTTTCTTTGCGGTGAACAATGTCATACACCTCCTTGTCGAGTCTTGCCTGCCGTTCCAGCACGGCATAGAAGTTGTTGGTCTTATACGGGCGCTGTTTAGGCGGTGTCAACGGCGGCTTCTAACTGCTCCGGGGAAGTAAAGCCGTATTGCTGGTAGACGGACAGCGTTTTGGCGGCCTGCTTCAGATTGTGTATCTTCGCCCAGCGTTCATAGCCCCGGCCTTTGCCCTCGGCCATTTTCTGCTCAATGTCCACAAGCCGCTGCACTCCGTCCTGTTTCGGGGCGGCTATCTCGGCTCTGGCAACCTGCAAGCGGTCTTTTATGGTGCGTGGGGGATCGGGGGATCTGGCTGGCGCTTCGGCTGCTCTGGCGGCGTTTTGCTCTAAAACGGCAAAGACAGCGGCGCGGTCAAAATCGTCGCCCAGCTTCCGGGCGGTAATTGGCTTTGTCCTGTCCGGCGTGAGGTAGGAAAGCCGCCCCCGGCTCTCCTTGACGGTCACACCCTCCTGCAGCAACAGAGAGGAAAACTCGTCAAAGCTGGCGGCGGTGGCAAGGGCTTTCCGTAGGGTCTGCCGCAGCTTCTCCTTGTTCGTTTCAAACTTGGTCTGCCGGGGCGTGATACTATCGGCAATCATGGGGGCGTTCTGCTTGTCCAGCGCGGCCTGTCCCTTTTTCTGCGCCCAATACTCCCGGTCGGTGACGCGGTTCTTGCTGCCGTTCAAGAGGTCGATTTGATAAAGCCCCTCCCGGTGGCACATCTCCATGACTTCGGATTTGAAGTAGCGCAGGGCAGCGTCGGTACATCGGTGCTTGCAGCCGACTTTCGTATCGGCCGGCCTGTCCATGTAGGGCAGGAACGGCACTTCCTCAATCCGCAGGCTGTTTATGACGATATGCACATGAATGTTGCCGCTGTGGTTATGCCCGTCCGGGTGGGTGCAGACAAGGGCCTGGTGGCCGGGAAAATGCTCTTTACAGAATTGTTCCCCCAACGCCTGCGCCCGGTCTACGGTCAGGCCGTTGTCCGGCCCGTCCCGCGGGTCAAAGCTGATGATGTAGTGGTGGCTTTTCACATCTTCCCGCCGCTGGTTTTTCTGATAGCGGAGATTGGCCCGCATACACGCAACGGCAAAATCCTCCCCGTCGCAGTTCAGCGTGGACAGCCGGTAGTCCTCGCGGGGGATAAGCCTGCCGGTTTCATCAAGGACGGGCTTCATGGTAAACTCGTCATGCTCAAAGAGAAGATATTGCTCGGCGGCTCCGTAGTCGGCGTTTTTAGAGTTGATATGCTTGAGTGTTGCCAACCGCGTCACCTACTTTCTTGAGGACTTCATACTTGAGGACGGCAAGGTCGGATATGGCGGCGCGTACCTCGCCGGAAAGGGTGTTGTAGGGTACGCCGTATTCGTTCAGATACCGGGCAATCTGATTGAGGTTGCCGCCGATCCTGCCGTACTCGGCTGTCAGCTTCCCGACAGCGGAAAGCAACTCGTCATTGACCGACGACACATGGACAACCGGGCGTATGGTCGCCCGCCGTATCGCCTGCCGGAGAAATTCGGACTGGCTGATACCATAGGGCGCAAGCCGCGCTGTGAAGTCGGCATACTCATCTTCGGACAGCCGGGTTTTCACAACGCGGCTGCGGTGGGGCGTGTTGTATTTCTTTCGCATGGTGTGACCTCCTTTCTCGCCCGTAAGGGCGCATGAGCAGGGTTTGGGGAAGGCACTCCCCAACAAGTTTCCCGCGAGGGGCAAAACTGCAGAATTGCGGATTTTGGCACCGTGGTAGAAACTTGCTCTCCGTGACTGCAAACTTTCTCTCACTTCCGTCCGCCACTTTTTTGGAAAACTGCAACCACAAAAGTTTGTTTCTCTTTTTCTGCTACTACTAATCCTGTAAAGGGCATTCCTGCCCGCTTTCGCTAAAATGACACCGGACGCAGTGGTTTCTACCCGGTGTTGGAGAAATCCTTTCTCTTTGCCCTCTACTACGGGTAAATGCTCCAAATGCCAAACACCAGGGCAGAAAAATTCCCTCCTCGCTTACTACTACAACCGGCAGGGGGCAAAATGGCCGGGAGCGGAGCCGGACAACAAAAAAAGCAGTAAATCTTTTTCAAGACTTACTGCTTTCGCTGGCCGCGTCGGTGGCGGCTGGTATTCAGTTTTTATGACTTGTCCGGTGGTTCGTCAAGCCGGAACTTGAATTGACAGTCAATTAACCGCTGCTTTACATAGTCCTCCACCTCGGCGTTGACCTGCCCGTTCACTTTTGAGAAATAGCGGATATATCCGGCGTAGTGGAGCAGGACAGCGTTCACGGCTTCTGGGTCGCCCTCACGGGCTTTGAGGATTGTTTCATAGGGGAGAAGTCTACTCATACCGGCTCACCCCCATTTCTTCGCGTAGCCGCTGCAAGGCAAGCTGGATATGCCGCCCCGCTGTGCTGCGTGACCGGCCAATACACGCGCCGATCACGCGCTGCGGCTGGCGCAGAAAGTAATAATAAATCTGCTCTTTCGGTTGCCCTTCAATCGCTATATCATAGTAACTGTGCGGTGTCATATATTTTTCAGTCAACGTGACAAAACAAGGGTGTTGCGTTGCAAAGACAAAAATTCCGCTTTCCTGCAACAGTTCATAAACAGCCATAAGAAGTGGTTCAATATCCGTAATATCCATAATTGCCATATTAGAAACTGCTTTCGTAAAGGCTCGATTTCTTTTTAATTCTAATATACTTTTTCTATCGGTCGCATCCGCCACACAAAATTCAATTTGTTTTGCATATTGTGATTGCCGTCTTTTAGCCAATTCTATCATTTTTTTGCTGTAATCAAAAGCGACAACCGAAGCGCCTCTTTGTGCAAGATACGAAGAATAATTTCCATTGCCACACGCAATATCCAAAATGTAATCCGCAGGATTAGGAGATAGAAGTTCCGTTACTTTGGGACGCACTACCTCTCTGTGAAATTCATTAGATTCGTCACCCATTGCATTATCCCAAAATTGTGCGTTCTCCTCCCAGATTTTTTTACTTTCCTCTGTTCCCATGTTCTCTCCCACTCCCCAAATTTGCTTTTTTGCTTCCATTAAATCTTCCTTACTATATTCCATTGTTACCCTCCATAACTTCTGATTGTTGCCGTCTTGACGATTATGTATCTTTACATTACCTTCTGAAACATATGGCGCACCTTGTCCAGGCGGCTGTTTGGACGGCGGGGCTGGATGACCGGCTGACCGACAGCGGCCTGATATCCTTTCAGCTCTGTAAGGCATACGCTCCGCCCGTTGGTGTAAAAGGCCAGATCAGTACGGTATGCCTGTATACAGCGGGCAGGAATCTCGCCAGTAAAGACAACTTCATCCTTTTTTACCTGGGCCGTTTCGATGGTGGCACAGTATTTCGGTGCATCATGATAAGCCCTGGAAAGGTATTCCTGGGGCGCATAGAGGATGAAGGAGAGATAAGGTTCCAGCAGCTGCGTCCCCGATTCCTTCAATGCCTGTTCCAATACAATCGGGGCCAATGAGCGGAAGTCCGCCGGCGTGCTGACCGGACTGTAATAAAGCCCGTATTCAAAGCAAATCTTACAGTCCGTTACGTTCCAGCCGAACAAGCCCTGCTCCAGCCCGTAACGGATACCATCCCTGACAGCGTTTTGAAAACTCTGGTTCAAGTATCCCAGCGAAACCCGGCTCTCGTATTGTACACCGGAGCCAAGCGAGAGTGGTGTAACAGACAGTCCTATGGATGCCCAAAACGGGTTGGGCGGCACCTCGATATGGATGGTGTGGCTGGCTGCTTTGAGCGGCCGCTCCATATAAATGACGGAGGGTTCCTTTACCACTGTTTCAAGCTTGTATTTTTCCGACAGCAAAGCGGAAACAACCTCCAACTGCACCCGGCCCAAAAAAGAAAGAATGATCTCATGGGTGATGGAATCCACTTCGCAACGCAAAAGCGGGTCAGTATCCGCAAGTTGCGTAAGAGCGTCCAGCAGCCGTTCTCTTTGCGCTGCCGTTTTCGGCGCAATCGTCGTCCGCAGCATGGGGAGGGGGTCCTCGCGCCACCTTTTACGAGGGAGCCGGGTTTGGTCCCCTAATACATCGTTTAACCTCACGCTGTCGCTGGGAAGGATAACAATTTCACCCTGATAAGCGGTGTCTGTCCGAACAATTTCCCCTTTGGATGGAATACGCATCTCTGTGATTTTCAGCTTTTCTCTCCCGGCCAGGGCCACCGTATCCCGCAGGCGCAGCGTTCCGCTGTATAACCGTAGATAGACACGCCGCTGGCCGCAATCGGTGTACTCAACCTTGAAAACGCTGCCGCATAGGGCGGCGCCCCCCTGTTCCCCAATCGGTTGGAACAGCCCTGTCACCGCATCCATCAACGGTTGAATGCCAAGGCCATTTTTGGCGCTGCCATGATAGACTGGGAACAGGGAGGCGTCTTGAACCCGCTGCTGTTCCTCCCGCGCAAGTTTTTCCCGGCTGATTGGTTCTCCTGCGATATACTTTTCCAATAATTCATCGTTATTTTCGATGACCGCATCCCATGCTTCTATGTCGGTATTTTCCTCCAGGACTATTTCCGGGGACAGCGACACCGTCTGCTTGATGATAATATCGGCGGAGAGCTTATCCCGAACAGACTGAACCACGCTCTGCAAATCAACGCCAGCCTGGTCGATCTTGTTGATAAAGATAACGGTGGGAATGTTCATTTTCCGCAGGGCATGGAACAGAATACGGGTCTGGGCCTGCACGCCATCTTTAGCGGAGATCACCAAGATGGCCCCATCTAAAACAGCCAAAGAGCGGTACACCTCCGCCAAAAAATCCATGTGGCCGGGCGTATCCACAATGTTAACTTTACATCTGTGCCACTGGAAGGAAGTGACTGCCGCTTGAATGGTAATCCCACGCTGCCGCTCCAAAAACATGGTGTCCGTCCTCGTTGTCCCTTTTTCGACGCTCCCCGGTTCTGAAATGGCTCCGCTGGCATATAGCAGGCTCTCCGTCAAGGTCGTCTTTCCAGCGTCTACATGGGCAAGAATTCCAATATTGATTATTTTCATGTGATTGTCCTCCCTTTACAGCCCCAAAGGGCATAAAAATCCCCAGCAGTAAAATACTTTTACCACTGGGGATTATAAGTTGCGGACATACACATATACAGCATACACCTGTTTGTGATTGCTGTTTTTGGGGATATGTCAAAATTGATAAGGCAAAAGTATTCTTAAATTGGGTACAAAAAACTAAGCCCCTACAAAAGGAGCTATCATAATCCTTTGTTCCCACTATTTGATTATAGTTTTATTTAAGAATACCTTGCCGCATATTTTTTACTCCTTTTCTGGATTAAATCATTGTATCACATCAGTTTTAGGAAAGCAAGTACCTAAAAGAAATTTTTCTTCCCCTTATATGTAACAATCATACCGGCTTCCTAGCGTTCAGAATGTTTTCTGCTGTCTGCTGTGGTGTTTGGTTGGAATTGTCCAACCAAAAGCCGATCCGTGGTGTTGTCTGCATTTTACTAAATACAAATTCAATGTATACAGAAAGATATAAGGAGTGGGAGGGATTCCGCCGTAGTTGGCATTGTAGGAAAATCCAAAAGTTTAGATTTTCCCACAATGCTTATCTTTTGGTCTTTGGTTCGGAATAGTGTAGTGCTGGCGGTCTATCTCTTGTTTTCGGTTGCTTGCTTCCTTACCGTACATGAGCATTTGCGCCGGGGTTGTCGTTGCCGTAACCTTCCAGCAGGTTGATGACACCCCAGATGCCGAGACCGGCGCCCAGAGCGATAACGAGGGTCTGAAGAACGGTGATATTACAATGATAGATGGCTATGGGTATCACCTCCCGGATAAAATGAAAACCCGCAAAAATGGTACAGACGCCAAAGGCGGGTATACTGTTTTTGTGGGTGTGCAGGGATAGCCGCGTAAGCGGCGCAAGGGGTGCAGCCCCTTGTTGCGGCAAAGCCGCCAATGTCGGTCAGAGAGGGAAGCAAGCGGCTTTCTCTCTGTGCCGACAAGCCCTCGGCAGAGCGCACGCACCCGTAAGGGTGTATAAGTGCGCCCTTTGTACCAAAGGGATTATTCGCTTTTCCCGCCCTCGGTGCGTTTTTTCAGATAGCCCCGCGCTTCCTCGCTCGTCAGGGCAAGCCGGAGAAAGGCGGCGGCTTCTTCGTCGGTCATGGTCTTTGCTTCTGGCACAATGCTCTCAAAGACCGCACCCCGGACGATCAGCCGATGGCTGCGCGTCCTGCGTTCCTCTTGGGATAACTTTTGCCGCAACACCTTTTCCCGATTTTCAAGCTGCCGGATTTTCTTCTTCCCGTCCTCAATCTCGGCTTGCAATTCCTCGCGTTTTTTTCTCTCGGTTTCGTCATGGGTGGTCACTCCTTTCTACCTGTCGGCATAGAAAAAGGACAGTCGATTTCCTCGGCTGTCCTTTTGATTAGGGTGTTTGGTTTACTCCGTTCTGCTCAATAAATGGGAATATTAAATATCAATACGCCCTTTAATACATTCCTATTAAAACATCAGCTTCGATTGTCAAATGTGTGAGAGTACGCCAATCAACGCAATCTTTTTCAACGCAAAAGAGAAGCGGCGTCATTTCAATAAACGACATTCTTTGTTCTGATGACAACTGTACGGTGGCTGAAACCGTTTCTCTTGAAATGGTTTTAAGATATTTCTCAAAATATTCAACGACAGACTCATTTGAATAATCTGGATTTTTCAAGTGTGCTTGCACTTTAGTCCTGATTTCCCTCAAATGATTTTTCGTAGGAATTACTTTCACAACATATCCGTTAGGAGATAGCAATCGCTGAAATTCTTTGTAGTGTGCAGGCGAAAATATGTCTAAAATACAATCCATACTTCCGTCTTTCAAAGGGATTTTTGATAAGTCAGTAACAAACCACTTCACTGCTTTGCGCTTGTCTTTTTTTGATGCAATCTGTATTGCCTCCCTTGACAAGTCAAAGGCAAAGATGTTTCGTTCTGTTCTTTGCTGTATCTGCCTTGCATAGAAACCCTCGCCGCAACCAACATCTAAAATGTTTCTTATAGATGGCGTATCAGAAATAAACTGTATGATTTTCTCCAACACAACATCATACATGCCATACTCCAAAATTTGGTGCCGGTTGTCAAAAGACCGCTTGCTGTAGTTGGTTTTGGGCGATGATTTTAACAACAAATTTACATACCCATATCTTGAAATATCAAAGCAATGTCCATGTCTACAAATTAGGCTATTGCCTTGTATATCCATTGATTTTGTGCAAATTGGGCATTGAAAATAAACCTTGCTGTCTGCAAAGCGTGATAAATTATTATTCATTTGTTTTTCCTCCGTAATTACATCTCTGCTTCAATAAGCGAGTTATGCAATACGGATAACCGCAACATAACTCGCGGTTTTATCTTAATCTCATAAATGTAACCATTGTGTTGTCCTCCAATCAATTCCGCAGTATTACTCTGCTTTTAGAAAAAGTATAGCACAAAACTATGAACATTTCAACTCTATTTCAGCCTGTCGGCGACGTTGCTCTCTCTGGCATACCGCCCGCCGTTCCTCGCTGTATGGGGCGGTCAGACGGAAAGAGAAGCGGCCTTTCTCAATGTCAAACTCCATGCAGCCCGTTTCCGGGTCTGCGTCAGTCTGCTGGCAGATCGCCGGATAACGGCGGCTGTATGCAAGCAGACGCTTTTTCAAGGCGGTGTTGTGGGTGCGGATATGGATAAGGGGGTCTTTCTCGTCAAACCAAATATCGGTGGTCTTTTCCTGCTTGGTAAGCCCTGTTCTCATGCAAACTCCTTTCTGTGCCCCTGTTACGCAATAGGGGCATTTTTCGGGTGTTTTCTCCGGCTCTTGACTTGGAGAAAACGGCGTTTTTGACGATAAAAACCGCCCGGACGTGGAATGTATCGTCGGGGCGGCTGTTATCGCAAGATTTCCGATTTTTCCGGCTCTTGACCGTCAGACGCAGATAAACACGAACTGTCGGCAAGTATCGTCTTGAGCAGCTTGTCGCGGAATGTTTCTGTGCTGCTGTGATTGAAAAATAACTCCGCAACAATAGTCTGCCCGTTTCTCTGCGTCGTGATAATACTGTCGGGGTTCCGGGGCGCGGTGGGCGTCCCGTTCTGTTCTGTCATATAGGCTTCCTTTACACTTAAAATTATGCACTCCAGCGGGCGGAACCGTACTCCATGCCATGCCGGTATTTTTTGGCGTTCTTGCTTTTGAGATAGACGGCCAACCGCAGACCAGCGCCACAGCACAGTCCCACCAACAGGTCCAGCGGGTGAAGGCTGGGCCACCAGCTGGCCAGCGCCACCGGCAGCGTGGAGAAGAACGAGAGCATTTTTGCCGAAGCGTCCGCACCTGTGGCCATACGCCAGCCTTCTCCAAAATTGGTGGCGAACAGACCCACCAGGAGATATGGCAGGTTCAGCAGAACGAGCTTTTTGATGTCCAACTGCTTTTTCATCGTTCCAGCTCCTTCCGCTTGTGCCGGTCCATAACCGTATTCTGAAGCAGTTCTTTGAACTTACCCAGTTTCTCCAATATGGACGGGCGTTCTGTTTTCTGCGCCTTTTTCACCTTTTTGCTGGTGTATTCGGTAAAGGCGGCGGTCAGAGCATCCGCATCCCGCCCTTTGAAGAAAATCAGGTACTTGGGCGGAGAGCTGCTGCGGTCTTTTTTAACGGCATAATCCACACCGTACTTCCGGGCAATCTTCTCAAACTCACGGATAGAGGGGTCGGTGATCTCGATGTTGGATACGCCCTGGTTCTGACCGATCAGCTGTTTCACGGTCTGCTTGCCATGCGGTATCACGGGAGCGTCCCGGCTTCTTTGCTTTTGCAGCTTCTTTTCCTTGCGGTAAGCCATGTACTTGGCAATAGCGGCCTTAAACAGCCGCCCTGTGAGCTTTGTGCCGCTGACTACCAGCGTCAAAGTTCTGTTTTCCACTTCCTCCTGCATAGGTCATCGCCTCCTTTCCACAGGTTTTGCAGGGGTGGTGCTTGATACTAGGGCGGGACCACCAGCCGCCGCAGCAGAAATTTCACGATTAGAACCTCCTTTCAGCGCAGCTGGTCGGAACGATCATAGTAGAGATGTCCCTGACGCACCTTGGCATGGCTGAGAATCTTGATGTGGCCCTTTTCCTGGCTCTCCAGGCTTTTCTGGTATCCGGCCTCCGTCAGAAACAGACGGGTCCGTTCGCCCTTCCATCCCACCGGGGAATCGTAGGTCAGCACATCGAAGATAATCATGTGCCGGGTATCCTCAGCAAACCGCTGTAAATCCATGTACTCGTGCCCGTGGTAGTTCTGTGCCCCGGCTTTGAGGCGCATTTCCTCCATCAGCTGGCCCACGGTCTTACGCTCAGGCATGGCGCGCACCTCCTTTCCCGCGCCCCTGGCCCTTCACGGTCAGGATACCGTTCAGGGTGGTGGCGGTGATCCGCAGGCGCTCGGCGGTGGCGATGTCATTCTTCACGGTCTCGTCAATACCGTGGCCGCAGACCACCAGCACATGGGACCGGCGCAGGTAGTCCCGCGCCATATCCAGCCCGTCCTTGTGTTCCTGGGGAATCTCGTCCTTGAGGAAGGTGGGCAGGAACAGCACCGGGCAGATGGGCGAATACCCGGCGTCATACACCTGACGGCAGTAGGCCGCAGCGTTCTCGGCGTTCTCATACTGGCTGTTGCTCCAGGGAGCCGTAATGTAAGCAAGGGGTCGTTTCATGGCAAAATCCTTTCTCCCGGTGCGTCCGGGCAGTAGAAAAGCGGCTGTTTACCAGCCGCCTGCGTACATATCGTGGTTAACCTGTGCGGTGTAGTGGTTGCTGATCGTGGTCGGCGCATTGAACAGCACCGCAAGCAGATACTGCTTCATGTTGCGGATTTCGGTGGTATTGTTCCGCAGGCACTCCATGACAAACTCGATGTGGGAGCAGTCCAGCTTCAAAAACCGGGAGCAGACCACCTCATGGGGAAAGTCGCTGCCAGCGATCCGGGTGGTTTTCCGCTTGGCGCAGACGGTCTCCACCATCAGCTCCACAATCTCGTCCAGGTCCTCCCGGTAGGTGGTAAACTCCCGGCACAGGTGGTCATACTCGATGTTCTCCAGAATCAAATCCCGATACCGGAACCATTTTCAGAATATAGAAGCGTTACCCACTTCTTGAAAAGCTCTGATTCGCAATACACCATGCACTGCTCTCTGTTTTTTTCAGTGCGAAAAGAGTATATGGTCTCGGAGTTTTCCCAGATGGTACGAATAAGAGACCGCGGATCAACTTCTTCCAAAAGGTTTTCCAGTTCGACTTGCTGGTTGTAAGTCGATTCAGTAGTTATAAAGATATCCTTCAGTGTGTTTTCCAAATCTTCAACTGTGTGCATATATATCCCCCCAATCTCGCAATGGTCTATTTCTTCCAACATACAACATATCAAGGGTGATGCTTTCTTTTAGGCTTGAAGTCGAGGACATGGCCCTCGATCACATGGGCATACCGCTTGATTTTGATTTCCCGGCGCTGCTGACTCAGGAGAGCGGCCTGATACCCGTCCTCTGTGAGAAACAGCCGCATTTCATCACCGGGGCTACCGTAAGAACTGGGACGCTGAACGGAAAACTCGATCATCCAGCGGGTGTTATCCTGAAAACGCTCTACGGCAAGAATGTTGTGCCCTTTCAGCTCACGGGCCGAAATATCCCTCATAGGCGGCTCCTTTCATCGTTCCTGGTCTCTCTGGCGCTTCTTCTGCCACGCCTCCAGCAGCTTGATAATGGTTTCCTGCATCCGCTGGGGCGTGTAACTCTTGGGAAAATACTTCCGCAGGGTGTCGGAGGTGAAAGTCACCCGGTCCAGATCGCTTTTCTTTTCCTCGCCCATGATGACGCGCATCATATCGAGGGTCAGATGTCCCTCCTGGCTGTATCTCTTGAGCCGCTGGGCCTGGGAAAGAGAGGGGGTAGACTGTTCGCTGTCCATCGCGTCCAGCAAATCCCGCTGTTCCTCTTTTTTGAGGAAAGACAGCTCATAAGCCGGATTGAGTGCGATTTTCTGTTCATCAATCATATCCAGCAGTTCGGGAATCAGTTCTGTCAGGCGGATATAGCGTTGAATTTGATTTCGGCTCTGACCAACTTGCTCGGCCAAAATATCCCGTGACTTCTTTCCATCCGACTTGTGCCCAACTTGGGCACAAGTTAAATCGGACCGTTCCCCTTGGTGCTTCATAGCCTCTAGCTTCATCTTGTAGGCAAAGGCTCTCTCGCTGGGAAGCAGGCTTTCCCGCTGCAAGTTGCTGTCCACCATGATGATGGTGGCGGCATCATCGTCCAGGTCGCGGACAATGACCGGCATGGTTTCTTTCTCGGCCAGTTCACTGGCCCGGTGCCGCCTGTGACCGGCTACCAGCTCATAGCCACCCTCCGGGTCCGGGCGAGCAATCGCCGGAACCAGAACACCGTACTGCCGAACACTGTTGGCGGTCTCCATCATGGCTTCGTCATCCTTGACTTTGAAGGGATGGTTCTTGAAAGGATGCAGTTCAGACAGCGGGATTTCCCGTACCTTCTCCAGCTTGGCATCCTGGCGGCTTTCTTCGGTGGAAAACAAGTCATCGTATGGAGCAAGCTCTACTTTTTTCGCGCTGCTTTTCAAGTTTCATCACCTCCTGGGTCAGATTTTTGTAACCCTCGGCCACTTTGCCCTTGGGGTCATGGGCAAAAATACTCTTGCCCTCGGCACTGATTTCCTTTGCCCGGACGGAATGGGGAATCTCAGTTCCGAACACTTTGATTTTGCTGCCGTAGGTTTCTCGCAGCAGAGCCGCAATCTCCTTGGCAAAGTTGGTGCGGTTGTCCACCATCGTCAGCAGGATACCGTCGATCTGGAGCTTGGGGTTGATCTGCCGTTTCACCTTATTGACCGTCTGGAGCAGCTGTTCCAAGCCCTTGGCGGGCAGATACTCCGCCTGGACGGGGATTATTACCCTGTTGGCAGCAGCCAACGCATTGATCGTAAGCATCCCCAAGGAGGGCTGACAGTCAATCAGGATCTGGGAATACTGTCCCTTGAGAGTGTCCAGATACTGCCGCAGGATTGTCTCTCGGCTCATGGCGTTCACCAGAGAGACCTCCATGCCGGAGAGCTGGATGTCAGCGGGCATCAGGTCAACGCCCTCCGGGTGATGCAGGATACCCTCGCCGGGGCGCAGCGGCTCGTCCATCAGGATACGGCCCATCGCGTCGGACAGGGTAAAGGGGAGCTTGTCCGGCTGGGGGTGGCCCAGGCTGATGGTCAGACTTCCTTGCGGGTCCCCGTCGATCAGCAGCACTTTCTTCCCGGCCTGTGCCAGCCCGATACCCAGGTTTGCGCAGGTGGTTGTCTTGCCAACGCCGCCTTTCTGGTTGGCGATGGCGATAATTTGTGTGTTCATTTCAGTTTCCTCCTGTGTATTGAACAGAAGATGGAATGTAAAGAGGGTAAACTACCCCCTTGGGTTTTCTTAAAATCAAGAACATTTCGGCATCCTTTTGATTTAGGATTCATTTATCACGGTTCTGTACCGGACACTCCCATTGCCTGCGACGCTTTTAACGCTCGGACTGTGGCTGAGTGTAAGTTTTCCCCCTGTCCCTGGATCGTGGCCTCAAGTTATCAAGCTCTTTACCGGCGATAGGGAAGTCGCTCGACCCGTAGGCGTCATGGCGTATCACCGGAGTGGCTCTCCGAGGGACGGTTGTACCTGATGTTCTTCTGAATTTTCAAGGTCCATGAGATGTAACTCTCACTTGTAGGCCACGGCAGAGGCCGTTTGTTGCGCAAAAAATAAAAAAAGGAGCAGAAAAATTTTCTGCTCCCTGTTGTGACAAGGTATAATGACCTTTTATTGTGTGTAGCCACGCTTTTTACTCCAATTCCTAATCAACAGTAAAATCGTGTTGTGCATCTGTTCACTATTGTAATGCGAGGGGAAATACTGCTTGATTTCTTCTTCTTCAACAATCATCGGCTCTCTCTGGTTTGGTTTCTTTTTCGATAAGACATTAAGGTCAAAAGGGAGGTTTTGAAGTTAGCGCAGCTAATGTTAGGCCTGTTTTGCTGCTCCAAAACAATATCATACCAATAAAAATTGCCTGCCGGCCCTCTATACGGGACGGC
>NZ_JBBHLB010000015.1:0-85088 GCF_037572415.1 Flavonifractor porci
GGCGTTGGCCAGGTCGGCGCCCTGCAGGATGGCGGGGGAGCGGAAGGTCTCGTGCATCTCGATCACGGCCTTGGCCTGGGCCACGGCGTTCACGTTAAAAGCGCCCTGAGCGTAGTTGTACTTCTCAGCGGCTTCCATCAAAGGTCTCAGGGGTACCAAAGGCATAATAAGTTCCTCCTTAATTCTCTCCGGCGTATACGTTGACGCCGGCCACATAGGTTGCAGTTACATTCAGATCTTGGTCCAGAACCACCAGATCGGCGTCCTTGCCGGGGGCGATGGAGCCCTTCCGGTGGTCCATACCGATGAGGCGGGCGGGATTGACAGTCAGCAGGGGGAGCACCTTTTCCACGCTCTCCCCGGTGAACTTCACCAGGTTCTTCATGGCCTGACCAGTGGTCAGAGTAGAACCGGCCCGGACACCATTGGAGGCCAGCTTGGCGTCGCCGTCCTCCACCACCACGTCGTTGACGCCCAGCTTATAATGTCCGTCGGGCAGACCGGCGGCCTGGATGGAGTCGGTTACCGCCACCACCTTGTCCCAGCCCTTGCAGGCCAGGAGCATCCGGACAGAGCCGGGATGCAGATGACGGCCGTCGCAGATGGCCTCGCAGCACACGGGGCGCTCCAGAACCGCGCCCATAATGCCGGGACGGTGCTGGTGGAACAGACCCATAGCGTTGAAGGTGTGGGTGCAGGCCTGTGCACCGGCGTCAATGGCGGCGCAGCTGGTCTCGTAGTCGGCACCCGAGTGGCCGATGGCCACGGTGGTGTGACCGGCGATCTCAGCGATCATGTCCACCACGCCCTCCACCTCAGGGGAGACGGTGATGTAGCGCACCGCGCCGTCAGCGGCCTGCTGGTACTTGCGGAAAAGGTCCGCATTGCCCTTCTGCAGCAGATGCTCGGGCATAGCGCCCTTGTACTCCACCGACAGGAAGGGACCTTCCAAATGGATACCCATGAGCTGGGCCCCGGTGATGGGGGCGGCCATGGCGGCCTTGGCCTGGTCGATGCACCACAGGGTCTGCTCCTCGGTGTCGGTGAGGATGGAGCACAGCCAGCCGGTAGTACCGTTTTTGGCAAAGAACTTACCGATCTTGGCCAGGTCTTCGGCGGTGGCCGCATTCACGTCCACACCGTCGCCGCCGTGGGTGTGCAGGTCCAGGAAACCGGGAACCAGCAGCTTGCCGCCCAGATCCACCACCTCATCGGCCTTGCCGGAGAATCCGGCCACCCGGCCGTCCTGCACCAGCAGGTCGGTGTCCTGGAACTGGCCGTCCACATAGACGCGGCCGTTGGTAAAGAGGGTTCGTTTCATAGGGTACCTCAGAAGGGCTGGCCGGCGGCCAGGGAGTTGGTGAAGATGATGGCATCGGGATGGTTCTGCAGCAGGCTGGCGGGGAAGTGAGCGGTCACCTCGCCGTAAGCGGCCTGACGGACCACGGAGCGGTGCCACTCACGGAACACGCCCAGACGGACCTTGCGGGCGCCCAGGATCTGCTTGATGCCGATGGTGACGGCACGGTGGGGCATGGCGTCGATGGCGCCGCAGCGGTCGCCGATGGCGTTGGCGGTGCGGGTCTCGGGATTCAGGGACAGGGCCCGGGTGCCCTGAGCGGCAAACTCCTCGGCGGTCATGTCCTCACGGGACTCATTGAAGGCCAGATGACCGTTGATGCCGATGCCGCCGAAGGCGATGTCCACGCCGCCCAGCTCCTCGATCAGGCGATCCACATAGCCGGGGTCGGCGGGGTTGGGGAACACCCGCTGCTCGGCGGGCATGAGCAGCTCCTCGTCGATCTGGCTGTACACGGTGCGCTCCATGAACCCCCGGAAGGACAGGGGGCTCTCCTTCTCGATGTAGGTATCGTCGTCATTGAGATACTCGTCCATGTTGATGAACCAGCAGTTCTTCAGGCTGATCCGGTCCCGGTTCACCAGGCGGACAAAGATGGGGTACTGGCCAACAGGGCCCACGGGGCAGATAAAGACGGTCTTCTCGTTCTTCTCATTATGGGCCTTGATGGTGTTGATCATCTCCATGGCGATCTCATAGAACACCTCGCCGGAGTCCCCCAGCTTCACAACGGGAATCTTGGCGTCTTTGCCCAGGTCCTGGGCGGAAATGTGATAATAGTCCATGTGGATCTTCCTTTCTATAACGGTATATCAATGCTTAAACAAGTGGATCACGTTCAAATCCCGGATGGTGTCCACGATCTCCTTGGTCCGGCTGCAGCCGAACTTCCGCAGCAGGCTCTTGATCTGGGTCTTGACGGTGACTACCTCCACGCACCGCTCCGCAGCGATCTCCTTGATCTTTTTATCCTCCAGCAGCAGACGCACCAGGTCCCGCTCCGCGGCGGTGAGCTGGGAGACCGTACTGATAAAGAAGAGCAGGGACCGTTCTGAGGTGCGCAGGCGGGAATACTCCTTGAGCAGCAGGTTCTGGATCTTGCCGTCCAGCATAGGCTGCCCCGCATAGGCGCTGCGGATGTGCTGGAGCAGCTCGGCATCCTCGCAGCCTTTCACGATATAATCCACCGCGCCTGCGCCCATGGAGGTGAGGATCATATTATCGGTCTCATGGGCGGTGAGAAAGATGATCTTGGCCTCCGGCTTTTTTTCCAGGATATATTCGGTAGCCTGGATGCCGGCGGTGGTGGTCTCCATCTCAATGTCCATAAGAATGAGATCGAAGTCGGTCTCCAGGGCCAGAGCCTCGATCTCCTTTCCGCTGGCGGCGCTGCCCACCACGGTCATATCCTCCTGCTGGTTGAGAACATCGCACAGATCCTCCCGGATCAAATCGAAGTCCTCAGCAACCAAGATGCGAATCATGCTCTCTCCCCTTCTGCCCTCTGCAGGCGGTACCATAACGGGGCAGCAAAATGAAGAAGGAGGCTCCTCCCTCCGGCCGGTTTTCCACCCGAAGGGAACCCAGATGGCTGCGCACGATGGTACGGACATGGTACAATCCCATGCCCCAGTTGAAATTGCTGTTCTTGCTGGAATAGAAGGGTTCAAAAATATGTTTGAACTCCTCCGCCTTGATGCCCGGCCCGTGGTCCTTGACCTCCAGGACGGTATATAACCGCTCCTGATGACTCACCAACTCCACCGGCCTGGCCTCCTCGTAGCCGATGGTGGCCTCCCAGGCGTTGGTCAGCAGGTTGTACAAAGCCTCGCTGAGATAGTTCTCGTCGGCCAGCACCTGGATCTCCCGATCCATCTGCAATCTGACCCGTCCGTCGGGGTACTTCTTATGGAACCGGTCCATAGTGATCTCCTCCAGGCGACCCAAGGTGACCGGAACCAGACGCACCGACTTGGCCTTGACCGTCCGATAGAGCTCCTCGGAGCGGCTGATAAGCAGCTCGTTGTTTTCACACAGACTATGGAAGTAGTTTCCTACCCTCTCCAGGTCGGGCTCCTCTTTTTGCAGCTCCACCCGGATACGTTTATAGAGCACCCGGTTGGCCAGCAGCTGATTTTTGATGCTGTGAACAAAGACTGACGCGCCGGTTCGGGCCACGTCGAACTTGCGCTCCAGCACCACCTCGTCCCGGTCGCTGACAAAGCTGGTCTGGGTATAGCGCAGCAGGCTGCCCAGACCCAGGATCCCGCATACCAGGTTGACCACCACCAGAACCACATAGCCCCCCACACTCAGGGCAAACTGGAGGTAGCCCACGCCCTTGATCCAGGTATAGTCGTAGCTGTAAAACCGATAGATTTGGCCGGGGTCCTGGCCGCAGTACAGCACATACAGAATGGCCAGCGCTACCAGTGAAATAACGATAGGAAGAAACTTTCGCCGGGAAAAATGCATGGTGGTGGAGCAATATTCCACAATCAGCAGCCCCACCGCCAGCACCACATAGCACATGACCCAGATGTAGGAGAACTGGACCAGTACATCCTTTATTGCCGGGAACTTCACCACCAGGCTCCGGTACACATTGGGGTAGTAGAGCACCAGCGAGGCCACAGGCAGCACCAGCACCAGCTTGCGGGCCAGGGGTATTTTCCCCATAGCCAGCATAGAGTACTGAAACGCCAGTTCCAGCAGGAAGAGCGGGAACAAATAGCGGCCCACGGCCACGATATAGCCCAACTGTCCCAGGGTAATAAAGCGGTACTGTACCCAGATCCGGATCTTATGGCTGAAAAACAGGAAATTCATGACCTCCTGGGACAAGCCGCCCTTCTTGGCGATAAAAACCATCAGCCCGACAAAATAGACCGTCAGGCTCAGGCAAAGCCCCACCAGCAGCAGGGATTCCCAGTTCTTTTTGACACACAGCACCAGAACAGAGCCGATCAGCAGTCCCACTGCCAACAACAGAAGCATATCGTATCCTCCCTCAGTTGCGGTCTCCGGTGCTATTGTATCCGCTCATTCCGGCTTTGTAAAGAAGTTGCTTGCACGGGAAAGGGGCGGCGGCGGTATTCCGCCGCCGCCCCTCCTGGGGTCAGATTAGTAATTGCCGGCCTCGGTCATCAGATCGAAGTCCACATAATCCTCTACGGGGCACACATCCTCTTCGGTGATGGAGCCGCCGGCCAGCAGGTTCTTCTGCTGCAGCTCATAGTAGCCCTTGACGGTGCCGTCAGCCACGCCGTCCACCACTTCCTTGCCGGTGAGCCAGTCGGCGTCGCCGCGCTGATTGTACATGGTATCGTAGTCCAGAGCAGCCTGGGCGGCGCACCACTGAGCGACCTCGTCATGATGCTCATCAGCGGCGTAATCCATAGCCTTCATCAGAGCGCGGACGAAGCGAACGGCCACGTCGCGGTTCTCTTCCAGGTACTTGGGGGTGGCGATCCAGCTGGCCAGAGACACGGTGGTATCGGAGAAGGTCATGTTGTCAGCCAGCTTGGTGGTGCCCTCCATGCCCTCCAGGATGGTCAGGCTGTTGGGGGACCAGGTGGCGCAAGCGTCCACGCCGCCGGACATCATGGCGGTCACGATGGAGGGAGCGTCCATATCCATGGCCTGGATGTCGTCCATGGTCATGTTGTGGGCAGCCAGAGCGTTGCGCAGGATGTCCTCGCTGGAGGTGCCGGAAGAATAGGCAACAGTCTTGCCCTTCAGGTCCTCAACGGTGGAGATGCCAGGGCCGCCGATGAGGGCGTCGCCGTTGGAGATGTGGGACAGAGCGATGATGGTGGCGTTGCCCTGGACGCACAGCTTATGAGCGCCCTGGCCAATGTAGCCGAAGTTCACGGAGCCGTTCTCCATGGCGGCAATGATAGTGGGGCCGTCCTCGAACTGAGTCAGGGTGACATTCAGGCCCTCTTCCTCAAAGAAGCCCTTCTCCTTGGCGGTCATCACGCTCCACAGGCCGCCGTAGTTGGGCATATAGCCCACGTTGATGTTGACAGTCTCAACAGAGGGGGTCTCGGAGTTGCCGGAGGGGGTACCGGTGTTGCCGGAGGGGGTGCTGGTGGTGTCGCCACCGCCGCAGGCAGCCAGGGCGCCGCCCAGCATGGCCACGGTCAGGAGCATGGCAAGAAACTTCTTCACGTTCATTTCCTCCTATTTTGTTTTTTTGGGGATTCTTTTCCTCTATTGCAACGGCAATGCCGTTCCAATCAAATTACTTACGGACCTCCAGGTACTCCTGGTAGACCTGGCTCCAGATCTCGTTCTTCAGTTCCAGGAAACGGGGGCTCATCTTGGTCTCCTGGGTACGGGGATAGGGGATGTCGATGTTGACAATGGACTTGATGCGGCCGGGCCGGGCGGACATGATGATGACCTTCTGAGCCAGGATGATGGCCTCCTCCACATCGTGGGTAATGAAGAAGCAGGTCTTGCGGTCCTTCTCCCAAGTCTCCAGCAGCTCGGTCTGCAGCTGGGTACGGGTCTGAGCGTCCAGGGCGCCGAAGGGCTCGTCCATCAGCAGCACCTCGGGGTCGGCGGCATAGGCGCGGGCAATGGCCACGCGCTGCTTCATGCCGCCGGACAGCTCCTTGGGATAGTGGTCGGCAAACTTGGTCAGGTCCACCTTCTCCAGGTACTTCATGGCCAGATCCTCGGCCTCTTTCCCCTTGATACCCTTCATTTCCAGGGCAAACATCACGTTCTTCTTCACGGTGAGCCAGGGGAACAGGGCGTACTGCTGGAAGACCACGCCGCGCTCGGTGCCGGTGCCGGTGACCTTCTTGCCCTTGCAGTAGACAGCGCCGGAAGTGGCATCGTGGAGGCCGGCGATGATGTTGAGCAGGGTAGACTTACCGCAGCCGGAGGGGCCTACCACGCAGATAAATTCATTTTCATAGATGTCCAGGTCCACCCCGTTGAGGGCAACCATCTCGCCGTTGCGGGTGTTATATACCTTACGGACGTTATCGATCTTGACGATCAGATTTCTCTCTTCTCCTGCCATCCCGTCAGCTTCCTTTCCAAGAATTTGATGATTTTTTCAAGAGTGATACCGATGATGCCGATGATGATGACGTAGGCCAGCATGGGGGCCGCGTCAAAGCTGTTGTTCAGAGACCGGATACGCATACCCAGGCCGGCCATGGCGCCGGTGGACTCAGCTGCGATCAGAGTGGTCAGAGCAACGGAAGCGCCCAGCCGCACAGCGGTGAGGATGAAGGGCAGGGTGGCGGGGGTAATGACCCGGACGAAGATGTCCCGGTCGGTGGCGCCCAGAACCCGGGCGGCCTTGATGAGGGTCTCATCCACGTTGATCACGCCCTGATAGATGGTCACGCACATGATGAGGAAACAAGCGATGGTGATCACGATCACCTGGGGCAGCCGGCCCACGCCGGCGCAGATCACGATCAGAGGCACATAGGCCAGAGGGGGGATGTTACGGATGAACTGAATCCAGGGCTCCAGGATGTTGCGCACCGGCACATACCAGGCCATCAGGATGGCCACAGGCAGGGCGATGACAAAACCGATGGCGTAACCCATTGCCACGGAGATCAAGCTGCTGCTCAGGTCCTGCCAGAACACGCCGCGCTCCACCATGGTCATGAGACCCTGAATGGTCACCACGACATTGGGGAAAGCCCGGGACGTCTGGGGAATGATGGACATGATGTACCAAACCAGCATGGCCACCGCAAAAGAGATGAGCAGCCAGACCTTTGATGGAATCCGGCTGGCAAGGGACTGTTTTTTCTGTTCCATTCTCTTCGCTCCTTCTTACGATTGATCCGATATACGCAAGGTTGGGATAAGCAGCCCCGCATTTTGGATAAGTGTAGTATAGAAGCTTTCTCAAAAAAAGAAAAGTATGAATTTTCATCATCCCTGCCTCTCCTTTTATACATGATTCGCCCCCCACTCTTTAAACCGCGCCTTTGACGTTCGCCTCCCGCCGCCTCGTTTCCTTTTGTGCAATATCATATAAAACAAGTAGGTTTATATGACTTTTTTACCGGCTGTGACAAAGATCTGGAAATTCCTCTTTTCCCCTTGAAGCCGGAGCCTGATTCGGTTATAATTTCCGCGTTATGTTAATAGGGCGGCGCCTTTTGACAAAATGGCCCGGACCCCCTCCGGCCATTTTGTTTCTTTTTGCCTTCATGCACTAACTTTTACGGCATATCAGTGCCAGAGCGCACTTCTTTCGCAGCCCACAGACCACAGGCCCCACGGAAAGGAAGGTTCTCATTTTGATACATTCACGTCGCATCATCTCCGGTTTACTGAGCGTGGCCATTGCGGCAGGTTCCTGCACTGCCTGGCTTCCGGCCGCCGCCGCTGGCCCGCAGGAGCCCCCCGCTTTTCAGGCCCGGCAAACAGTCACAGGTTCCATCGCCCTTACCCTGCGCTTTGATCTGCCCCAGCGGGTGGACGAAGTGAAGCGCCGGGACATCCGGCTCCATCTGACAGGCAACGGCAAGAATA
Source organism: Flavonifractor porci (assembly GCF_037572415.1). Classification (NCBI taxonomy): domain Bacteria; kingdom Bacillati; phylum Bacillota; class Clostridia; order Eubacteriales; family Oscillospiraceae; genus Flavonifractor; species Flavonifractor porci. The sequence goes on from NZ_JBBHLB010000015.1 coordinate 7,883, forward strand.
TCATTATTTCCATGGAGGACGGCTCCGCCACAGGCGCTGACGGTCTTTCTGTCTCCTGGGAGGCACAAAACACCCAGGGCGCCCCTCTCTCCACCGAGCAGCAGCTGGGTGCCTATCAGGCCGTCATCTCCGGTCTGCCCCTGGGAGACTACACCATGACCGTCACCGGCACGGGCTATGCCACCTGCGCCACTCAGGTGACCCTTCAGGACTACTCCCAGCACGTGTTGATGAGCACCGCCGACGGCACCTTCTCCCTGGGCGATGTGACCGGAGACGGCGCGGTAACCGTTGACGACCGGACCGCGCTGGACGCCCAGCTGGGCCTGACCGGCGATCTGGCCACCTACGACCTCAACGGCGACGGTGTGGTGGATGTCTCCGATCTTTCTTATATCAATAAGATGATGGATCTGGAGGCCGATCCCCGCATCCTGTCCACCGCCGCCATTGTGGCTCCCACAGTGGATGAGGATACCGTGACTTTTACCGAGGGCTCTGCGGCGGATCTGTTTGCCGGAGATACCTCCGTTACCCTCAAGCCCGCTGACGACGCCGGCGCGCTTTCCATTCCCATCGCCTTTGACAGCGCCGTCACCATGAGCGAGATCTCCATCTCCTCTCCCAGTGTGGACGGCGCCATTCAGGCGGGCACCGCCATCGTGGAAACCGAGGACGGTCAGACTCTGGAGGTCCCCTTTGACGCCTCGGCGCCCGAAGGGATTCACGCTACGAGCCGGGTGGCCGGTCAGAACCTGGTGACCATTGATCTGGGCAAGAAGGTCCCGGTCAAAAAGGTCACCATCACCGTCACGAAGGTGGAGGGCCAGACCGGTGACAAGCCGGAGTTTGCTACTGTTACCCAGATCGAGTTCCTCAAGGATATCGTATCCGAGGAATCCAAGTCGGATGCCCAGGTGAAAGGTCTGGCCGCCACGGTGGGCGACGGGGAGGTCACTCTGGTGTGGGACAGCCTGCCCAACGTTTCCGGCTACACCGTCAACTACGGCACCAGCAAGAATGCCCTGAGCAGCAGCGCCGGAGCCGGTGCCAACCGCATCACCATCTCCGACCTGAAGAACAACACCACCTATTATTTCCAGGTCACCGCCGTCAGCGGCAGCTGGAGCGGCACCCCTTCCGCCATCCTGGCCGCCACCCCCCTGCCCGCCAGCGTCCCCGGCGCCCCCTCCAACCTGATGGTGACGCCGGCTGACAGCGCGCTGCGTCTGAACTGGGGCAGCACCAAGGACGCCACCTATTACCAGGTGTTCTACCGGGAGCAGGGCGCGTCGGAGTTCGTGGCCTGGGGCGGCAGCACCACCGCCACCAGCGCGGTCATCACCGGGCTGACCAACGGCGCCGTCTACGAGGTGGCCGTCAAGGCGGGCAACCTCCACGGCGCCGGTCCCTTCTCCGCCACTGCCGCCGGCGCCCCCAAGAAGGAGGGCTTCGACCTGCCCCAGCTGCCTACCGACGGGCGCATCGGCAACGGGGAGATCACCTCCATCGTCATGCAGGACCCCTCCAACGTGAACCGGCAGCTGTGCCCCAACTTTGATGTGACCACCGACCTCACCGACAACGATCCCAATACCTACTGGATCGCCGCTACCTACACCCAGAACAGCGACATCACCTACACCTTTGAAACCACCCACGATATGAACTATCTGCTGGTGGTCCCCTATCTGGATGCCACCTACAAAAACCGCATTGCCAATTACACCATCACCCTGAAGGGGGAGGACGGCCAGGTGCTGGCCACCTATTACCGGGACGGCGTCAATATCACCGGCAGCAACTACTACATTCTCTCCTTCCCCGAGACCAAAAACGTCAAGAGCGTTACCCTGGCTCTGGGCGAAAAGACCGGCGGCCCCCGTGTCAGCGTTTCGGAGATCGCCTTCTATGAGAGCGAAAACCTGGTCAGCGGCATCGCCGACCTCTTTACCGACGGTACCTTCACCGCGCTGAAGGGCACGGTACAGCAGCAGACCATCACCCATCTGCAGGACCGCCTCAACGCGCTGGGCAGCTTCTATCTGGACCGCGCCCGGCTTCAGGATGAGCTGGACCTGGCTCAGGCTCTGCTGGAGCAGAGCAGCGACGCGCTGGGCCTGGTGAAGAATGACTTCCAGAGCCGCAGCACGTCCGCTGCCCCCGATCAGGCCGCGGGCCAGACTGCCAGCGACCTGCAGCCTCTGGGCGTCACCGCCCGGGCGGGCTCCGTCGTGGCCATCTACGCCGAGCTGCCCGACGACGCCACCGTCTATGTGGTGCCCACCCAGTTCTACGGTGAGTCCGGCGTGTGGAAGGGCACTCCCGTGGCCCTGAAGAACGGCCGCAACTACATCACCGTGGAGAAGATCGGCTCCCTTACCGACACCCGGGGCGGCATGCTCTATCTGACCTACAGCGGCAGCCATCCCGAGCAGATCAAGCTCCAGATCCGCGGGGACAGCAATGTGTACTCCATGCCCGTGCTGGAGCTGTCCGGCTGGTACACCATGGGCGACTCCGCCCGCAAGGACGCCATCCGGGCCTATATCCAGACGCTGGAGTCCTATGTATCCGGTCTGTCCGGTACCAGACTGACCACCGACGTCCGCAACGCCACCGAGATCTCCACCCCCAGCGTGCTCCTCTCCCTCCCCGCCGACCAGGTCCTCTCCGGCCTGAAGGGCGTGGGCAACAATGAGGACGCCATGGTGGAGACTATGTATCAGAACATCCTGGCCTGGGAGGAAGAGCTCTTTATCGCCAATAAGGTCCAGGGCATCATCCCCTCTGACGCTGCCCTGTCTGGCTACACCTATCCCATGACCACCCGCCAGAACATCCGCTATATGCGTATGTTCGCCGGAGCCTTCATGTATGCCGCCGGCAACCATATCGGCGTGGAGTACGGCTCCACCTCCGCCCTGGTCCAGGGCAAGCCCACCTCCGCTACCGGGGCCGGTCAGGCCAACGGCCTGTTTGGCTGGGGCATCGCCCACGAGATCGGCCACAACATGGACAAGCTGGGCCGGGCCGAGTGCACCAACAACATCTACTCCCTGGCCCTCCAGGCCTGGGACGGCTCCGCCATGACCGTGAGCACCCGCCTCACTGAGGACGGGCGCTGGGAGCAGATCTTTGACAAGGCGGCCCAGGGCCGCCCCGGCTCCGCCAACAACGTGTTCGTGCAGCTTGGTATGTACTGGCAGCTCCACCTGGCCTACGATGAGGCCGATCAGCCCCTGGCCTTCTACAATGCCTTCTTCAAGGCCTGGAAGTCCGGCGCCTACAGCGGCTATTCCTACGACGAGCGGGTGGCTCTCATCGCCTCCCAGGTGGCCGACCGGGATCTGACCCAGTTCTTCACCCGCTGGGGCATGACCCTCAGCGACGGCGTGAAGGACATCCTGAACGACTACCCCGCCGAGGAGCGGGCCATCTGGTACCTGAACGACGCCTCCCGCACCTACCGGCTCCAGAGCGGCAGCGCCGCCGAGGGCACCGCCTCTGTCACCGCCTCCGTCAACGAGTCTGAGGTGACCCTGACCATCAGCCACACTGACAGCGGCAAGATCCTGGGCTATGAGATCCGCCGCAACGGCACCCCCATCGCCTTTACCACCGAGACCACCTATGTGGATGACCTGGGGGCTGCCAACAACCTGACCTACACCTACACCGTGGTGCCCGTGGACAAGCTGGGCAACCTGGGAACCTCCGCCCAGAGCAGCGAGGTCCGGGTAGCCTACGACAAGACCATCAGCACCGATCTGTACGACCTGGCCCGGAGCGAGGACGGCGCCATTACCATCACCATGAAGGGCGGCACGTCCGTCCCCGTCACCGGCATCAAGGTGACCGGCACCGACCTGTCCGGCAGCTACACCGTGAAGGTGAAGGCTGACGCCAACGGGGAGGCATGGACCACCGCCAAGACCGGCACGCTGTCCGAGGACACTGTGGTGGCCTACTTCAATAAGCCCGGCGTGGGCCCCGAGGATACCCGCATCTGGACCTATGACGCCGCCGTGGTGGAGATCACCGGCATCCCCGCCGACGCCGACCTGGCCCTGCTGGACTACCCCGGCGACCGGGTGGACTTCTACGAGGGCGCCGCTGTGGGCATCCTCAAGGATGCCTACGAGGACATTCCCGCCGGTACCCTGGTGATCCTGGGCACCTACCGGGGCGATCCCGTGTACAACTATGTGGAGATCGAGGCCCGGTACAGCACTACCCCCGAGGCCGGTGAGGTGACCACCATTGAGCGGGCCATGAACGGGGAACTCTACCTGCTGGCTGAGATCCCCGCCGACGGTGCGGTGAGCGACACCAGCGACGGCTTCTTCCTCTTCGTGCCCGACATGGAGGCGGAGGCCGCACTCAACGCCCAGAGCCACGTCACCGACCCCTATCCCCTGGAGATCCGGGCCAACTTCTACCGCACCGACGATCCCAATAGCGCTGACAGCAAGCGCCTGACCAGCCAGACTCTGTGGCTCAGCTTCCCCGACGGCGGCGATGACGAGGACCAGGTGTCCCTGCCCGTCATCGAGCTGAAAAGCGACTTGAGCTGAATGAAAGGATGAAACCGTTGCGTAAACTCTCCCTGTTTTTCCTGACGCTCTGCCTGATGGCAGCCACCCTCATTCCCGGGGCGGCTGCCGCCGGCGGGCTCCGGCTGGTGGTCTCCTCTCAGGAGCCCGCCGCCACCCAGACCGTGGGCTTTTCCGGCCTGCCCTCTGACTGCCAGAGCCTTCAGGCCACCTTTACCCTCTCCGACCAGGACGCCTCCTACGGTTTTGCTCCTGACCAGACCCTGGCCGGCCGTACCGGCGTCTACGTCACCGCCAAGCAGAACGGCGCCAGCGTGACGGTGTATGCCACCGCCAAGTCCGGCACGCTGTCCGACGACGGCTCCCTCACCCTGGGCACCATCTCCTCCGCCGACGGCGCCGCCACCTTTACCGTGGAAAAGGCCATTGACCTGAAGCTGATCACCTCCGACAACACGGAGACCACCTATCCCTCCGCCGACGAAGAGGGCGCCGCCCCAGGCGCCGTTTCCTATGCCATTACCGTCAAGGAGAGCTCCGGCGGCTCCATCACCGCCAGCCGTACCCGGGCCAACAAGGGCCTGACCATCACCCTCACCGCCAAGGCGGGCGAGGGCTACAAGCTGGACACCCTTACCGTGACCGACAAGAACGGCAATGCGGTGAAGCTCACCGACAAGGGCAGCGGTAAGCACACCTTTACCATGCCCGCCTCCGCCGTCACGGTGTCCGCCTCCTTTGTGAAGGTCGACGCCCCTGTGGACCCCGGCCTGCCCTTCACCGACGTGGTCTCCGGCAGCTGGTACTATGACAGCGTGGCCTATGTCTATGAGCAGGGCCTGATGGGCGGCACCAGCCAGGGCCGGTTCTCTCCCGACCTGACCACCAGCCGCGCCATGATCGTCACTATCCTCTACCGCCTGGAGGGCAGCCCCGCCGTCACCGGCGGCGCGTCCTTTGCAGATGTGGCCTCTGGCCAGTGGTACTCCGACGGTGTGGCCTGGGCCAGTGCCAACGGCATTGTCACCGGCTACTCCAACGGCAGCTTCGGCCCCGATGATACCATCACCCGGGAGCAGATGGCCGCCATCCTCTACCGGTACGCCCGCTACAAAGGCTGCGACCTGTCCGCCCAGGCTGATCTGGACGGCTACTCCGACGCCGCTCAGGTGTCCGCCTATGCCGCCGACGCCATGGAGTGGGCGGTGGGCTCCGGCCTTATCACCGGCACCAGCGGGACCACCCTCTCTCCCGCCGGTTCTGCCACCCGGGCCCAGGCCGCTGTGATTCTGGCCCGCTTCTGCCAGACCCTGGCCCAGTGATCCGTCCTGTTTCAAAACGCGTCCCCGGCTCTGTAAATACAGAGCCGGGGACGCGTTTTTTGACCCACGGCTCCTTTCTGTTATAATGCCCTTTTTCATCGAAATGTCTGCATTTTCCCATCATACCCAAAAGTTCCCTGTACGTTTTACCCAATATTAAGAAATAATTTTTTGCACTTCCGTGCAATGAAAAATATTTTCCTCGATGGTATAATATTTCCATCTCTTTGACGTCCGCCCCACCCGGCGTCAAGTACCGCTCCGCACCATCTGATGAAACGAAAGGAAGGATCAATGTGAAACACACCTGGAAACGCCTGTTGTCGCTGTTCATGAGCCTCTCCCTGTTGGCCGGGCTCATGCCGGCGGCTCTGGCCGCCCTGCCCACCGCCTATCAGTATCTTCAGGACACCAATGGGGTGGACTCGGGCGCGGTATACGCCATTTACACCAATGAAGGTTCTTACAGCAATGACCGCATTCTTTACCACACCGGCAACGGCATGACTGACAAGGTCCAGGCTTCGGTCAGCAACGATCAGTTGACCCTGAACGGCAAGTTTGATGCCTCCCGCCAGCTGTGGACCATCACTGCTCTGGACAACGGCTACACCGTCCGCAGCGTGGACAGCGGCCGGTACCTGGATCTGACCAACGCCAGCGCCACCAACGTCAATACCTCTGCCGATCCGGTGGTCCTGACCATCAACTTTACTGAGGAGACCGGGCTGTACTCCTTCACCCAAAGCAGCGGACAGTCTCTTTCCTACAACGGAAGCGGCAACTTCTTCTCCAGCGAGACCGCCTATGGCTTCCGCCTCTACAAGCAGGCCGAGGTGGCGCCCGACATGGCTCCCGGCGCCGACTCCGGTACCAGCAACGGCCAGCCCTTTGTGAAGGAGGACACCGACAGCCAGTACTTCCGCATCCCCGCCCTCATTACCCTGGACAACGGCTGGATCGTGGCGGGCTCCGACATCCGCTGGCGCACCGTCGGCGACTCTCCCCAGAACCTGGACACCATCGTCAGCCTCTCCAAGGACGGCGGCCAGACCTGGGACTGGGAAGTGGTAAACTACTATGACGATATGGCCGACAATGCTACCGGCCAGACCAGCGCCTCCTTCATTGACCCCTCCATCCTCCAGGCCGAGGATGGCACCGTCCACATGGTGGTGGACGCCTGCCCGTCCTATGTGGGTCTTATGTACGGCAACAAAATGGGCTGGGAGAGTTCCGGCTTTGACGAGCAGGGCCGCCTGCTGGTGACTCACGGTACTGCCGGACGCGATACCTCCCGCACCGTGTCCGACTACACTTACTATGCGGACGTCAACAACGCCGGGGCCGGTGTGGAGCAGTCGGTCGACGGCGAGACCATCACCCTCTATCCCATCTGCAAGGCTGAGGACGACAGCCGGACCGGCGTCTGGGTAGATGCCTGGCTGAACATATATACGGAAGAGGACGGCGTCATCACCCCCGATCTGTGCCTCCAGCTGAGCAGCTCCGACGCGGTACAAAGCAACCTGTTCTACCGCAACTCCGAGTGGAAGGCCTACCCTGTGTTCTATATCATGCACCGCTCCGCCACTGTCACCGAGAGCGGCCTGGTATGGAGCGACCCCCAGTTCCTGGACATCAAACTGGCTGAGAACGAGGCCTTTACCGGCGTGTGCCCCGGCCGGGGCCTGTCCTTCCGGTATGAGGGCAAGGAGCGGCTGGTGTTCCCCCTGTATGACAACGCTACCGGCAAGGAGCTGGCCAGCGTCATCTACTCCGACGACGGCGGCAAGACCTGGATCCGGGGCCAGCACAACGGCAGCCTGAACGGCGTGGGCAAGACCAGCGAGTCCCAGGTGGTCCTGCTGCCTGACGGCACCCTGCGGATGTACTCCCGCAACACCATCGGCTCCATCAGCTACGCCGACTCCACCGATGGCGGCGTTACCTGGGGCACCTGCCAAAAGGACACCGCTCTGGCCTACACCTCCAACTGTATGGTATCCTTTATTAATCTGGACGGCATCCTGGTAGGTCCGGATAACACAGTCTATAAAAACCTGATCTTGGCTTCCTATCCCAAGGGTTCCTCTGGTAACCGCACCGACGGCGTGGTCCGCATCGGCTATGTGGACGAAAACAACACCGTGCAGTGGCTCAACGACGACACCACCCGCTTCAGCGGCGGCTATTCCTACTCCTGCCTGACCCAGCTGTCCCAGCTGGATACCTTCGGCCTGCTTTATGAGTATGCCCCTGATACCAACACCATCGGCTATGTGGCGCTGGACGTAAACGACCTGTTGGGCGAGAGCTGGTTCCTGCTCAGCGGCGTATCCGATCTGCCCTCCATCTCTCTGGATCAGACCGTGGTGGATCTGAAGGTGGGCGAGACCGCCACCCTCACCCCCACCTACACCCCCGCTGATGGGGAGGTGCGCTGGACCTCCAGCAACCCCGACGCGGTCACCGTGGACGGCGGCGTAGTCACCGCCAAAGCCCCCGGCTCCGCCACCATCACCGCCTCGGTCTCCTCCAGCGGCATCACCCGCACCGCCTCCGCCGACGTGGCGGTCCAGGGCGAGGACGGCATCATCCTGCCCGACCGGTACACCGACGCGGTGGAGAAGACCTATCATGAGGCCTCCACCACTTATGAACTGGATACCGACGGCATCGACTCCGGCAGCATTTACGCCATCTTCCACACCGGCAGCAGCCGAATCCTGTACCACGCCAGCGGCAGCACCACCAGCGATCATGTGACCGGTTCCGCCTCCGGCGGCCTGCTGAAGCTGGACAGCGGTTATGCCGTCACCCGTCAAACCTGGACCGTTACCGGCGACGCTGAAAATGGCTATGCCATCCAGAGCTGTGAGACCGATGGCCGCTACCTCAACCTGAACGCTGCCACCAACGTGGGCAGCAAGGTACCTGTCACTGATACGACCCAGGCGCTGACCGTTGCCCCGGTGGACGGCTCCGCCGGCTCCTATACCGTTAGCCGTGTGGTGGATGACCAGACTCTCTATCTGGCTCACGAGAATGGCAGCTCCCAGCACTATGTGAGCACTTCCGCCGTTCCCTTCCAGTTCTACCGCCAGGTCATCACTGAGGAGGGGTACACCTACACCACTTCCGTCACCGGTCTGGAGACCCTCATTGCCGACCTGTCCGGGCTGAAGGAAGCAGACTATACCAGCACCAGCTGGACTGCCCTCCAGAACGCCCTGACCGCCGCCCGGAAGGTAGCCAGCACCGGCAGCCAGAGCTTTGATACCGAGCTGGCCGCTCAGACCGCCCAGGCGGTCATTGATCAGGCCGCCAGGGACCTGTATGCTGCCAAGCTGGCGCTGGAAGCGGCAGACAGCGGCAGCGTGCCCACCACCACCTACGCCATCACGGTAAAGAGCGCCGACAACGGCTCTGTGACCGCCAGCCGCACCCGCGCCTCCAAGGGCCTCACCATCACCCTGACCGCGAAGGCCGATGAGGGCTATAAGCTGGATACCCTTACCGTCATCGACAAAAACGGCAAAGAGGTAAAGCTGACCGACAAGGGCAACGGCAAGTATACCTTCACCATGCCCGCCTCCGCTGTCACCGTAAAGGCCTCCTTCGTCAAGGACGACGCTCCCGTGGACACCGGCCTGCCCTTCACCGACGTAAAGACCGGCGACTGGTTCTTTGAGGCTGCCAAGTACGTCTACGATAACAAGCTGATGGACGGCACCACCACCACCACCTTCGCTCCCCTCATGACCACCAACCGGGCCATGGTGGTCACCATCCTGTGGCGGCTGGCCGGCTCCCCGGAGCCTGAGGCCGCTCCGGCCTTCTCCGATGTGGCCGCCGGCAGCTGGTATACCGACGCCGTGGCCTGGGCCAGTGAGAAGGGCATTGTCACCGGCTACAGCGACAGCGTCTTTGCTCCCGACGACACCATGACCCGTGAGCAGCTGGCCACGGTCCTGTACCGCTATGTACAGTACACCGGCGGCGGGTTCCAGGGCGCCTGGGCCTTCCCCCTGGACTATGCCGATGCCGATCAGGTGTCCGCCTGGGCCTATGAGGCCATGTGCTGGTGCACCATGAAGGGCATCATCAACGGCGTGGGCGGCAATACCCTCAATCCGCAGGGTTCCGCCACCCGGGCCGAGGTGGCGCAGATCCTGATGAATTTCTCCGCCGCCGATCTCACCTGATTCTTTTCTTTCCCTGAGGGGGCGCTCCATCCTGGAGCGCCCCCTCTTTTTCTTCCCCCCGATTGACAAACCGGGTATAATCTACAGTAACAAAACCTGGGAGGGACCATCATGGAACTCAATGCAGCCGCCCGAGCCACCTTTGACGCCATGCGGGAGGGCATCACCATCATCGACACCGAAGGGCGGCTGGTTTTCTGCAATCAGGCCTATCTGGAGTTTCTTCGCAAGGAATCGGGGGAACCTCTGGAGTCGGTGGAGGGCAGATACCTGCGGGATCTGCGCCCCGGCGCCCGGCTGCCCGACGTACTCCAGGCGGGCAAGCCCATCCTCCATATCACCCGTCAGGAGATCAAGGACTTCTACTTCGTCAACCTCTACCCCATCTACGAGGGGGACACTCTGGTGGGCGGACTCAGTATAGTTACCTTCCTGGAGGACGCGTACCAGACCAGAGACGAACTGGAGGCGGTGGAGGCCCGGAGCCGGCAGGTACTGCACAGCATCAGCAAAGCCAACGGCGCCCGGTACACCTTTGACGATATCGTGGCGGTCACTCCGGCGGTGGCCCAGGTCAAGGACCTGGCCCAGCGCATCGCCGTCACCGATGCCACCGTACTTCTGGAGAGCGAGAGCGGCACCGGCAAGGAGCTGTACGCCCAGGCCATCCACAACGCCAGCCCCCGCCGGGACGGGGTCTTTGTGGCCATCAACTGCTCCAACTTTAACGCCAATATGCTGGAATCCGAGCTCTTCGGCTACGCCGAGGGGGCCTTTACCGGCGCCAAGCGGGGCGGCAAGATGGGCCTCTTCGAGGCGGCCTCCGGCGGCACCCTCTTTCTGGACGAGATCTCTGAGATGGACATAGGCCTCCAGGCCAAGCTGCTGCGGGCCCTTCAGGAGCACACCATCCGCCCGGTGGGCGGCATCAAAGAGGTACAGGTGGATGTGCGGGTGGTAGCCGCCTGCAACGCCGATCTGCCCGCCTATGTGGCCACCGGCAAGTTCCGCAAGGATCTGTACTACCGGCTGAGCACCTTTCCTCTCCACATCCCGCCTCTGCGGGAGCGTCCGGGTGACATCCCCACCCTGGCCCAGGCCATTCTGGAGGATTTCTCCCACAAGCTGCGCCGCCCCTTCCGGCTCACCGAGGACGCGGTGGCCTGCCTCCAGGCCCACAGCTGGCCGGGCAACGTGCGGGAGCTGCGCAACGTGCTGGAGTTCTCCGCCTACCTCACCCCCTCCGGGGTGATCACCAGCGAATCCTTCCCCATGGACCTGCGCCGGGGAGCCGCCACCCAGTCCACCCTCACCCTGGCACAGCGCACCAGAGCCTTTGAAAAGCAGGTCATCCTGGACCTGCTGGAGCACAACGGTCCCTCCCTGGAGGGCAAGAAAAAGACCGCCCGGGAACTGGGCATCTCCCTGGCCACCCTGTACAACAAACTCTCCTCCCCGGACGACTGACTCCGCCGGCCATGATTCTAAAATTCAAGAATTTTATTCCAGTATTTTAGAATGCCTTGCGCCATCTGGTTTTTTCTCCCCTCTTGCCCCAATTCCTTTCGTAAATTCTACTTTTTTAGAATCCTTACAAAAGCGCAGCCCCGTGCCGGGGGGAGAAAAATCTTACGGCCAGCGGCTTTTCCGGCTTTAATCCCCTCCGGCGTCATTTTGGCATCTCGCTTGCTCTTATTCTGGGTGTGTACACAGACATCTGCTGCCCACCGGCGTTTTCAAGTTGGTTGTGTGACATGAGGGATACACGCCCGTGGTCAGGCAGCGGACCAAACCCACAACATACGATTTTCGGGAGGTAGACTATGAGAGCAGCGTTAATGTTTATCCTGATCGGCGTCATCTGTCTCATCGGCATTCTGGCAGGCAGAAAGGTAAAGAGCGCCGCCCAGTGGGCAAACGGCGGCAAGAACCTGAACTGGGTCACCGTCGGCATCCTGCTGGTCACATTCCAGATCGGCGGCACCTCCACCATCGGCGCGGCCCAGAACGGCTATACCCTGGGCGTTGGCGGCGCCTGGTACAGCATCGCCGGTACCGTGGCCATGATCCTGTCCATGTTCTTCATCACGCACCTGCGCAAGTATATCACAGAGGACACCATCTCCAACTTCATGAAAAACCGCTATTCCTCCGGCATCAGCAACCTGTACTCCTATGCCTATCTGATCATGGGCTTCATCTACATCCCCATTCAGCTCTTTACCGTGACCACCGTGTTCCGTACCATCATCCCCTCTCTGGACCTGACCTGGGCCTGCGTCATCGGCCTGGCGCTGGCCATTTCCTACACCGTGGTATCCGGCGTCAGCGGCGCCAACTACGTCAGCAAGGTGGGCTGCATCCTGATGTACGCCGCCATGGCCATCGGCCTGGTGCTGGTGATGAATCAGACCGGCGGCTTCGCCACCCTGACCAACACCCTGGACGCCAGCTATTTTGATCTGTTCACCATGCCCGCCAAGACCTGGTTCAGCTGGTTTTTGACCTGCTTTGTGGCCTTCCTCACCATGCAGGCCGCTATCCAGCCCTCCCTCATCGCCAAGGACGACGCCGCCGCCAAGAAGGGCATTTTCTTCGGTGCCATCCTCAACCTGCCCTGCGGCTTCATCTGCGCTCTGCTGGGCATGGTGTGCATCGCCATGAACCTGGACGTGGGCGGCAGCAGCTCCCTGGCCTTTGCCACCGTCATTAACACCTACTGCCCCGGCTGGCTCACCGCCCTCATCTTCGCGTCCATCGCCCTCATCGTCATCTGCACCCTGGCCGGTCAGCTGCTGGCCATCTGCACCATCATCCGTCAGCTGCTGCTGCCTGTGTATGAGAAGAAGCAGGTCTCCGAGCGCACTCAGCTGACCTACACCCGCCTCATCGCCTTTGTCTACGGCTTTATCACCATCATCCCCACCTTTATGATTCAGCAGTCCTTCCTCAACGAGCTGGTCACCGTGCTCATCGCCTGCGTCACCGGCCCCATGTTCTTCGCTCTGGTCGCCGGTATGTTCTGGAAGCGCATGAACGCCAAGGCCGCCGGCTGGAGCATCGTCTCCGGTATCCTGGTGGGCATCATCTGGGTCATCACCGGTATGAGCGCCTCCTGGCACCCGGTCTATATCATTCTGCCCGTCTCCTCTCTGGTGGGCTTTGTGGTATGCAAGCTGACCGCCGGCCCTTCCATCGAGAAGAACTGATCCGTCCCGCTCTATCACGAAACCGCTGAGTTGTAAAGAAAGGATTGTCACCTATGAAATATGTACTCGATCATACCGGCAAGCCCTACGCCAAGCTGTTTGAAGATATTTCCGCCATTCCCCGGGGCAGCTTCAAGGAAGAGAAGATCGCCGACTTTGTGTGTAACTTCGCCAAGGACCTGGGCCTGGAGTATACCCGGGACAGCGCCAACAATGTGGTGGTGCGCAAGCCCGCCACCCCCGGATACGAGGACCACGAGGTGGTCATGCTCCAGGGCCACATGGACATGATCTGGAACAAGCGCCCGGGCAGCACCTTTGACTTTGAAAACGAAGGTCTCAAGCTGAAGGTCACCGACGACGGCTTCCTGATGGCGGAGGAGACCACCTGCGGCTCCGACGACGGCGTGGCCGTGGCCTATATGCTGGCCATTCTCCAGGACAAGACCCTGGAGCACCCGGAGCTGGAATGCGTCTTTACCACCGCGGAGGAGCCCGGCCTGTACGGTGTGCAGAAGTTCGACTGCTCCCAGCTGAAGGCCCGTAAGTATGTCAGCATGGACGGCAACCTGGAGGGCACCAGCCTGCTCATCGCCGCCGGCGCCGCCAACGCCCGCTTCACCAAGCGCTTCCAGCGGGAGGCGCTGGAGGGAGCCACGGAGCTGTCCATCCGGGTCCACGGCCTGACCGGCGCTCACGTTCAGTTCCAGGAGCGGCAGCTGGCCAACGCCATCAAGACGGCGGTCCGCATTGTCTACTACATCCGCAAAGAGGTGCCCTGCCGCCTGGTGAGCCTGGACGGCGGCAGCGTGACCACCATTCCGGTGGACTGCACCGCCCGCATTGCCCTGGCTCCCGAGCATATGGCCAAGGCGGAAGAGATCGCCCGCCGGGTGCTGGATGAGGTCAGGTTCGAGCACAAGGAAAGCGACCCCAACATGACCCTCACCCTGAGCCAGCAGGCCCACAGCGCCCCCGCCATGCCGGAGGAGGTCACGGACAAGGTAATCACCCTGCTCCATCTGCTCCCCGCCGGTCTGGTGGACACCAGCCTGGTGTTCCCCGGCCTGCCCATCTCCTCCTTCAGCCTGGAGACCATCGAAACCAGCGACGACTCCATCACCTGGTTCTACCGGCCCACCAGCGCCATCACCTCCAAGATGCTGGATATGGACGAGCAGAGCCGGCTGCTGGCCCAGCTCTTCGATGTGGAATATGAGGTGGAAAACTACTTCTACGGCCACAATGTGGAGGCCAACACCCCCTTCTACAACGTGTTCGATGAGGTGTGGTTTGAGCAGAACGGCGAACACATCCGCCCCATCGGCGCCCACTACGGCAACGAGATCGGCTTCTTCCTGCGCAATATGCCCTGGCTGGATATGATCCTGCTGGTGGCCACCCATTATCAGGCCCATACCCCCGACGAGAAGCTGGATCTGGCCTCGTTTGACCGCTGCTATCGCTGCCTGGTGGAGATTCTGCGGCGGGTCTGATCCCACCGTCTGTCCCCCATTTTGACGCGATTTTGCAGCAGGTAAGGAGCAATTACTATGAAAAGCATCCGCATTGGCAGCGGCGCCGGCTATGCCGGCGACCGGCTGGAGCCCTCTCTGGAGCTGATCGAGAAGGGCAATCTGGACTACATCAGCTATGAATGCCTGGCCGAGCGCACCATCGCCATCGGCCAGCAGGCCAAGCTGAAGGACCCCTCCAAGGGCTACAACAGCCTGTTGGAGCACCGCATGGAGAAGGCCCTTCCCCTGTGCTGGAAGCACAAGGTCAAGCTCATCACCAACATGGGCGCGGCCAACCCCCAGGCCGCCGCTCAGAAGTGCGTGGAGATCGCCCGCAAGCACGGTCTCACCGGCATGAAGATCGCCTGCGTCACCGGCGACGACCTGCTGCCCGTGATCGACAAGTACATGGACGCCGAGGTGTGGGAGAATCACAAGCCCCTGAAGGAGCTGCCCGGCGAGATCGTCTCCGCCAACGCCTACATGGGGGTGGAGGGCATCCTGAAGGCCCTGGACATGGGGGCCGATGTGGTGATCACCGGCCGTGTGGCCGACCCCGCCATCTTCATGGCCCCCATGATCCACGAGTTCGGCTGGTCCCTGGACGACTGGGACAGGCTGGGCAAGGGCACCATCATGGGCCACCTGCTGGAGTGCGGCGGCCAGGTCACCGGCGGCTACTTTGCCGAGCCCGGCAAGAAGGACGTGCCCGGCCTGGGCCACCTGGGCTTCCCCATCATCGAGGCCTGTGAGGACGGCTCCTTCTTCGTTACCAAGGTGCCTGAGGCCGGCGGCATGGTCACCGTGGAGACCTGCTCCGAGCAGATCTGCTACGAGATCCACGACCCGGAGAACTACCTGACCCCCGACGTGGTGGCAGACTGCAAGCTCATCACGTTCACCGAGATCGGCAAGGACATGGTGCGGGTGGAGGGCGTCACCGGCAAGCCCCGCACCGACACCTTCAAGTGCTCCATCGGCTACAAGGACTGCTTCATCGGCGACGGTGAGATCAGCTACGGCGGCCCCGGCTGCGCGGCCCGGGGCAAGCTGGCTCTGGAGATCCTGAAGGAGCGGCTGGAGCTGGTGGCTCCCAACGTGTTTGAGGAGCTGAAATTCGACCTCATCGGCTGCAACAGCCTGTACTGGAATCCCGATCACCAGTACAACCAGGAGCCCAGCGAGGTGCGGGTCCGGGTGGCCGGCCGTGCCAAGACAAAGGCGGAAGCCGACCTCATCGGCAACGAGGTGGAGGCTTTGTACACCAACGGTCCCGCCGGCGGCTGCGGCGCCGTGAAGCACACCCGGGACATCGTGTCTGTGGCTTCCATTCTGGTGAGCCGCCACGACGTCAAGCCCCAGGCCCAGCTGTTCGAGGTCTGAGTCCAACAGAAAGGAAGCACTGCGCCATGAAACTCTGGGATATCGCACATTCCCGTACCGGCGACAAGGGCAACATCTCCAATATCTCCCTCATCGCCTACGACCCCAAGGACTACGACCTGCTCAAGGAGAAAGTCACCGCCGAGAAGGTGAAGGAGCACTTCAAGGGCATGGTCCAGGGCGAGGTGGTCCGCTATGAGCTGCCCAACATCCACGCCCTCAACTTCGTGCTGTACGCCGCCCTGGGCGGCGGCGTCACCCGCTCTCTGTCCATTGATATGCACGGCAAGGGCCTGTCCTCCTATCTGCTGGATATGGAGATCTGACCCCTCCCCGTTTTCCCCCCTCCCCATCACAAAACATGAGCTGGGCGCGGCAAAATTGCCGCGCCCAGCTCATGTTTGTTTCGGTTACTCCGCCAGCAGATCCCGCTGGTCCGGGTGGCTCTCAAACCACTTGACCGCATAGGAGCAGGTGGCCACCGCCTTCATGTCCCGGCCGCGGATCTGGTCCACGGCCCCCTGCACCAGCTGGCCCGCCACCCCCTGGCCCCGAAGGGAGCCATCCACAAAGGTGTGGTCAATGTTGGCCACGCCGGGCCGGTCCTCCGGGAAGGTGATCTCGGCGATCAGCTTGCCCTCCTCATTTTCGGCCCACAGCCGGCCGGGCTTGCTCTGAAATTCCATGGGGCTTCCTCCTTTTATTTTGATAGTGGCGAGGGCGGGTGCGAATCGAACACACCAGGACGGGAACGCCGTCCTCAACGGTTTTGAAGACCGCGGGGCTCACCAGATACCCTTCCGCCCCCATATGGCGGGGAGTTACACAAATCTCCGACCCTCCCCGATTTTTCGGGTGATTCTCACCCGGTCCCAGTATTCCAGCAGCAGCAAAGCATACTTCCGGGAGATCCCCAGTTCATCCCTGGCCTGAGCCAGGGTGAACATTCCTGTGCCGAACCGGGCTTTCATCCTGTTTTGCGCCTCCAGGCATTTCTCCCCCCAGGCCCGCACCTTGGGGGACAGCGGGGTGAGCACACCCCGGTCGGCCAGGGTCCGGCCCACCCGGCGGCAGGCCGCCTCCCGGCCGGGGAAGGACCGCTCCACCTCCTCGTTGGCGGGGGGCTCCAGTCCAGCCGCCCGGTAAATCTGGCATAGTTTTTTCTCCAGCGCCGGGTCGCTTTCTGGTGCTGGGGGCGGCGGCGCTTCTCTGACCGGTTCCGCCGGGCGGGGCAATTCCTTCCCCGCCGCCAGGGCGGCCAGCCGGGTCAGCCGGGCATGGTCCAGCCGCCCCTTGGCGGGCGGCTCCAGGTCCAGAACCACCCCGCCCCCCACGGTGACCACCGGGGAGAAGAAGCGCACCACGAACCGGTCCCCCCGCAGAGCGGCCAGAGGCTGGTCCAGCCGCAGCTGGGCAAAGCCCTCCTCCCCCGGCTCCAGTCTGTCCCGGCCCAGCAGGATGCACCGGCACAGGATGGCTCGTCCGCCGTGGTGGAGATGAAGGGTGGAATTATTTTTAATGGAGTAGGGGGCCTGAGGCAGTACCTTCAGGGCCACATCCAGCCGCTGGGTGAGGGTAAGCCTGTCCGCCGGTGCCAGGGTGTCCCCACGGGATACCTCCCCCCGGTCCACTCCCGCCAGATTGACCGCCGCCCGGCTGCCGGGGGTCAGCTCCTCCTGGTCGGTACCGTGGCTCTGGAGACCCCGCACCCGGGCAATTTTATCCCCCGGCCAGAGGCGCACCCTGTCCCCCCGACGGAGGAAGCCGCCGGTGAGAGTGCCGGTGACCACGGTGCCGCTGCCCGCCACCGAAAAGACCCGGTCTACATGGAGGCGATAGTCTCCTCCGCACTCCAGAGGGGGCGTCTCTTCCACCAACTTTGCCAAAGCTTTCTTCAATTTCTCAAGCCCCTCCCCCGTCACCGCCGAGGTAGGGATGATGGATGCGCTCTCCAGGAAGGTGCCTTTCACCAGGGCGCGTACCTGCTCCTCCACCCCCGGTTTGATGCCCAGATCAGCCCGGGTGAGGGCGATGACTCCCCCCTGTAGGCCCAGCAGGGACAGGATGGCCAGATGCTCCCGGGTCTGGGGCATGGGTCCCTGGTCGGCGGCGATGGCCAGCACCACCAGATCCATACCGGCGCAGCCGGAGAGCATGGTGGGCACAAACTTTTCATGGCCGGGCACATCCACGATGCTCACCATCTGCCCCCCCGGCAGGGTCAGGGGGGCGAAGCCCAGCTCGATGGTGAGGCCCCGGCGGCGCTCCTCCGCCAGCCGGTCGGTGTCCACTCCAGTGAGGGCCTTCACCAGGGCGGTCTTGCCGTGGTCCACATGGCCCGCGGTACCCAGGATCATGGCCGTTCTCCTTTCCACGCCCCCAAGGCATCCCGGATGATGTTTTCCTCCTCCGACAGCAGGGTACGCACGTCCAGCAGCAGTTTCCCTTTATGGATACGGCCCAAAATGGGGGTAGACCACCCCCGGAGGAAAGCCTCCAGCTCCTCCGCCGGCTCCAGCGCCACCGCCCAGGAGGGCAGCTCCTCCCCGGGCATGGTGCCGCCCCCCGCCTCTCCGGCGGTCTCCACCGCCTCACAGGGGCAGAAGGGGAAGATCAGGGCGGCCAGTCCCTCCGCCCTTCGCCGCAGGTCCTGGGGCTTGGCCTCCAGCATGGCCCGGGCAGGGACAGGCACCCCGTCCCGCCAGTCCAGCAGGGTTGCCTCCAGGGCCGCCAGGGACAGCTTGTCCAGCCGCAGGGCACGGGCCAGGGGATCGGTTTTCAGCCGCCGGATGGTCTCTCCCCTGCCCACCAGGATACCGGCCTGGGGCCCGCCCAGCAGCTTGTCCCCGGAGAAGCATACCACGTCGACAACCGCTGTCCACTTCGCCACAGTGGGGTAGTCCTGAGGCCAGGGGCCGGGGCCCAACGCCCCGCTGCCCAGGTCGCACAGCAGGGGGACCTGATATCGGGTGGCCAGGGCGGCCAGTTCCTCCACCTCCACGCTCTGGGTGAAGCCCACCACTCTGAAGTTGCTTGGGTGGACCTTCAGCAGGGCCTGGGCCTCCCCGCTCTTCAAAACGGCTTCATAGTCGGACAGCCGGGTCTTGTTGGTAGCCCCCACCTCCACCAGCCGGGCGCCGCTGCGGGCCATCACGTCGGGTACCCGGAAGGAACCGCCGATCTCCACCAGCTCTCCCCGGGAGATGGCCACTCCCATGCCGGGGGTGAGGGCGGACAGCATGAGCAGCACCGCCGCCGCGTTATTGTTCACCGCAAAGGCCCCCTCCGCCCCGGTGAGCTCCTTTAGCAGCTCCTCCACCCGGCCGGTGCGGCTGCCCCGCTTGCCTGCGTCCAGGTCGTACTCCAGGTTGGAGTAACCCTCCGCCGCCTGGGCCACCGCCTCCGCCGCCCGGCGGCTGAGGGGCGCACGGCCCAGATTGGTGTGGAGGGCAACGCCGGTGGCGTTGACCACCCGGCGCAGGCCGGGCCGGGCCAGTTCCTCGGCCGCCTGACGGGCCTGCTGGGCCAGGATGTGCAGCTCGGGCACCTGAGTCCCTCCCGCCCGTAGGGTATGGCGCAGCTGGTCCAGCACCCGGTTTGCCCCCGCCTTCTGGGCGGAGCGGGGCAGGCCGCTGCCCGCCAGGGCCGGGCTGGCCAGCAATGCGTCCATCCGGGGCAGTACTGACAGGTCTGATTGGCCCACAACGTCACCTCCTTATCACGACAGTTGCTTGCAGTATACCACAGTTTTCCTCGTTCAGGCACATAAACTTTTTGGTTTTCAGAAACAGGGGCAAAAATATGTATAAGACAAGGGAACATTCTAATTGACAGGTTACTTACCCTGCGGTTATCATGCTGTTAGTGAAATTGGAAGAGGAAAGATGATTGGAAGGAGTGTTATCCAATGCGCGTATTTGAAACCAGCGTACAGGAGCTTAAGCACGAGGTGCTGCGTTCCGTGGCCCGGCTGGCCTGGAATGACGATCTTCAGACCGGCATTCTGGACATCCCCGAGGAACTGATTCCCGGCCCTGAGGCCAAGATGCGCTGTTGTATTTATAAGGAACGGGCCATCATTTCCCAGCGTGTGAAGGTGGCCATGGGCGGCGACAAGACCAACCCCAACCTGGTGGAGGTACTGGACATCGCCTGCGACGAGTGCCCCGTCACCGAGATCTCCGTGGGTCCCTCCTGCCGGGGCTGTATCGCCACCCGCTGTATCCACACCTGTCCCAAGGACGCCATCACCATTGTGGATCACAAGGCCCAGATCGACCACAAGAAGTGCATCACCTGCGGCAAGTGTATTACCGCCTGCCCCTACGGCGCCATTGAAAAGAAGACCCGTCCCTGTGAGCGGGGCTGTAAGGCTGGCGCCATCTCCATGGGCGAGGACAAGAAGGCCTTTATCGATCCCGCCAAGTGTACCTCCTGCGGCGCCTGCATCTACCAGTGCCCCTTCGGCGCCATTATGGACAAGTCTTTCATCGTGGACGCCATCCAGATGCTCCAGGGTGCAGAAAAGTGGGGCTTCAACGTCTATGCCGCCGTGGCTCCCTCTATCGCCGGTCAGTTTGCCCCCGCCGATCTGGGCCAGGTGGTCACCGGTCTGAAGATGCTGGGTTTCCACGACGTGATCGAGGTTGCCCTGGGCGCCGACATGACCGCCAAGACCGAGGCCGGTGAGCTGGAGGAGAAGGGAATGCTGGCCTCCTCCTGCTGCCCCGCCTTTGTGGACTATGTGGAAAAGAACTTCCCCGACCAGGCTCACCTGATCTCCGAGACTCCCTCTCCCATGATTATGGCCGCCCGGCACATCAAGCGGAAGGACCCCTCCGCCAAGGTCATCTTCATCGGGCCCTGTGTGGCCAAGAAGATGGAGGTCAAGCTGGGCAAGACCATGCGGGCGGTGGACAGCGCCCTCACCTTCGAGGAACTGTACGCCATGTTTGAGTCCCGGAACATCGACGTATCCAAGCTGGACGACACCGAGCTGGACCAGGCCAGTGGTTTTGGCCGTTCCTTCGCCCACAGCGGCGGCGTGTCCGCCGCCGTGGTCCAGGCTCTGAAGGAGCGGGGCAGCTCCTTCCAAGCCAAAGCCATGCCCTGCAGCGGCTTTGAGGCCTGCAAGCTGGCCTTCCTGAAGGTCGCCAAGGGCATCGGCGACTTTAACTTCATTGAGGGCATGGCCTGCGAAGGCGGCTGTGTCCAGGGCCCTGCTCAGCTCATCCGCTCCCCCAGAAACCAGGGCGACGTGGACCGCCACGCCAAGCAGGCCGAGGGCCGCACCATTGAGGGTGCCATCTCCGACGCGGAGAAGAACGACTCTGCTGACGAGTAATATTCAAACACGCTCCGGCGGACCGGACCTGCGGGTCGGTCCGCCGGAGTTTTTTGCTGTTTCCAAATGAAACCATGGCCTCGACTGCATAGGCAAAAGAAACCTGCGGATACTAAAAGGCGTAACCAAAACCGCAGGAGGAGAAGCGACATGAAAGCGACTGGTATCGTGCGCCGGATCGACGATCTGGGGCGCATCGTGATCCCCAAGGAGATCCGCCGCACCATGCGGATCCGGGAGGGCGACCCCCTGGAGATCTACACCGACAAGGACGGCGGCGTCATCTTCAAAAAATATTCTCTTATGAACGGATTGGGGGATTTTGCCGGCCATCTGTGCGAGACTCTGAACAAGACCACCGGCGAGATCGCCGTCATTACCGACCGGGACAGCTGCATCGCCGTGGCCGGCAGCGGACGGCGGGATCTGGCGGACAAGCAGATCTCCCCCGCCCTGGAGCAGATCATGGAGGGCCGCCAGATCTACCAGCACAAGGATGGCGGCTCTCCCGTCCCCGTGTGCGAGGGCAGCGACACCTATCTGGTGTCCTGCGCCGCCCCCATCCTCTCGGAAGGGGATGTGCTGGGCTGCGTGCTCTTCGCCGGTACGGATGGGACCTTGCAGAACAGCGAGACTCAGTACAAGCTGGTCCAGACCATTGCCGGCTTCCTGGGCCGCCACATGGAGCCCTGATCCTTGTAACAGACCGCCTCCTTTGCTATACTGTGGGCAAAGGAGGCGGTCTTTATGCGTCTGTTTTGGGGCGTGGAACTGCCAACCGTCTGGCACGAGGCGCTGGACCGGGGAGCCGCCGCGCTGAAGCAGGCCGGAGTGCAGGCCAATTTTACCCGGCGGGACAACTATCATCTCACGCTGGTCTTTCTGGGGAATACCGACCGGGCGGAGGCGGCTGCCGCCGCCCTGGACCAGGTGGACGCTCTCCCCTTTTCCCTCCGCTCCGCCTCTCCGGGCTGTTTTTCCAAAAAGGGCGGGGACATCTGGTGGCTGGGGGTGGAGCCTCTCCCCGGCCTGATGGCCGCCCAGCGGCAGCTGGAGAACGCCCTGCGCCAGGCCGGGTTTAACCCGGAGGCACGCCCCTACCGCCCTCACATCACCCTGGCCCGGAAGGTGCGCTCCCCCGCCGGGCTGGAGCCTCTCACCGTCCCGGGACGGTTCCCCCCTCTGGAAACGAAGGTAAACCGGCTCACCCTCTTCTCCTCGGAGCGGGTGGACGGCGTGCTGCGCTATCTGCCTCTGTACCGGACGGCACTTTGATATGTAGCGGGCGGAAACCGCCCGCGCTCAGGCACAAAACCGGTGGTTGCCGATCTGGAGGATGAGAGGCCGGCTCCAGATCCAGCTGCTGGTGGCGGTGGCGGGGTTGAAATAATAGATGGCCCCGCCGCTGGGGTCCACACCGTTGAGGGCGTCCTGGGCCGCCCGTACCGCCGACTGGGCCACCGGCTCGTTAAACTGGCCGTCCACCATGCAGGTGAAGGCCCCCGGCTGGTACACCACCCCGGCGATGGTGTTGGGGAAAGAGGGGTGCTCCACCCGGTTGAGGATCACCGCTCCCACCGCCACTTGACCGCTGTAGGGCTCGCCCCGGGCCTCCGCCGAGATCACCCGGGCCAGCAGATCCACACTGGCGTCCTGGGTGGGTGCGCCCCCGCCCGACATTCCCAGGGCCTTCAGGGTGGCGGGGCCCACGATGCCGTCGGCGGTCAGGCCATTTTTCCGCTGAAAATACTTCACCGCCTGGGTGGTCTGGCTGCCGAAGACCCCGTCCACCGCACCGTCATAGTAACCCCAGTTCTTCAGTTTGGTCTGGATCACCCGCACCTGCTCCCCGCTGGAGCCCTGCCGGTAGGTGGCCGCCTGGGCCTGCTGGGCAAAGGCAATGAGGGAAATGTTGACCGCGAACACCAGAGCCAGCGCCGCGATGCGCCTGCGTCTGTTCATACCTACCCCTCCAATCTCACTGGAGGTAGTGTACGGCGGCGGCGGGCCGGTTATGTGTGCCAATCCCTTCCTGCCTGCATAGCGCCAGTTGTTTTTGGCAATACTGGTACAAAACAGGAAAGGATGTGGGCAGGTGGTACAAGGCGTATCCCGGCAGGTCATTGTGGTAAAATCCCCCGACCCCCGATTTTTTGAACAGGCCATTTTTATTGTGAAGGAGGACGCCTTCGGCAAGGGGGCCTCCGCCGAGGCGGTGCTCCACGAGGCCCGCCTTGCGGCCGACGGCTACCTCAAACGTTCCTCCGGCTGGCGGCGGGCGTGCCGGAAGATCCCCGCCCCGGTGTATGCCGCCGGCGGCGCCCTGGGAGCCACGGTATGCTGGCTGCTGGCCCTTCTGCTGTAAACACGGCAGGCGCAAAAACGCGCCTGCCTGTTTGCTTTAAAACAGAAAAACGGTTTGGCTTACTGCGGCAGCGCCCCTTTGGGATGCTGCCGCCCGCTTTACAAAAAGTTCACAAAGCAAGCACGAAATCCTCTTGCTTTTTCTATAAGACTGGAGTATTATAGGTTCGTCAATAATACTCCAGTCTTATCACTTATGCAGAAGGAGGATGATTTTATGGAAGTCAAGCTGTTTGATTCCGAGCTAAAAGTCATGGACGTTCTCTGGCGGGAAGGAGATCAGCCCGCCAAGTATGTTGCGAAAACATTGACAGATGAACTGGGCTGGAATGTCAATACCACTTACACATTGATCAAGCGCTGCATCAAAAAAGGCGCCATTGAACGAACAGAGCCCAATTTTATGTGCCGCGCATTGATCCCAAAGAAAGATGTACAGGAGGCAGAAACAAACGAGCTGATCAACAAGATCTATGATGGTTCGGCTGATAAGCTGTTTGCCGCTCTGTTGAGCCGGAAAAAGCTATCTGCCGAGCAGATCGACAAATTGAAACAGATCGTAGGCGATTTGGAATGAGGTGATGAGTATGAGCCTGCTGCACATGAGTTTCGCCGGTGCGCTCATGATCGTAGTCATCACGGTCATTCGCGCATTCCTCCTTTATCGTGTGCCGAAAAAGACCTTCATGGTACTTTGGGGAATTACACTGGCACGGCTGCTCCTTCCATTTTCCATCCCTTCCACGTTCAGTGTATATACATTTTTTGAAAAAAAGCCGGTTGTAAGCAGCCCAGGGAACGGAGCGGTCCTTACGTTAGGCACGGCCCTTCAGGAAGGCCAGGTGGCCGCCGCTCCCCATCATATGTCAAACCCTGATATCACCGTTTCTGTATGGGCCGTCATCTGGGCAATCGGAGCGCTGATCTGCGCGGTCATTTTCTTTATGACTTACCGGAAATGCTGCCGGGAGTTTCAAACCTCTCTGCCGGTGGACAACGATTTTACCCGAAATTGGTTAAGCTGTCATCCATGCAAGCGTCCCATTCAAATTCGTCAGTCCCAGTTGGTGCTGGCGCCCCTCACCTTTGGTGTCCTCCGACCGGTGATCCTGATGCCCAAGGGGACAGACTGGAGCGACAAAAGGACGCTGCAATATGTGTTGGCCCATGAATTTGTACACATCCGAAGATTTGATGCCATAACAAAACTGATTCTGACCGCAGCCCTTTGTGTCCATTGGTTTAACCCGTTTGTGTGGGTCATGTATATCCTGTCCAACCGGGACATGGAACTATCCTGTGACGAAGCTGTGGTGCGCCTCTTTGGGGAAGATACGAAGTCCTCTTATGCGCGTACGCTCATCGCCATGGAAGAAACAAAAGGCGGAATGGTCCCTCTTTGTAATCATTTCAGCAAAAATGCGCTGGAAGAAAGGATGACAGCCATTATGAAAATCAAAAAAAGTACCGTCTTGTCCATTTCCCTGGCAGTACTGATTGTTGCCGGAACTACAACTGCCTTTGCCACTTCCCCAAAGGCCGAGGATCGCAAAGCAAATTTCACAACGCTTATGGCCGGAATTGAAAAAACATATACCAAAGACGGAAAGACCTACCATGTTCTTGGAGATGGCAGCATGATGGAAGAATCCGAATATCTGAAAAAGTATCCTGTGCCGGAAGTAGAATGGTGGACATATGAGGAATACAAAGAGTGGCTTGAAAACGAGAAAAAAGAACTCCAAAGTATGCTCGGAGAAACCGGACGCGTAAATGGTGAGAAATTTACCTGGACGCAGGAAAAGATTGATGAAACCATCGCCATGAATGAGAAAATATTACAGGAAATCAAGGATGGTGTGAAGCATTCCAAAACAGTGGATGGCCAAGAGGACGTTCTGATCGCTATGAATCCAGGCCCAATTGACACAACCGCTGAGGTCTCAATGGATATTAATTCGACGGAATCGGATGAGTTAACACAGAAAAAAATGTTGGATTTATATGGAAATTATGGCATCTCATTTGATAAAAGCGGAAATATGTTGTTTCAAGGCGATTTGGTCAGATTGTTTTGGGATGGTGTAGACGTTGGCGACGGTGCATCATCTGTCCTCTGCCAATATTACAACGAAAAGGGCACGGTAGATGTCCACACCGTCCGTTCTGTAATCGATAATGGTGACGGCAGCGTCGATCCTTTTGGTAAACTTATCAAAATTGTAAAGGATAGCCAGGAGGTGTTTGATCGGCGGGATGTGGACGACTATCTGTTCGACGGGCCATCCACCACCACGGCTTCAGGCTTTTCCAACCCCAATGATGGAACAAGTTTCGCAGAACTGATGAAAAAATACGCAGAATTTGGAATTCGGTATGAGAGCGGCGATGGAACAGGAAATATCTATTATAACAATCAACTGGTGAAAACATTTGTAGATGAAAACAAACAGGGCGATGTGTTCACCTTATCTTCCGAAGACGGCGGAGAAATTGTGGTCTATACGATATATGATAAAAACGGGACCTTAACAGGCGTCAAAATCAAATAAATGATATCCGGTATCCCGTTTGAAGGAAGTAGCAAAACACTGTCTTTCCACATTTATGGTGTAAAAGGCCGCCTATCTATGGTACAATCAACCTGTTACATCATGACTGAAGTTTTAGGAAGGGATACAGGAGCGATGACCAAAATACTGTTTGTGTGCCACGGCAATATCTGCCGCAGCCCCATGGCTGAGTTTGTGATGAAGGATCTGGTCAGGAAGGCAGGGCTGGAGGATCAGTTCACCATCGCCTCCGCCGCCACCAGCGCCGAGGAGATCGGAAATCCGGTCTATCCCCCCGCCCGGCGCAAGCTGGCCGAACATGGCATCGGCTGCTCCGGCCACGCCGCCCACCAGCTAAATGCGGCGGACTACGGCCAGTGGGACCTGTTCCTGGGCATGGACAGCGCCAACCTGCGGAATATGCGCCGGCTCTTTGGCGGCGACCCGGATGGCAAGGTCAAGGCCCTGCTGTCCTATGTGGGGGAGGACCGGGACATCTCCGACCCCTGGTACTCCGGCGACTTTGAGGCCACCTGGCAGGATGTGTACGCCGGCTGCTCCGCCCTGCTGGCCGCCCTGACTCAGGAGCAGCTGCCCCGTCTGGTGGTAGTGCTGGGCACCACCGCCTGCGGCAAGAGCGGCCTGGGGGTGGAGCTGGCCAAGCGCTTTGGCGGCGAGATCGTGTCCGCCGACTCCCGGCAGGTGTACACCGGCCTGGACCTGGGCACCGGCAAGGTGACCGAGGAGGAGATGGACGGCGTGCCTCACCATATGCTGGACGTGGTGGCCCCCAACCAGCCCTACTCGGTGGCCGACTTCCAGGCGGGGGCCTATGCCGCCATCGACGATATCATCGCCCGGGGGAAGGTGCCCTTCCTGGTGGGAGGCTCCGGGCTGTACGTCCGGGCGGTGACCGAGGGCTTTGCCTTCACCGACGCCACCCCCGACCCCGCCCTGCGGGCCGAGCTGGAAAGCAAGACCGCCGCGGAACTGTACGCCATCCTGCAGGAAAAGACGGGAGTTACCCTGGCCAACGGGGAGGAGAACAACCACCAGCGGCTGGTACGCTCGGTGGAGAAGGCCCTGGCCGACGGCTGGGAGGCCCCTCAGGCCCATCCCCGCTACCGCTGCCTGCTGCTGGGGGTCAACTTCCCCCGGGAAACAGTATGTCAGCGCATCGACGACCGGCTCCAGGCCCGCATTGACGCGGGTATGATCGAGGAAGTGGCCGGTCTGCGGAAAGCCGGGGCCACCGACGCGTTCCTGGAGGGTCTGGGGCTGGAGTACCGCTATATCCTTCGCTACCTGAAGGGGGAGATCCCCTCTCTGGACGCTCTGAAGGACGAGCTGGGCCGGGCCATCAAGCGCTTTGCCAAACGGCAGGTCCAGTGGTTTAACCGGGATAAGGACGTGCTGTGGCTGGACATGGAGGGGGATTTCCTCACCCAGGCCACCCAGGCTGTGGAACAGTTTTTGAAGGGCCAGTAAAAAGAACCTGTCATAACGCAAATACAGCGCACAGTATTTCTATCTAAATAGACATATAGGGCCGCTAACGCCCCCATTTCGTTCTTTTCTTTGAAAAATATGTAAAAGCACTTTTGCACTGACACCACATGGAATGTCAGTGCGAAAGTGCTTTTGTACGCTCTTATGCGGATTCTGGGGGCAGCTGAGGTTCGCGCTACGTTTTTCCAATCGCCTCTATTTTATGCACTTCCCCTTTATGTGTTACAATACTCTGATTGCGCTCACAGTTTACCGTGTCTCCTATATTTACCTGCTCATAGTCACTTTCACTGCACGATAAAGTAAATTGTTCGCCGGTTGCTTCTTGAATCACAATATAATGGTCATCCCTGGACTCAGACTTATCTATAATTGTGACTTCTCCTGCCATTGGATAGTAACTTTTTTGCACATAGTAAACCCGATATGCAGCATAGCTTCCACCGACCACGGCCACAACTACAACCAATAGTGCGGCTACCAAAAGAATCTTTTTATGGCTTTTCACTGCAATTTCTCCTTTATTAAACTGGGACCTGGACCTTATCTCACTGATATATTGTTATGTACAAATATTATACCATATTTTACTCATAGCTGTAGAAGATGTTTATTATGAAAAAGTGATAGCCGTTTTACTGTCTTCCGCTCTTGATGTCTCCATTTTTCTCAGGCTGCTTTTCTCCCCCTGCCGCTGCAATCAATGCTCTCTGGTGTTGAGGTAAACCCCACGGCTGCCCCAGCAGAATTCCTTCCGAAACTTCGGACTTCCATAAAGCAACAGCCGCTGCGGAAGCTTCCGCAGCGGCTGTTTACATTTGGATCTTATCCCTCGGGCAGGGGCACCCGGCGGTGTTCCACCGGTCCCCAGGCGGGCAGGGGCAGGCCCTGCATAGCGCCGAACACCCGGCTCTTCAAACCGGGGTACTGCTGGTCCAGGGTATGGATCAGCTCCTTGACCTCCTGCCGCTTGGTGTAGCCGTCGGCGGGGCAGGGATTGAACACCACCGGCAGGTGGTTGCGCTCGGCGGCGTTGCGGATAAGGCCCTCCCCGCAGTAGAGCATGGGCCGGATCTGGCTGATGCCCATCCGGTCCAGCCAGGTCACCGGCTGGAAGCAGGACAGCCGTCCCTCGTAGAACAGGGACAGGAAGAAGGTCTCCACCGCGTCGTCAAAGTGGTGGCCCAGCGCGATCTTGCTGATGCCCCGCTCCTTGATGGCGTTGTGGAGGGCGCCCCGGCGCATTTTTGCGCACATGGAGCAGGGATTCTTCTCCTTCCGCAGGTCGAAGATGATGTGGTGGATCTCGGAGGGCAGGAGGGTAAAGGGCACGTTAATCTGCTCACAGTAGGCAGCCACCGGAGCGAAGTCCATCCCCTCGCCCCCGTCCACATGGCCCATGTCCAGGGTATAGGCCTCCACGGTGAAGGGTTTGGGATAGAACTCCCGCAGCCGGGCCAAAGCGGTGAGCAGCACCAGAGAATCCTTGCCGCCGGACACCCCCACGGCGATGCGGTCTCCGGCCTGGATCATGTCGTAATCCTCCACACAGCGGCGGACATAGCTCAAAATCTTGTTCATAGGCACCTCAAAAAATCGAAAATTGAAATGGAGCATTCAAGAGAAAGCAAGAGATATCACGCGATTTCAAGAGCATACACTTTTTCTATTTAAAAAAATCGGAAAACGTGTTGACACTCTGCAGTCAAGGTATTATAATACAAAACGCTCCAATCGTAAAGATTGGGGCCTGTATTCTGTTTAGACATATTTTTTAAGATATCATCAAAATTGGAGGTTTCACCATGTCCACTTTTATGGCCAACAAGGGGAACATCGTCCGCAAGTGGTATATCCTCGATGCGGCTGGTAAGCCCCTGGGCAAGACTGCCGCCACCGCGGCCAACCTGCTGCGCGGCAAGCACAAGCCCGAGTATACTCCTCACGCTGACTGCGGTGACTTCGTCGTGGTCGTCAACGCCGAGAAGGCCGTTCTGACCGGCAAGAAGCTGGAGCAGAAGTATTACCGCACCCACTCCGGTTGGGTGGGCGGCCTGAAGGAGACCCCCTACCGCCTGCTGATGCAGCAGAAGCCCGAGCTGGCCATGCGTGTGGCCATCCGCGGCATGATGCCCCGCAACATCATCACCAAGGATTCTCTGTCCCGCCTGCACATCTACCGCGGCGCTGAGCATCCCCACAACGCCCAGAAGCCCGAAGCCTGGGCGGCCAACTGAGCAGGAGGTACAAAGGAATGTATAAGAGCAAGAAGCCTTATCTGTATGGCACCGGCCGCCGGAAGTCCTCCGTGGCCCGCGTGCATCTGTTCCCCAACGGCACTGGTGCTATCACCATCAACGGCCGTGATATCGACGACTACTTCGGCCTGGAGACCCTGAAGCTGATCGTGCGTCAGCCTCTGGCCACCACCGACACCCTGGGCAAGGTGGACATCGAGACCACCGTTACCGGCGGCGGCGTGACCGGCCAGGCCGGCGCCATCCGCCACGGCATCGCCCGTGCCCTGCTGCAGGTCAACCCCGAGTACCGCGCTGCCCTGAAGGCTGCCGGCTTCCTGACCCGCGATCCTCGTATGAAGGAGCGTAAGAAGTACGGCCTCAAGGCTGCCCGTCGCGCTCCGCAGTTCAGCAAGCGCTAAACTTTATCAAAAGTGGTCAAAAACCCCGGAACTACGCGGTTTCCGGGGTTTTTCCTTTTCAAATGGTTTGACGCAATTTGACAGAACGAAGCCTCTTTTAACCCGTTTTCTATGGGTTAAATGGTGGACAACCACCCCAAAAAGAGGGCTTATGGGTTAAAAAATAGGACAACCGAGACGCGATTTTGGGATGCCAAGGGGATGTTTATTTATACATCTCCAAGAGACCTTTTTCGTGAAAACGGTTTGTCTGAATTTGACCTAATTTGAACAAAAGAGAATAAATCTAATCGCCAAGCGCTCAGTATTTTCTACTGGGCGCTTTTTGCGTTTCCGGGGAATTTCATTCCGGGATAAGAAAAGGCCGTCACTTTCAATTTTTGAAGTGGCGGCTTTTTCTATTTCCAGAAGCCATAGAACAATTCAGAAATGAGGTGAAGTCATTGAACACGCAAATCATCGCCATCGCCAACCAGAAAGGCGGCGTTGGCAAGACAACCACCTGCGCGAACCTGGGGATTGGGCTGGCGCAGGCCGGAAAGAAAGTGCTGCTGATCGACGGGGACCCGCAAGGCAGCCTGACCATCAGCCTGGGCCACCCCCAGCCGGACAAGCTGCCCTTTACCCTGTCCGACGCGATGGGCCGTATCCTGATGGACGAGCCGCTGCGCCCCGGCGAGGGTATCCTGCACCACCCGGAGGGCGTTGACCTGATGCCCGCAGACATCCAGCTCTCCGGCATGGAGGTCTCCCTGGTGAACGCCATGAGCCGAGAGACCATCCTGCGGCAGTATCTGGACACGCTCAAGGGACAGTATTCCCATATCCTGATTGACTGCCAGCCATCCCTGGGTATGCTCACGGTCAACGCCCTGGCCGCCGCCAACAGGGTCATAATCCCCGTTCAGGCGGAGTACCTGCCCGCCAAGGGCCTGGAACAGCTGCTCCAGACCGTAAACAAGGTGAAGCGGCAGATCAACCCCAAGCTCCAGATCGACGGCATATTGCTGACGATGGTGGACAACCGCACCAACTTCGCCAAGGAGATTGCCGCCCTGCTGCGGGAGACCTATGGCAGCAAAATCAAGGTGTTCGGCACCGAGATTCCCCATTCTGTCCGGGCAAAGGAGATCAGCGCCGAGGGCAAAAGCATTTTTGCCCATGACCCTAATGGCAAGGTGGCCGAGGGCTATAAGAATCTGACCAAGGAGGTGATAAAACTTGAAAAGCAGCGCGAAAAAAGTAGAGCTGGCTCCATACGATGATTTGTTTTCCACCGAGGAAAGCCGCCAGGATGCCAAGCTGGAGAAGATACAGGAAATTCCGCTGTCTGAGCTGCACCCATTTAAGGGGCATCCCTTCAAAGTCAAGGATGACGAGGCCATGATGGAGACCGCCGACAGCGTTCGGCAGTATGGTGTTCTGGTTCCGGCGATCGCCCGCCCGGACCCGGAGGGCGGCTATGAGCTGGTTGCCGGTCACAGGCGGCACCGGGCCAGTGAGCTGGCCGAGAAAGAAACCATGCCTGTCATTGTCCGAGACCTGGACGATGATGCTGCCACTATCATCATGGTGGACAGCAACTTACAACGTGAAAGCCTGCTCCCCAGCGAAAGGGCCTTTGCTTACAAGATGAAGCTGGAGGCTATGAAACACCAAGGCGCACGGGGGGACTTAACTTCGTCCCAACTTGGGACGAAGTTGCGTGCAGATGAATTGTTGGCGCAGCAGGCTGGTTCGAGTAGGAACCAGGTGCAGCGCTATATCCGCCTGACGGAGCTGATTCCCGAACTGCTGGATATGGTCGATGAAAAGAAAATCGCCCTCAATCCGGCTTATGAGCTGTCCTTTCTCAAAAAAGAAGAACAGCGGGATTTGCTGGACGCGATGGACAGCGAACAGGCTACCCCCTCTCTCTCCCAGGCTCAGCGACTCAAGAAATACAGCCAGGAGGGACATCTGACCCTCGATATGATGCGCGTCATCATGGGTGAGGAAAAGAAAAGTGATCTCGACAAAGTGACTTTCACCTCCGACACCCTGCGGAAGTATTTCCCCAAAAGCTATACGCCCCAGCGGATGCAGGAAACCATTATCAAACTGCTGGAGGCGTGGCAGAAGAAGCGCCAGAGAGACCAGGAACGATGAAAGGAGCCGCCTATGAGGGATATTTCAGCCCGTGAGCTGAAAGGACACAATATCTTGGCCGTAGAGCGTTTTCAGGACAGCACCCGCTGGATGATCGAGTTTTCCGTTCAGCGCCCTTGTTCCTACGGCTGCCCCGGCGATGATATGCGGCTGTTTCTTACGGAGGACGGGTATCAGGCCGCCCTCGTAAGCCAGAAGCGTCGGGAAATCAAAATCAAGCGGTATGCCCGTGTGATCGAGGGCCATGTGCTCGACTTCAAACCGGACAAGCGCCGCCGCCACCCGTAAACTCATTATCACTACGAAAGGAAAGGAATGAATATGTGTACTGTCCAGAGCATCAAAGATGCCATCCGGGAAAGTTGCCAGTCCCAGTATGATATGGAATCCACCGACATTGACCGGGTTTTGCAGACCCTCCCGTTTTCGGAGCATGAGCCGATGTTCAGTCATCCGCCGAAGTACAAGCGTCCTTACCGGCCCTGGCAGAACAACAAAAACAGCTGAAAGCCACAGTCTTTTTCACGAAGGATTGTGGCTTTTTTCATGCCCTAAAATTAGAAAGACCTGCTAATAAAAGTCAAGTAGAAATTTCAGATTTTTAGTGAAGCAAAAAAGGCAACACAAAATCAAGCCGCTGAGCGTTTCAAAATTAAAACGGCGGCCAGCCAGATGGTATAACGCTGGGAAATCAGTTGTGTTCCAGAGAATCCAAGTAGGCTTTCACAGAAGCATAGTAAATGCGCAGGAACTTGTTGGCGGAGGCCATCATGTAGACACGGTAGGGCTTGCCCTCAGAACGTTTCTTGTTCATGAACTGGTAGATCGGCTCATCCATTGGAGCGCATTGCAGGAGAACGCCCATCACCAGAAAAAGCGTTCTGCGCAGCGAGGCAGATCCCCGCTTGGAAATGCTGCGGCTACGAATATCCATTTGGCCGGATTGGTAAGGAGGGGCGTCAATGCCTGCAAAGGCCACCAGCGATTTCTTGGAATGAAAACGGCGCACATCGCCAATTTCAGCCATGAGTTGGGGGCCGAGCGCGGGGCCAACACCAAACATCTCCATCACCACAGGATACTCCGGCAGAGAGGCCACCAGAGACTGCATCTCCTGCTTAAGAGCAGCTAACGCGGCGGAAGTTGCCCGGAGTTGGGAAATGGCCTGTTCTACCAAAAGTTTTGCGGTATCCGTTTTGGGCATGACACCGAAGTGTCCACAGGCGGAAGCGTAAATGTCCAGCGCCTTATCTTCGCTGAAATTGTAGCCGTGCTTTTTGCACCATTTCTGGTACTTGGCGGTAAAGGCCTTCTCAGACAGGCCGCAGACGCACTCGCAGTGCCAAAAAGCAGCTACAAAGTCCACCCATTTCTCGCTGCCATCGGCGCGGGGCGGACTGGTAAACAGGCGGTTTGCGTCCGGGAAAGCGGTATCCAGGAGGGAAATCAGGTTGTTCTTCAGCATGGTCCGCACTTTGGAATACTGCTGGTACTGCCGGTAGCAAGACTTCAGCATGAGCCGGGTATCGTTAATTATGCCAAGACCCGCGAGACCTATGTTGCCTATCGCAAGGCCGGTTATTCCCGAAAATTTCGGGAGGAACATGAGCAAGAAATTCTGCTCCATCAGGCGGCAAAAAATGCCTTTGATGAGATGGGAGTGAAGAAGCTGCCCAAGGTCAAAGACCTGCAATCTGAGTATGCCAAACTGCTGGAGAAAAAGAAGAAAACCTACGCCGAGTACCGGCGTTCCCGTGAGGAAATGCGGGAACTTTTGACGGCAAAGGCCAATGTGGATCGGCTGCTGAAAATGGATGAGGAACAGAAAAAAGAACAAGAAAAAGACCACGGCCAGCGGTAAGCCGGTCATGGTCATAAGCGTCCATCGGACGCGTAGCCGCAGAATGAAATTCTGCGTTCAAAGGGGCTTGGGGGCGCTGCCCTCAACAAGCAAAGCAGAGGGGGAAATCACGTCAGGATTTTTCCCTCTGTGGGCCGAGTGTATTAACACCGGCATTGCTTGCCACTTTTGTTCGCAAACAATATCCGTATCCTTTACACGATGATTTACTTTTATTATCATAGTCGTAATAAGTATATAAACTACTTACATATAAGCACCTAAAATATGAAAGGGCTGATAAAATGATGACCTTTGAAAAGGTTTTAGAAGTATTCAACGATTACCTAAATAAAGATAGTGTTTTGGAGGTGGTGAACACTAAGCGAGGATACACCGTTATGATTTGGGATGAAAAAGATGAGCAATGGTTTGGTGTGGAACATTGCAAAGCCCCCGAGCTTTTACGGGATGCCTTACTTGATGGCTATCGTGATTTTTTAGAGCAACAACTTACTCATAACCGCAGGAGTTTAACCGAAACAGAAATCTTAGATATTCAAAACCGATGTGAACAGCTTTATGATTTGTGTGGAGAATAAAAAAATAACCTAAAAAGTGCGATAGCCTGTGTAGGTGTCGCACTTTTTTCAGTTGGCTTGGCTTACGAAAACAGCGTTAATTATTCCGCAGTTTCTCTTGCCTTTTTCAAGCCTTGAGCCGTAGCTTCCATCACGATAAGCTCCTTTTCTTCCATATCATTCAACAGTACATCAACTTGTTTGCGGCGATTGTTGTCGCCATCTTCATTGCATGGAAAAAAGAACTGGTCTACAGAGATGTCAAGCAAGGTAGTAATGAGATAAAATTTGTTAAGCCTTGGGTGCTGCCCCCTGTTCTCTATATACATAATAGAGCGTGGCGTAAGGTCTACCAGTTGGGCAAGATATTCCTGTGTCCACCCTTTTGCTTCCCGAGCTTTTTTTATCGCTATACCTAACGGCTTAAAATCAAGTTTTCTTTCATCTTGGTACATTTTAATATCATCCTATATCATTGTACATTTCGGGTGATGATATTTGAACGAAGTATGATTTTATGTTTAGTAGTGTATAATTTCGTATTAGTGGAGAGAAACTTGCTATTATTCGTCATTCCGTATATAATAATTATATACTCTTTGCGAAAGGAAGTTGATATTATGAATTACATTTCTGTGAAAGCCGCTTCTGAAAAATGGGGCATATCGGAAAGACGGATACAAAAATTATGTGAGGAAAATCGCATTGACGGAACTGAAAAATTTGGTCGTGCATGGATGATACCAAAAGATGCAGAAAAACCCGTTGATGGACGTATGAAAACAAGGAACAAACAGGAGGAGAATCATGGAATTTAATGAAAAGCTACAACAGCTTAGGACTGGAAAGAACTTAACGCAGGAACAACTTGCGGAGCAATTATATGTATCAAGAACAGCCATTTCAAAATGGGAAAGCGGCAAGGGTTACCCTAACATTGAGTCGCTCAAGTGTATTTCTAAATTCTTTTCTGTGACCATAGATGAACTGCTATCGGGCGAAGAACTGATTACACTTGCCGAAACTGAAAATCGTTCCAACTTGAAAAAAATTTACAGTTTCATTTATGGAATATTAGATATGATGGCGGTTACTTTTATACTTTTGCCGTTGTATGGTAACCTTGTTGACGGATATATTTATTCTGTCAATCTACTTTCATTTACAGACACTACCCCAATATATCTTGCAATCTATTGGATTGTTTTTATTGTTTTGATTGCACTTGGGATAGCGAAACTGATGTGTGTTTGTTTTGAAAAGGAATCATGGAGCAACATAATCACAAAATGCTCTCTCGTGCTGAGTACGCTTTTTATCTGCTTCTTCGCTGCGGCAAGACAACCCTATGTAACCGCCCTTATGTTTCTGCTATTTGTTGCTAAAATATTTGTCTGGATAAAGCAAACCCAAACAAAGTAAAATGCCATAAACCCTTTAAAATAGGCTCTGACACGATAAGTGTCGGAGCTTTTTTCGTGCTGACATCTATTGTGTCGGCATTGTGACGGTAGATTTCTTGGCTTCTATGCAATACTCGTGGATAATAAGATTGTGGTCAGCGAAAACAAGAACAGCAACCCACGGAAAGGAGAATCAAATATGGATTATATCATTGAAACAGAAAATCTTACGAAGCGATACGGAACAGCCACCGTTGTCGATAAGGTAAATCTTCATGTGCCAAAGGGCAAAATTTATGGTTTTCTCGGCAGAAACGGAGCAGGCAAAACCACAGCAATGAAAATGATGTTGCAGCTTGCTTTCCCAACGGAGGGAACGGTACGCTTGTTTGGCACAAACTATAAGGAAAATATCCATACCCTTTATAGCAAAGTAGGCTCTATTATCGAAACACCGGGATTTTACAGTAATTTAACAGGGTATGAGAATTTGCAAATTCTCGCTAAACTGCGAGGGGGAGTATCTAAAAGTGGAGTAGAAAAAGCTCTTGAAGTTGTGGGGCTGCATAAGGAGAAAAGAAAAGTCTTTTCCGATTATTCCCTCGGAATGAAGCAACGGCTTGGTATTGCCGCCGCCATTATGCACGAGCCGGAGCTTTTAATACTTGACGAACCGATTAACGGACTTGACCCCATTGGAATAGTTGAAATACGCTCATTTTTATCTGAACTTAGTCACAATCATGGCATTACCATTTTTATCTCAAGCCATGTTTTAAGCGAGATTGAACAGATAGCAGATATTATCGGCGTTATGCACGAGGGGCATTTAGTAGAGGAAGTGAATATATCCGAGCTTCACAAAAGGAATCGAAAATACATTCAATTTGATTTATCTGACAGTGAGATAGCCGGAAAGATTTTAGAAAACCACTACCACATGACGGATTTTACAGTGCAGGACGGTACGGTGAGAATTTATGACTTTAGCCAAAGTGTTGGAGAAATCAATCGAGAATTTGCACGAAATGGACTGCTCGTGACAAGGATAAATGATAGTGAGGAAAACTTAGAGGACTACTTTTCTAAACTGATTGGAGGTGGCGGTATTGCTTAATCTTATTTCTTGTGAATTATTAAAACTAAAGCGTTCAAAAATGGTGCTAATTAGTGTGGCAGGGGTATTATCTACCCCACTTTTGATGTTAATAGAAGCCTTGCAAACACATTTTGATAAGCCGGAGATTATCTTTACCTTGTCTGACATATACAGCGACAGTGTACTGTATATCATGCTGCTGGTAAACATTATGATATATGTGGCAATTGCAGCTTACTTGTTTAGCAGAGAGTACACAGAAAGCACCCTCAAAACCATATTGCCCATACCCATTTCAAGGACAAAACTATTAATTGGAAAATTTTGCACCCTGCTTCTTTGGATTGTTATGCTAACCCTTGTAACATGGGCAGGTATATTTATCGTTTGTGGACTATATGACGCTGTCTTTACATTGGAGGGATATAGCTTACTAGTGGCAATAGTATGGCTCCCCAAGTTTTTGTTTGGCAGTATCCTGATGTTTTTAACAGTTTCTCCTTTTGTGTTTGTTGCTATGAAAACAAAAGGATTTGTCGCCCCGATGATTGGCTCTGCCGTGATTGTCATGGGAAGTGCCGCACTTTCAAATCAAGAATGGGGAGCGTTGTATCCGTGGACAGCCACCTATTTCTTGGTGCAGGGTAAACTTCAGAGTACCGGCTATCCTACACTGCTGTCTGTATCTATTATTATTCTTGTATCAGCAGTTGGTTTTCTTATGACCTTTCATCATTTTAAAAAGGAGGATTTGAAATAATGGTACTTGATTTTATAGAAATTTTAAAAGTTATTTTTCTTGGAATTGTTGAGGGTATTACTGAGTGGCTACCTATCAGCAGCACAGGACATATGATTCTTGTGGACGAATTTATCACACTTAATATGAGCGAAGCATTTAAAGAAATGTTTTTTGTTGTTATTCAACTTGGAGCTATACTCGCAGTGGTTGTAATGTTTTGGAACAAGATGTTTCCCTTTCAATTTAAGAACAAAGCACAGTCAATTGTTAAAAAGGATACTTTCTCGTTGTGGTTCAAGGTTGCGGTAGCTTGTGTACCGTCAGCTATTATGGGGATTCTATTTGATGATTATTTGGATGCTTACCTCCAAACCCCCATTGTGATTTCAATCATGTTAATCTTTTATGGTTTGTTATTCATTCTCATAGAAAATTGGAATAAAAAGCGTACTCCTACTACTATGGCACTTTCTGACATCAGCTATAAAACAGCAATCTTGATAGGGGCATTTCAAGTGTTATCACTTATACCCGGCACATCACGGTCGGGAGCAACGATTATAGGTGCTTTACTCATAGGAGTTTCACGAGTGGCAGCAGCAGAGTTTACTTTTTTCCTCGCAGTACCTACTATGCTTGGAGCAAGTGCTTTTAAGCTGTTAAAATTCGGGTTTGAATTTACAAGTGCAGAACTGCTCGCTCTTGTTCTCGGTATGGCTGTGGCATTTGCGGTATCTGTCTTAGTAATTAAATTCCTAATGAACTTTATCAAAAAACATGATTTTAAGGTGTTTGGTTGGTATCGAATTGTGCTTGGTATACTTGTTGTACTTATAAAATCTTAATAATGCGTTTTCTTTGTGCGCGAATAAAAATGCCAGTTGGTCCTTAAGATCAGCTGGCATTTTTGTTTCTGGGGATGGAAAACAACCCAGAGATTCTCGTTGTCGATCTCCTCCTGATTTTAGTTTGCATGGTGAATTTTGCAAATTGAATCTACAGGAGGTTAATAATGGGATTTAATTATGGATATGAGAAAAAGAAGTTTGATAGTAGATGGAAGCGTTTAGAAGTTGAGTATTGTGATGCAGGGATGAGCGAAGAACAGATTGCTGCCATGAAAGAATATGACTGGGCATGGTTTTGCAGTCAAAGGGTTTTTCAAAACCATACGCAACCAATACCTTGTGAACAATATGATGAAGTATGTGGTCAATCACAGCTGTTCCGAAAGTTTGCATCGTTATCTTATCAATGGGATGTTGATAAGATTGATCAAACGCGATATGGATGGTTGGCTTCGGTGGAAAACGAACAACTACTGTTGAGATTGAAGAAGCTGTCGAAGAAAGATTTGGAGCTATTGACATTACTTTTTGTGGATGGTTATCGTCAAATTGATGTAGCACGTCTTTGGCATTGTTCCAGAAGTGCTGTTGCACAAAGATTTAAAAAAATAAAAAAATTTTTGAATAACACTTAACAAATGAAGCGTATCAGTGCCTACCCATTGAGGGAAGAACATTCTCCCAATGTGGAGCTTGACAATTTCATAGACGGCATTTCCGGTACATAACCTATGTACGAGCGAATCAGGCACGCCGCGAAGATGGACAGCCCCAGGAGGTGATGAATAGGACTGTTCCGAGCGATCCACGTCAGCCTGATACCCGAAAGTGGCATTTCAGGGCGCGATGACTGCATAGGGGTTAAAGATACTTCCTCACGGCCTCCTAAAGACTTGGGGGGAACTCTGCGGCGCACGAGTAAAACGACGCTGTGGAGTTATGACAGCCGCGCCAGCGGAGACCGGAATGTCCCCATCGCCAGGGGTGCGTGGCAAATGTGGCGAGTAAATTTTTCAAAGTCAGATACCATGCGCTGGCAGCTTCGGTTGCCAGCGCATTCATGTGATTTTGAAAGCAACAACCACATCTTTGACAGAAAGGGGGACCACCTATGGAAAAATTGATTTCGCGGAAAGAGGCTGCCAAATTACTGGGGATTAGCATTGCCACTTTGGATGCAGCTCGAAACAGTGGGCTAATTTCCTATGTTCAGTATGTGCAAAATGGTTGCGTGTACTTTACAGATGCTGGCCTTCAGGAGTATATCGCAAAATGCACCCATCGTGCAAAGCCAGTGGAAAAAAGCGCTACATACCGCAAGCTGCGAAGTGTCCGAGCTTGAGCTGTTCCGTATCCTTGCTGGAACCTAATATGTCTGATAAAACAAAGGTACAGCGCTGGACATTATTCTTAGGAGGTGACGGAATTGGCAAAAAGAAAAAGGGCAATTCCTCAATATGGTACGGTCGTTCTTAACGGCATTGAATATTATAGAACCAGAGTCGAAGATTCGGATGGAAACAGAGTGGCGCTTTATGCAAAGACGCCCGAAAAGCTTTATGACAAGGAACTGGAGGCGTTAGAGCAGATTGACAGTACTACGTTTCGTCGAAGATCGCCTACGGTTGCTGAGTACTGTGAGAAGTGGCTGCTGATGCAGTCCGTCCATGTTCGGGCCACCACCTTGACAGATTATACCTCTAAGGTGCGGCGGCACATTATTGGAGGGCTGGGAGACAAGAGAATGGCTGATGTATCCCTGGATGACATCCAACTTGCCCTCGTACCTGTTTCCAAGAAGTCGGCTTCGGTTTATAAGTCTGTGGTGATTCTCTGCAAGTCCATTTTCCGGGCGGCCAAGGAGAGCCATGTGATTGACGAGGACCCGACCATATCAAGCCTTTGGGAGATATGTATATGGAGGAAGTAACAGCGGATGATATTCGTCTGGCGCTGATCCCATTGTCCAATAAGTCCGAGAGCCTGCACAATACGGTGAATATGCTCCTCAAGTGCATTTTTTACTCGGCAGAGCGGAGCCAGTTGCTGGAATACAATCCGTGTGAGGGGATTTCGGCAAAAGGAGGGAAACCGACCCAAAAGAAAGATTCGCTGACAGACCAGCAGGTGGAAGTGCTGCTGGAAACCGTCAAAGGACTTCCGCCGTATCTGTTTACCATGATCGGCTTATATGCCGGTCTGCGCCGAGAAGAAGCTCTCGCCTTGCAATGGGATTGTGTGTTCCTCGATGCACCCACTCCATATATCTCTGTGCGGCGCGCATGGCGATCAGAGCATAACAGACCGGTTATCTCTACAACGCTTAAGACGAAAGCAGCAAGAAGGGATATTCCCATTCCCAAATGCCTTGTGAATTGTCTGCGGGAAGCCAAGGCTGCCTCCAAATCGGAATATGTGATTGCCGATAGTGAGGGACAGCCCTTGTCATATTCGCAGTTCAAACGTGTCTGGCAGTACATCGTTGTTCGGTCTACCAAGGAGCGTACCTATTATAAGTATGTGAACGGACAGAGCATCAAGTACACTGTTCAGCCGAGTCTGGGAGGACATCAGAAAAACAATCCCAACATTGTGTATAGCCTGGACTTCGATGTGACACCGCACCTGCTGCGGCATACCTACATCACCAATCTTCTGTATGCAGGTGTTGACCCCAAGACGGTCCAGTACCTTGCCGGACATGAGAACAGCAAGACAACTATGGACATCTATGCAAGAGTAAAGTATAATAAACCAGAACAGCTATTCGATGTAGTAAATTCTGCATTTCATCAAGCTGTCCCCTCGTAAAAGTGGCCTGTTTTTTGGTTAAGGAATAGGACAACCGAGGGGCCGAGGCTCAAAAAAGCCCGGAATATCAAGGAAAATCATCGCTCAGACGATTGAAGTACGGTCTGAAGGCTGCTCGTCGCGCTCCCCAGTTCAGCAAGCGCTGATTTTTCTGCGTCTCAGAATATCCGAACGCAAAAGCAGGAGATCGTTCCGTAAGGAACGTATCTCCTGCTTTTTTATGCTTTAAACACAAACAGGAGGCACCCATTCAGTTAAGAATGGGTGCCTCCTGTTTACTGTTCCACTCTCATCATGCGATATCCAACCCCAATGTGAGTCTGAATATACTGCGGTGAGCCCGGTTCCTTCTCCAGTTTCTTACGAAGCGTTGCCATAAAGACACGAAGTGAAGCTACATCGTTTTCCCAACTTCTTCCCCAAATCTGTTGGGTAATGAATGTGTGGGTCAGCACTTTTCCCACATTCTTGCAAAGCAGGCACAGCAGCTTATACTCGCTGGGGGTGAGGTGAAGCTCTTGTCCATCCAGAAAAGCACAGCCTGCTGCATAGTCCACCTTTAACTTACCATTTGTAAAAATGGCGTCTGTATTTATGGTACCAATCTGCAGTGCGGCCAGCCGCCGCTGTGTGACCCGCAGCCGGGCAAGCAGTTCTTCCACGGAAAAGGGCTTTGTCAAATAGTCATCCGCGCCAGCATCCAGCGCTTCGATTTTATCCGTATCCTCGCTGCGGGCACTGATCACAATGATCGGCATATTAGACCAAGAACGAACTTTATGGATCACTTCCACCCCATCCATATCGGGCAGCCCCAAATCCAAAAGGATAATTTCAGGATTATGGGAAGACGCCTCCAAAACGGCAGACTCTCCGTTTGCCGCCGTCAGGAATCTGTAATCGTGGGCCTTTAATGTTGTCGTGATCAGGTTTCGGACAGGCGTATCATCCTCAACCACCAAAATCAACGGTTTATTCATGCAGTTCTACCTCCCCAGCCAGTACGGAAAATGTAAAAATAGATCCATGGGGCACATTGTCCGTCACTGTAAGTTCTCCGCCATGGGCATTGATAATGGACTTGCACAAGGCAAGGCCTAAACCCATACTGCGACGGCTGTCCGCAATTCGATTGGACGCGCTGTAAAACATATCAAATACATGGGGCTTGGCCTTGTCCGGAATCCCGGGACCATTATCTGCAACGGAAACATAAACATAACCATCCCGTTGCTTCCAGCTAATATGAATTTCAGAGCCAGGCGGCGTATACTTGATGGCGTTATCAACAATATTGATCAAAACCTGAACAATCAGTTTTGCATCAATTTGCGCCAAAATGTATTCCTCGCTGCTTTGTACATTTAGGTGATACTCTACGCTCTTCCGGTTGATGTGGCGCAGCGCCTCTGCCACTACCTCGTCAATCAATTCGGTAGACATATGCAGATTCATGCGGCCCTCTTCCAGGCGACTGACAGACAGCAGATTTTCTACCAGGTTAATCAGCCACATGGCATCATCATAAATGTCAGTATACATCTGTTCCTTCGTCTGTGTATCGAACAGATTGCCATTGGAGAGCAGATTGCTGGCATTTCCTGAAATAGACGTCAGCGGGGTACGCAAATCATGGGAAATGGAGCGAAGCAAGTTTGCACGCAGCTGCTCATTTTTGGCAAGAACCGCAGCAGCTTCTTTTTCCTCAATATTTTTTTGGTTTTCAAGGGCAAGGG
Source organism: Flavonifractor porci (assembly GCF_037572415.1). Classification (NCBI taxonomy): domain Bacteria; kingdom Bacillati; phylum Bacillota; class Clostridia; order Eubacteriales; family Oscillospiraceae; genus Flavonifractor; species Flavonifractor porci. Next base: position 51,714 of record NZ_JBBHLB010000015.1, read on the forward strand.
CACACTCCCCTAAAATGGAAAGAAGGATGCTCGTCTCAAACGAATCAAGGGGTTTCTCTGATGCGGCGATCCCTACCACTCCATATACCTGTTCTCCTGTGCGAATGGATAAGTACGTACAGCAGGCATCAGGAAAATTATCCGTGCCTGCACCTGCCCGCTTATTATTGGTTACGACCCATCGCGCTACCTCCTGCTCTTTTGCAGAGGTATAGCATTCCGAGGACTCCATATCATTCACAAGAAAAACTTCCGGATCTATCAGTTGATCCTGCCCAAGCAGATAGGTAATCATATCCCGCTGAAATATTTTCAACAGCTGCTTCGCTGTTATAGAGATAATCTCCTCTTGCGTTCCAGCCTTTTGAAGGCTCTGGCTTGTTTCAAAAAGAAGCTTTGTACGCCATGCGACTTGAGCAGATCGTTTGGCGTGAGACTTTAATCTGGATGCCAGAGATCCGGTCAGCAAAGAAGCGAGGAACATGACCAGGAAGGTGACCGGATATCCGCTGTCATAGGCGTGCAAAGAAAACCGGGGGTCGGTAAAAAAGAAGTTGAAGGTCAGCACACTGACGATAGAGGCAATAAAACTACAAACCGAGCTCTTTATGAATACGGATATCAACATGACCCCTAAAATATACAAGGTAATAATGTTTGCTTCCGTAAATCCCCAATTATCAAATAAAAACCCTATTAAAGTCGTTAAAATGAGGATCAGGACGCTCTTTAGCAAATCCAGCATCGAGATGGTGGGTATGTGCATAGCTTCTCGATGCTTTGCCGCAAGCTGACCATTCATCCCATTGTCTGGAATAATATGGATGTCCAGTTCCGGAGTAAGTTCAATCAGACGTTCTGTTAAAGAGGCCTTCCGGAACAGCAGCCCATGGGGCACACCGCTGCGGCCCAATACAATTTTTGTAACTCCTGACAGCCGCGCAAACTCAGCAATCTGATAGGCCACATCATCACCGTAAACGGTCTCAATCGATGCTCCCAGCTGCTGTGCCAGATGAATGTTGGTCTGAAGGCGCTTTTTATTGGGCGGGGATATCCACTGGAACTCTTTTGTTTCCACAAACAACGCCGTAAAGCCGCACCGAAAGGCGCTTGCCATCCGTGCCGCAGTACGTATTATCTTTTCATTGGATGGGGCAGAAGAAAGGCAGACCAAAATATGCTCCCGCGTGCGGTACTCCATCTTGCCCTGGGACGCTGATGTGTGCAGTGCGACTCGGTCGGCACAGCGGCGCAAGCCGATCTCTCGAAGCGCGCTTAACCGCTCCAGTGTGCAGTTTGAAATCAGCTCTCCCCTCTTTTGCTGGAACAGGCGATGTTGCAGCTTTTCCGGCTCAATATCGATAAATTCCACCTGTTCCGCTTGGTCAAAGATTCGATCCGGAATTCGTTCCCGTATGGGAGCCTCCAATATAGAGGAGATGGAATCCTGAATGCTTTCAATATGCTGAATATCCAGGGTGGTATAGACATCCACTCCGGCTTTCAGCAGTTCCTCAATATCCTGATAGCGCTTCATGTGGCGGGACTCATCCACGTTCAGGTGGGACAAGTCATCAATTAAAATCAACTGCGGCAAGCGCTTTAAGCAGGCATCCAAATCGATCTCATCGCTGGTCTGCCCGGCACACACAACAGATTTGTGCGGCAATGTCTCAAATGTTTCGGCCAACGCTCTGGTTTCAGGCCACTGATGGGCGGAGAATAACCCAATGACTACGTCCACCCCTGCCTGCCTAGCTCTGTCAGCAGCTTCCAGCATGGCATAGCTTTTCCCCGTTCCCGAAAAATAGCTCACAAAAATGGACAGCTTTCCATGTTTTCTAGCCTGGTCAGGCAGCATTTTCGTACCCATTGATCCCCCCCCTTTCAAACAGATGTATTATAGCACACGCCTATCGTTCCTGTCCGCAGAACTTCCGAATAAATTCCGCTCGGTGCTGCGCTGCATCAAACCGCTTCTGCTGCCGGAGTAGAAACTGCCACACAAGCCTCCGCCTCTTAATACGCCTTTATCTGTTCTTTATATCCTCATTATCCATATCCAGTCTAAAAGAGGTATTAATGTATCGGCTTGTATATTAAGACGGCATTAAGATAACAATAGCGCTGGGCTGAGTTTATATCCAGCCAAGCGCCATTGCCATGGGCAGCACGATCGCCGCGGTGGAGACACACACGGCCGCCAATGTAAATAGCGGCATCCCAATAAACATCATCAATACACCCAGAACTTTATGTCGAAAGAGAAACCTTTCCAGAACGGCATCCACGTGCGTTTCCATATGAGACATACGTTTTTTCCATACAAACATAACTGTCTCCCCCTTACATGGTTATCATAGCGCGGAACAGCTAAACCTGGGAAAAAGATTATATGTGTGAGGTTAAGAATCAATAAATGTCCGGAGACCCATCTGATCCTTCAGAGAGATCTCCGGACATCAAACAACAGCCTGATTTTGTCCTTCAAGCAAATCGTCAGCCGTGTCTTCCGCGCTATGAGTTTACTTGGACACCTGGCCCACCAGGCCCATGGCTTTGGCAATGTCCAGGTTCACACCCAGCACATTGACCGTCTCTTCGCCAAAGACGCCAAGCAGTTTACCCGTGGTGTTATCCCCCACAATCTGCTCCAGCTCCTCCTCACTCAAGCCTGAGGCCTCCGCAAGAGCGGGGATCTGTACCTGAGCGCCCTCAGGGGAAACATGGGGATCCAGGCCGGAACCGGAAGCGGTCATCAGGTCGGCAGGCAGCTCCTCCCGGCTGATTTCAGGATTGGCAGCCAGGAACTCCTCGATGTCAGCCTCCACTCGCTCCGTAAGGGCGGGGTTGGAAGGCGCATAGTTATTGCTGCCGGAGGACAGACCGGCAAATTCGCTGCCGTCATTATAGAATCGGTTGCCTTCCTCATCCTCATAATAGGTGTTGTAGTGGTAGGCAGAGGGACGGCACTTCATAAAGTAGGGCTCGGTAAAATCCTGGCCTACATTGGCGGCGCCCACAGCGGTACCGTCGGCGGTCACCAGGCTGCCCTTGGCCTGATGGGGGAAAAACACGGCAGACAGGCCGCTGAGCACGATTGGGAAAACAAAGCCGCACAGCAGCAGGAGCACCAGGGTCACCGCCACAGCCTGACGCACATTGTGCAGAGCCTTTTTACTGCTTGTTGTTTCATTCATGATAAGGGAACCTCCTTAGAAGCCCATAGTCTGCAGGATAGGCGCAATGATCATATCAATGATCTTGATTCCAACAAAGGGAGTGATCACGCCGCCCAGGCCATAAATCATCATATTCCGGGCCAGCATCCTGCCAGAGGACATGGGGCGGTACTTGACGCCCTTCATGGCCAGAGGGATCAGGCAGGGAATGATCATTGCGTTAAAGATCAACGCAGACAGGATCGCGCTGTACTCCGTGGTCAGGTTCATGATGTTCAGCACACCCAGCTGAGGAATGGAGGCCATAAACATAGCGGGGATAATGGCAAAGTACTTGGCGATGTCGTTGGCAATGGAGAAGGTGGTCAGAGAGCCGCGGGTAATCAGCAGCTGCTTACCGATCTCCACCACCTCCAGGATCTTGGTGGGATCGGAATCCAGATCCACCATGTTGGCCGCTTCCTTGGCGGCGGTAGTGCCGGAGTTCATGGCCAGACCCACATTGGCCTGGGCCAGGGCGGGCGCGTCATTGGTACCGTCGCCGGTCATGGCCACGATCTTGCCCTCAGCCTGCTCCTTTTTAATGACGCCGATTTTATCCTCGGGCTTACACTCGGCGATGAAGCCGTCCACGCCGGCCTCCTTGGCGATGGTGGCGGCGGTCAGGGGGTTATCGCCGGTACACATGATGGTCTTGATGCCAATGGCGCGCAGGCGCTCAAACCGCTCCGCCATGCCGGGCTTTACGGTGTCCTTCAGGTAAATGACGCCCAGGATCTTGTTGTTCTCGCAAACCACCAGGGGCGTACCGCCCAGAGAAGAGACTTCCTCCACACGGGTGTGCAGATCGGCAGGGATCTTTCCCCCCTGCTCCTTCACATACTGCTCAATGGCGTCGGAGGCGCCCTTGCGGACATGGGTACCGTCCGGCAGATCCACACCGCTCATACGGGTCTGTGCGGTAAACTCCAGAAAGGAGGAGCCGGGCTGCTCCTCACTGGTGTCGCCCAGGCGGCGGGCCAGTTCCAGCGTGGACTTGCCCTCAGGGGTTTCATCGTGCAGGCTGGTCAGCGCGGCGCAGCGGATCAGATCACCGCGGTTGGCTCCCTCCACAGGGAAGAAGTCGGCGGCCAGACGGTTGCCGAAGGTGATGGTGCCGGTCTTATCCAGAATCATGGTATCCACATCGCCGCAGGCTTCAACCGCCTTACCGGACATGGCGATCACATTAAAGCGGGTCACACGGTCCATACCGGCAATACCGATGGCGGAAAGCAGACCGCCGATGGTGGTGGGAATCAGACAGACCATCAACGCAATCAGCGTAGAGACCGGCAGTTCCACGCCGCTGTAAACGCCGATGGGGTACAGCGTCACAATGACAATGAGGAAGATGATGGTCAAAGAGACCAGCAGAGTATTCAGTGCGATCTCGTTGGGGGTTTTCTTGCGGGAGGCGCCCTCAACCAGGGCGATCATGCGGTCCAGGAAGCTGTTGCCCGGCTCAGAGGTAATGCGGATCTTCAGCCAGTCGGACACCACGGTGGTGCCGCCGGTGACAGAGCAAAAGTCACCGCCGCTCTCACGAACCACAGGGGCGGACTCGCCGGTGATGGCGGACTCATCCACGGAGGCGATGCCCTCAATGACTTCGCCGTCGCCTGGGATGACCTCGCCGGCCATCACCATAACGACGTCGCCCTTTTTCAGCTGGCTGGAAGAAACGATGGTCTTGTTGCCTTCCGCATCCAGCAGATGGGCCTCTGTATCCTTCTGGGTCTTCTTCAGGCTGGCGGCCTGTGCCTTGCCCCGTCCTTCCGCCACAGACTCTGCAAAGTTTGCAAAGAGTACCGTCACCAGCAGGATGATGGATACGATCAGATTATAAGTACGCAGGCTGGTGTCCGTGCCGCCGAACAGGGTAGGAACAAACGTCAGCAGCAGCGTGACCAAAAATCCAATTTCCACGACAAACATGACCGGATTTTTGATCATGTAACGGGGGTCCAGCTTCTTGACGGAACCGATGAGCGCCTGCTTTAAAATCTCGGGGGTCAGCAGCTTCTTGTTTTGCTTCTTACTCATATCTGAAAAATCCTCCTTATCCCCAAATGGTCAGATGCTCGGCAATGGGGCCCAGAGCCAGCGCCGGGAAGAAGGTCAGCGCGGCAAAGATATACACGACAAAGACCAGAATCACCGCGAAGGAGACGGTGTTGGTCTGCAGGGTGCCGGCAGACTCGTTGATATAGTTCTTCTTCATAAGAGAACCTGCAATGGCCAACTGAATCACAATAGACAGATAGCGCCCAAAGAACATGGCCAGGCCGGTAGTAATATTCCAGAAATAAGTGTTGTCCGCCAGGCCTTCAAAACCGGAACCGTTATTGGCTGCGGAGGAGGCGTACTCGTACAGCACCTGACTCAAGCCATGGAAGCCGGGGTTCGTGATACCCGCCAGGCCAGCCTGGGTGGCAACCGCCAGAGCAGAGAACGTCAGGATCAGGAAGGGGTGAATGATGATGCACAGGGCGGTGAGCTTCATCTCACGTCCCTCGATCTTCTTACCCAGATACTCAGGGGTACGGCCCACCATCAGGCCGCAGATAAACACGGCCAGAATGGCGTACAGGATCATATTCATGAGGCCCACGCCCTTGCCGCCAAAGACCACGTTGAGCATCATGTGCAGCAGGGGTACCATGCCGCCCAGAGGTGTCAGGGTATCGTGCATATTGTTGACGGTACCGGTGGTAAAGGAGGTGGTAACGGTGGTGAACAAGGCCGACTGGGCAACACCGAAACGGACCTCCTTGCCCTCCATGCTGCCTGCGGACTGATCCAGTCCAATCTGAGCAAGCAGCGGATTGCCCTGGCTCTCAGACCAGTAGCACAGGCTCAAGCCCACCAGGAACAGGATGCCCATGGCCAGGAAAATGCTCCGGCCCTCACGGCCAAAGATTCTGGCGGTGATACCCTCCCGGCGCTCAGGAAGCGCATTGTCGGGGGCAAGGCACTTTAAATGCTCCTTGCGGCTGTCGCCGACCATCTTACCGAAGGTAATGACGCAGGCGCCGGGCAGCAGCATCATGGCGTACAGTTCAATCAAGTTGGAGAGCATGGTGGGGTTTTCCAGAGGCGTACTGGAGTTGGCGCCCAGGAAGCCGCCGCCGTTGGTGCCCAGGTGCTTGATGATCTCAAGGGCGGCGATGGGGCCCATGGCGATGACCTGATAAGTACCCTCCAGTGTCTTGACCACGATATTGCCGTCAAAGTTCTGGGGCACCCCCTGCCACACCAGCAGCAGGCCGCCCACGACGGAGAAGGGGATGAGAATGCGGGTGGTGATGCGCACCAGATCCACAAAGAAGTTGCCCACGTTGTCCTTGGTTCTGCCCGTCAGCCCGCGGATAAAGGCCACACAGGCGGCGTAGCCGGTGGCTGCAGAGACAAACATCATAAAGATAATGACCAGCATCTGGGACAGATAGCTCAGGCCGCTCTCACCGGAGTAGTGCTGCAGGTTGGTGTTGGTCATAAAGCTGATGATGGTATTGAAGGAAAGGGTAGGCTCCATTCCTTCCACGCCGTTGGGGTTAAAGAACGGCAGACTCTGGAGCCGTAAGATCAGGTACCCGATGCCAATCATCACCGCATTGGTTCCGATCAAAGCCAGAACATACTGCTTCCAGTTCATTCCCTTTGAGGGATTTACTCCGCCGATCTTATAAATCACTCCATCCACCCGGTCAAACACCGGATCGGCAAAGGTATGCTTTCCTGCGGCGATATGATACATATACCGCCCTACCGGAATGACAATTATCAAAAAGATGAGAATTGTCAAAGCCAGTTGTAACATATGAAATTCCTCCTAAACTGTGACCTCGTCTTCAGAATCGATCCGGATGTGCCAGTGCGTACACCAGATAGCCGCCCAGCAGCAGGACAATCATTCCAAGCAGAATCATAGCAGTTCCTCCTAAATGGTTACTCTTGTGCATCAATCTGCTTTTGGCACCACTTCACCAAAAGCCAAACCAGCCCAAACGTTGCCAGCAGGGTCGCCACCATAAGCAGATCTATCATATCGAAGGCTCCTTTCCTGTTCTTGATCAGCAAAACAGAAGGCCACCTGTTTTGCTTACCTAGCATACCGCAGGATGTAATAAGCAGGAATTAAGGAACGTCGAAAGGCATTAACAGAAGATTAATATTGATCCCTTTGGGTCTGGATGGCCGCCCTGTTTCGCTCGTCCTCCAACCGGATACGTTCCTGGCTCAGGCCGCATTCGCTCAGTATGGCAATCATCAGGTTCTTTTCAAACGCATCCGGAATGGAGTATCCAACCATCGGGATTCCCACGATACCCATAACACCATGTGTGCCTCTAACAGACAAAAACAGCCACTTTGAATCCGGCAGTGTATTGGTAGTCGCTCCGGCGTGCTTATTGTTCTTCTGTACCCACTTGGCTACTCCGATCTCTTCCGAACTCAGGCCTGCCAAAACCGTTGCTTCATCGCTCGGTTCGATCCGAAACGCCAATTCCTGTTCCGTGCCATTCACCGCATACACGACCGGGCGGTCAAACAGACGGCTGAGCTGTTCCGCCGTTAGACGCAGGCAGTCCCATTCCGTCCTGCCTTTTTGCAGCTTTTGGCTGCTTTCCAGAAGAAGCTCCGTGTAGTAGCTTTTTTCCGAAGTCAATCGCGCCTGTGCTTTGACCCGACTGGCCAAGGAGCTGGCAATCATGCTGGAGAACAACATAATCAAAAAAGTAACAGGATAACTGGGATCATAGGCCTGAAAAGAATATCTCGGTACGGTGAAAAAGAAATTAAACGCACCAACGCTGAAAAGCGAATTGATGGCGCCGTAAATGTGGCTGCCTGTCCAAACCGCAGTCAGAAGCACCCCTAAAATATAAACGGTTATGATATTGGACTCACTGAATCCGGCATAATAAAATGCAAATCCAACCGCTGTGGAAAGAAGCCATGCCGCCAGCATGATCCCGGTGTCTCTCCAGGAAAATCGCGCTTTCGGCAGATGCAGTTTCCCCAGCGGCCTTTTGTACAGGGGCTGATGGTCCGGGATAATATAGATATCCAGATTCGTCAGCTCAATCAAGCGGTCTGCCAGGCTTTTTTTCCCTGTAATCACGTTTTGTTTGTGGTTGACACGCCCCATAATAATCTTTGTCACACCACTGACCCGGGCATATTCCGCGATCTGCACGGCAGGGTCCGTACCATATACGGTAGAAATCTGTGCCCCCAGCTGCTCTGCCAGACGCAGGTTGCCGCGCAGCCGCTTGATATTCTCGCCCGATAATTCTTTCGTCTCCGGCGTCTGCACAAACAATGCGGTAAAGCCGCTGTGAAAGGCTTCTGCCATTCTGGCGGCCGTGCGGATCACCTTGGCGTTGGATGGCGCAGAAGACAAGCAAATCAGAATATGCTCCCCTGCTTTTGCGCTTTTCCCCTTGCCTTCTTGTAGTGCTGTGCGGTTTAGTTGATCCGCCGTCCGCCGCATGGCAATCTCACGCAGTGCAGCTAAATTCTCAGTGGTAAAAAAGTTCTGGAGAGCCTGCCTGGCCTGACGTTCCCGGTATACTTTTCCCGTCTGAAGCCGCTTTACCAGCTCATCGGGCGCAATATCCACCAGCTCAACCTGATTGGCCCGGTCAAACACATGATCTGGAATCCGCTCATTTACCGCAATCCCCGTAATAGAAGATATCAAGTCGTTCAATGATTCCAGATGCTGTACATTGACCGTGGTATAGACATTGATCCCGGCCTGGAGCAATTCCTCCACATCTTGATAGCGTTTTGTGTGCCGGCATCCCTGGGCATTGTTATGTGCCAATTCATCCACAAGGATGAGCTGTGGTTTCCGCTGCAAGGCCTGATCCAGGTCAAACTCCTTCAGTTTGATCCCTCGATAATCAATCTCCTGACAGGGCAAAACCTCCAGCCCCTCCAACAGCGCTAATGTTTCGGGCCTTGCGTGTCGCTCCACATAGCCCACTACAACATCGATACCCTCTTTTTTCGCCTGGTGAGCCGCCTCCAGCATGGCGTATGTCTTTCCCACACCTGCTGCATATCCAAAAAATATCTTTAATCGCCCTGGAGAATCTCTGCGCTCTGTGTTATATGGAGCATATTCCAGGTCCCTTTCTGTCTGATCCATATACATTCTCCTTTTACCATTTTCTTGGGATAATCTTGTTTTTATCGTATCATGCGTGGTACTATGAAACTATAAACAAAGTGTCTGCCAGATTAAGATGGAATAAAGATCATATTTCAGGCATAAAAAGCCGGACACCAGCATTACCTGGCGTCCGGTTCAACGGGCCATCCACACGCCTACAGGCGGAGCAAAGTCAACGACACTGTCTTTGGACTGGAATTCTCATTCATCCTCCTTTTCATTGAAAGGCATACTCCCAAAACAGCCTGATCAACAGGCTTGATGGGGTAATCACAATGCCCGCGAAATAAAAAGTGCATGAGCCTTATTTCTCTAGTTTTAGGGTGGCATTAAGCAATGGTCCATTTTTCCAACACAACTTATGCAGCCTCTTTATCTGTGCCCTGCGTCGCCCTGGGCAGCGATACGCAAGGCACAGATCAGGAGCAAAACCTGTTTTCGTGCGTCATACACGAGGATGAAAATTAGAATCTGATGTGCAGAAAACCGCAGTATTAAGCGAAAAATCAGCCAAAAAAGCAAAGAAATGGCCGGATATTGGGCTGGCTCAGCACCAGGACGCAGAAGTTCAGCAAGCGACTGATTTCACTTCCCTTTTCCTGCTTTTCAGTACGTCTTTGGACGCTGTTTTACAGAAAATTGGATGGTTTTGGCGCTATGAGTGTTCCAGAAATGTGTTCCGTTTTCTTCTGTAAGGAGCACACAAGGAACAAAATCGTAAGCGAAGACAAAAGCCTAATGAAGCAGGAGATCGTTCCGCAAGGAGCGTATCTCCTGCTTTTTTGTGCTGTGTGGCGTGTGGAGCAGATATCCACACGGAACGCCTTCCCATCACGCTTTGTAGAACGGCAGCGCCTTGCCGGAAATGAGACCTTTCCTCAGGCCGTTCCCCGTTTTGCTGACAACCACACCAAAATGCAGTCTGTCCAGACGCACACATTCTTTCTTCAGCTCCAGGAACTTTAAGATACGAAAGGTGTTATAAACCAACATCAGCGGGACAGGCAGCCTGCCGGACTTCCAACGGCAGAGGGTGCACGGAGTTTTCTGCAAGCTTTTGGCAGTTCACATAGAATCATGCTTGCAATGTACCGTGCAATGCAGTATAATAAATTCTAACAATTAAAATATTGCAGATACGATGAGAAACTTGTTGGAAACAGGTGCTCTTTGTCATAAGCCGGTGGGAATCCGGCGCGGAGGCCGTATTCGTCATGAGACGTCAGCCGGCAGTGATCGTACATCAAGTGGCACCTTTTGGGGAATCGTAGGCTGTTTTGTAAAAGTGCGGTCTTTCCAAAATGGAAAGACCGCACTTTTTATTTTCAATCAAGCTTTTTGTGGCCTTTCAGAAGATGGAGGCTGAACAAGGGAATCGGGTGAGAATCCCGGACGGTAACCGCCGCTGTATGCGTGATGTCCGCTGCTCGTCAACGAAAGTTCGCCATTGGGGACGTACCCTGAGAAGGCAGAGCAGACCGGCGAAGGCAGGAAGATCCTGTCCCAAGCGCAAGTCAGAAGACCTACAAAAAGAGGATACGCCGCGTGCGGGACGCCGCACCCGGTGGCTGCACACACAGAAAAGCGGCTGTGGATTCTAACGATCCACAGCCGCTTTTGCGGAAAAGAGGGAAGATATATGGAGATGAACCGTTCCCGCGACCAGCTGGCAGACCAGAAATCCATGGTAATCGACCTGATTCGGGCCGGATGCTCCTCTCAGGAAGAATCTGAAGCGCAGTACGCCTGTTATTCTATAAATACCCCCCAGGGAAAAGCGCTCTGCGCCGCCTTCTCTGATGATGCGCTGTTGGAGCTGCTGCGGGAAACTGCAAAGGATCTGGGGCACTCACCCGCCCAAGGTGAGGTCCACTGGCTCTTGCGGGAATATCTGCGCAGCCGTTTTCATAACTGGCCGGGCGCGCTGCGGGCAGCGGGCCTGAACCGCGCAGCTGGACGGGGCGGTCTATCTTTTGCCCGGGTGGAGCAAAAGGAGTCCGAAATCCAGGCACTGCTGGCTCAAGTACGAGAAGCCGCAAAGGCGCTGGGACGAATCCCCCATCCATCAGACTTGCCCGAGATCGGTCAGCAGTTAAAAAAGCAATATCAGACCTGGGGTCAGGTGCTGACCGCCGCCGGAGCGGAAGAAGCTGCCGCCGCCGGTCTGCGGAAATTTGACAGTCTGGAAGAAGCGGACAAACAGCGGCTGGCCCAGCTTCTGGTCCTGGCTCAACAACTCAACCGGGCGCCTCTGCGCAGCGAAGTACAAGACGAACTGCGAACAGCGCTTATACAGCGCTTTGGTTCCTGGCGAAATACCCTCTACCAGATCGACCTGGAACCAGTACGGCGGATCACCCCCTTTGTCAACACCCCGCTCCACAGGGGAGAGAGCCGCTCCAGGGCCACCCACCGCGGGGATCTCTATGATTGCCACTACCGGATCCTGCATCTGGATCAAAAGACGGCTGCGGACCTGGCTTTTATCCGGGCCATGGCAGAAAAGCTGGGGCGTCCTCCCCGTCGCCGGGAAGTACCACCGGAGGTCCGCAGGCGATTACAGGAGTCCTGCGGTTCCTGGTCCAACGCCCTATTCCAGTTGGGACTTCAGGCGTGAAGCCTTTACATTGGGAATATCGCGCAGGTATGCTGTGCGTTTCCATCAATCTGACAGCAGAAGAAAGGGAGAACCATGATGAAGAACAAGCGACTCTTATCCGCACTGTTGGGCGCTGTGCTGGCGCTGTCCCTGGCCGCCTGCGGCGGAACTCCTGCGCCTGTTGGCTCAGAGGCGCCTGCCACCGGGGTGGATCAGACTCGAGAAATCGTTTTTGCCGCCTCCAGGGATCAGTGTCCCGGCGAGCAGGACGCCTACTACGCCTCCATGTCCCTGGGGGTGTGGGAACCCCTGATCACCAAGGACGAGCACGGCAAGCCCGCACCTGCTCTGGCCACCGAATGGGAGCACAATGAGGACTCCACCGTATGGACCTTCCACCTGCGGCAGGGCGTGACCTTCTCCAATGGTACCCCCTTCAACGCCGACATCGTGCTGGCCAATTTCGACCGCATGAAGAAGGGCCCCTTTGAATCCTCCTTCTACGGCATGAACATCGACACCATCTACCCTGGCCTGCTGTCTTATGAGAAGACCGACGACTATACCGTGGTACTCACCCTTTCCGAAGGTCAGCCCCTGCTGGACTATACCATGGTCAACTACGGCTCGGCCATCTTTGAACCTGCCTGCTTTGCCCAGGACGGCACCTTTAACGGCTTTCCCATCGGCACCGGTCCCTATGTGGTGACGGAAAACGTGCTGGGCCAGTATTGTATCATTGAGCGCAGCGACAATTACTGGGGCACCCCCGGCATTGCTCAGACCTTCCGCTTTAAAGTCATCCCTGATGCGGAGACCCGCTATACCGCTCTGCGGGCCGGCGAGGTCCAGGGCCTGTGCGACCTGGGCGCCATCTCCCCCGCCCAGGCTGCGGAAATTGCCGACGACCCGGCCTACAATGTGTCTGTGGGCGACTCCGGCATCACCCACTTCCTCAATGTCAACGGCGGCGCCTTCCCCTTCAATGATGTGCGGATGCGGGAGGGGCTGTCTCTGCTGCTGGACCGCCAGACCATCATTGACAGCTTTTATAACGGTTACGGCCTCGCCGCCGGCGGTTTTCTGAGCTACACCTCTGCCTTTTTTGCGGAACAGCCCGTCCGCCACGACCCTGAGAAGGGCGCCCAGCTGATCCGCGAGGTGGTTGGGGACCAGGCGGTGGAGCTGCGCTTCCTGCTGCCCGGCGTGGACGCCAACCGCTACCCCTACCAGGAAGAGGCCGAGTATATTCAGGCTCTTCTGGAGAACATCGAGGGCACCAACATCAAGGTCAGCATCCAGCAGATGGATTGGGGTCCCTGCAAGGATGAGATGAAGGCGGGCAACTATAATATGTGTCTGAAGATCCAGGGTCTCCCCTCCGCCAACCCCTTCTCCCTGTTTAAGGGCTTCTTGCATACGGAAGGCAGCACCAACATCAATTACGGTCTTGGTTACCACAATGATCATGCGGATGGGCTGATTGAAGAGGCTGCCGCCTGTCTGGACGCCGATCGTCTGGCGGAAATCTACAAGGAACTCCAGGAGATCTCCGCCGCGGACTTCCCCAATATCCCTGTGCTCTATTCCCAGGAGGTGGTGGCCTCCTCCAGCGATATCACCGGCTATCAGGCCACCGTATATGGCCTGACCGGCTTTACTCAGGTATGTTGGGCAAAATGATCCCCATATCCAAAAGCAAGCCCCCGTCCTGCGGCGGGGGCTTGTTTCCCGTACCAACCTCATTTTCAAAAGGCGGTGGAACATGGCAATTCTGACTTACATTGGCCGCAGGCTGCTGGTGCTCATCCCGGTGCTGCTGGGCATTTCCTTGGCAGCCTTTCTGCTGGGCCGTATCGCGCCCGGCGATCCGGTGGATGACGCCCTGTTCCGCATCGGTATCGAGTTCCCGACGGAGGAGGACCGCGCCGCCATGCGTACCGAGCTGGGACTGGACAAGCCTCTGCCGGTACAGTATATGACCTGGCTGGGAAAGGCGCTTCATGGTGATCTGGGCCGCTCCTACATCGGCAGCAAAGACATTGCCCATGAACTAATGACCCGGCTGCCCGTCACCCTGAAAGTCTCCCTTGCCGCCCTGCTGGTGGCTGTGGTTTTTGGTGTGGGAGGAGGTGTGCTCATGGCTGCCTGCCACGGCACATGGCTTGATACCATACTGAAGGTTTTTTCCACCCTCCTGCTGTCCATACCGGGCTTCTGGCTGGCTCTGTTTCTCATCACTGTATTTGCCGAGTGGCTCCATCTGCTGCCCACCAGCGGACTGGACCGGGGCCTGGCCTCTTTGGTACTCCCTGCCGCAGCCCTGGCTGCGGGGAACGTAGGCTCTACGTCCCGCTTCACCCGAGGCAATATCCTGGCTCAGCTGGGGGAGCAATATATCGTGGTGGCCAATGCCAAAGGCCTCTCGCAGCGGACGGTAATGGTGGCCCACGCCTTCCGGAACTCCCTGGTTCCCATTATCACCCTAATCGGCAACTATTTCGGCGGGATTTTAGGCGGAAGTACGATCATTGAGAATATATTTGCCATTCCCGGTCTGGGCAGCTATGTGCTCTCCGCCATTCAGAACCGGGACTATCCCGTCATTCAGGGATATGTACTCATAACCGGCACCACCTTTGTACTCATCACACTTGCCATTGATTTGCTCTATCTTGCGGTGAACCCCAAAATCCGTCTGCAGGGGGGAGAAGTATGACCAGACGCAAAAAACAGAATTTCCAGCTGACCATTGTCTGCTCCATTCTCCTGGCTATCGTTCTGATGACGATATTTGCCCCCTGGCTGTCCCCCTATGATCCCCTGGAGGTCAACATGGACCTCCGTCTGCTGTCTCCCTGCCGGGCCCACCCTCTTGGAACCGATGCCCTGGGCCGGGACGTACTCAGCCGTGTCATTTACGGCGGCCGGGCCTCTTTGCTGCTGGCTGTGGCTGCCACCGCCTGCTCTATGCTTGTGGGCCTGGTCATTGGCGTCATTTCCGGCTACTGCGGAGGGATTATAGACAGCGTGATCACCGCAATCTCCAATATCTTCCAGGGCTTGCCCGGCATGGTGCTGATGATCGCCCTGGTCGGCATTCTGGAGCGGAACAGCAAAAGCATAATTCTCGCCCTGGTCATTACCTCCTGGGTGGGGTTTTCCCGTCTGGTGCGGGGAGAGGTCATGAAGGTCAAAGGCGAGATGTATATCGAGGGTATGCGCTGTCTGGGCGCGGGTCACCTCCGTATCGTCCTGCGGCATGTACTGCCCAACATCCGCACCAATGTCATTCTCCAGTTTACCACCCGGCTGGGTCGGGTGGTGCTGTCTGTGGCCGGCCTGAGCTATCTGGGGCTTGGCATCCAGCCCCCCACCCCGGACTGGGGCGAGATGGTCAGCGGTACCGCCCGCCGGTACTTCCGCAGCGCCCCCCATTTGCTGTGGGCCCCGGGGCTGTGCATTATCCTGCTCACCCTGTCCATCAACCTGCTGGGGGATATTTTGCGGGACCGGCTGGACGTGAAGCAGGATTCGGTGAAGGAGCTGTGAGCATGGTACCAGACATTGAAATTCAGCACCTTTCGGTGTGCTTTGACACCGCGCAAGGCCCGGTGTGCGCCGTCAACGACCTGTCCACCACCTTTCGGGCCGGGCGAATCTCGGGGGTCATTGGGGAGAGCGGCAGCGGCAAGAGCATAATGGGCATGTCCCTGCTGCGCCTGCTTCCCAACACCGCCCGGGTAACAGGAAAGTGCTTTTTTGGTGAGCATGAACTCTATTCCATGCCGCTGCGGCAGCTGCGCAAGCTGCGGGGCGGTGCCATCGGCCTCATCCCGCAGAATCCCGGCGCTTCTCTGGATCCTGTGATGAAGCTCCGCCGCCAGCTGACGGAAGCCATCACCACCCACGGCAAATGGAGTCGGAAGCAGGCGGAGATCCAGGCCGCCCAACTGCTCCGCCAGTTTGGGTTTGAGGAGCCGGAGCGTACCCTGAACCAGTACGCCTTTCAAATGAGCGGCGGCATGAACCAGCGTCTGGTATCCGCTCTGGGGCTGGCCTGCCGCCCGGGCTGGGTCATTGCGGATGAACCCACCAAAGGGCTGGACGCAGTAATTCGAAACCAGGTATATTCGGTACTCCGCCAGATTTACACGGAGCGCCACTGCAGCATGATCGTCATTACCCATGATCTGGCCCTGGCGCAGCAGCTGTGCGATGATATCCGGGTACTTTATATGGGGCAGATTATCGAGCAGGGTACGGCGGAGGAGGTTATGGAGCGGCCCCGCCACCCCTACACCGCCGGTCTGATCCGCTCACTGCCCAGCCAGGGGATGGTTCCCATCCCTCCACCGGCCCCTGAACGGCTGACCCACAGCGGCTGTCCCTTTTATCCCCGCTGCTCCAGAGCCACAGCCCGGTGCGGCAGGGAAAAGCCGGACGATTATCCGCTTCCGGCAGGCGGGAAAGTGAGGTGCTTCCTCTATGAATAACATACTGGAACTGGATGGGGTCAGTCGTATTTTTACCAGCGGCATCTTCCAAACCCACACCACCCGGGCGGTGGATGAGGTCAGTTTTGTCCTGGAGCGGGGGAAAACCTTTGGGCTGGTGGGCAACAGTGGATGCGGCAAGACCACTTTGTCCCGTATGATCACCCGTGTCCTGCGCCCCACCAGCGGGTCCATCCGGTTTGAAGGCAAGGATATTGCCGGCTTTGACCGAAAGCAATGCAAAAGCTACCACCGGCGGGTACAGATCATCTTTCAGAATCCAGAGGCCTCTCTGGACCCCTCCATCCATATCCGTAACAGTCTGCTGGAGGCCATGGCCATCCACCACCTGGGCAGCAGCAAAGAGGAACGCATGGCTAAAATCCAGAAAACGCTCAGGCAGGTGGGCCTGCCCGACTATCTTCTCTCCCGCTATCCCCACCAAATCAGCGGTGGCGAAGGTCAGCGGCTGGTGATCTGCCGGGCCCTGCTGCTGGAGCCGGAGGTACTTTTGCTGGATGAGCCTACCTCCATGCTGGATGTATCGGTGCAGGCCAGCATCATGAACCTGCTGCGGGACCTCCAGCAGGAGCTGGGACTGACCTACCTCTATATTACCCATGATATTGAATTGCTGGGATGGATCAGCCATACCATCGGCGTCATGCAGAAGGGGCGGCTGGTGGAAGTGGGAAGCCGGGAGCAGGTGTTGGAAGCCCCTGTTCACCCCTATACCAAAGAACTGCTCTATTCCTATACCCATTGGGAGGGAGGCGCACAGTCATGAGAGAACGCGTACCACTGCCTGACTTTGCCCGGCAGTGGGCGGAACAGGTGGCGGCAAGCACATCGCCGCGAATGACAGATGACGAGGCAGAGCAAACCTTTTGGCGGGAGTTTATCCAAAAAAAAATCTATGCTCCTGAGCCCTCCGCCCTTCAGGTCCTGGATTACCTGCGTCCTCTGCTGCGCACCCACAGGGTGGAGACTGCGCTGGAACTGGGGCCCGGCTGGGCCAGCTATACCCTGACCCTGGCAAAACTCTGCCGGGAGGTGGCCTGTGTGGATATCTCCCGGGACGTACTGGATTTTGTCCTCCAGGCAGGTGCTGCGCATGGTCAAAACAATATCTCCGCCTTCCACGCCAAATGGGAAACCTTTACGCCTGAAAAGCGATTTGACCTGGTCTTTGGATACAACTGCTTCTACCGCCAGGCTGACCTGGTGGACTGCTTCCGCAGAATGGACCAGGCTGCAAACAGGCTGTGCGTGGTGGGCATGAATACCGGTCTTGCCCCTGCCTGGATCCATGAATTGAATGCCGCAGGCGGACAGATCCACTGGGAGTGGAAAGATTATATCTACTTTGTGGGCGTGCTCTACCAGATGGGCATCGACCCCAACGTCGCGGTGCTTCCCTTTGAAAAGCTGCTCTCCTATCCTGATACGGATGCTTTGGTGCAGGGAGAGTGTGTCCGCTGTACTCCCGGAACAGTGGATCCTGATACCGCCAGAGCCATCCTGTGCCGTCACTTCACGCAGATGCCCAATGGCAGTTGGCAGGCCACGGCAAAATATCACAGCGGTGTGGTGTGGTGGACGCCAAATCATTAAACTATGTGCGGCCGCTCCTTTTCCTGTGTGCATCCGGGTGTGTCACGGTCCAAATCTGCCTTTGTATCTGCCGCCATGCAGCCTTTTGTTAAAAATGCCGCCCATTCGGGCGGCATTTTAGTCTGTCAATAAATTGCATTTTGTAATTTATGCCGCAAGAGCCTCTCAGCGTTCCGTCGTCCACAGACGATGGAATAAGTTTAAAGCCCGTCAGTCCCGAGGACATGAGCCTTGGAAACAGCACTTCTCATAGGGAATGGGAGGACGATTTCGCCAGGAATTGACTCCCACCCCCATGCAGCCCTTTGTCTGATCTGTGCCGGACTCAGTTGCTGCCGCTGGGCAGGAAGGGGATCAGAGCGGCGGCCAGGCCGGTGACCGGCATGGTTTGGAGGGTCACCTTACCGGGGCCGGTGACCACCGTATTGAACAGGCCCTCACCGCCGAAGAGCATATTTTTCACACCCTTGATCATCTGTACGTCGATAGAGCAGGTGGCGTCCATCATGGCCAGGTTGCCGGTATCCACAACGATGCTCTGTCCCGGTCTCAGCTCGTATTCCACCACCGAGCCATCCAGCTCCACAAAAGCCATACCATGACCGGACAGCTTCTGCATGATAAAGCCCTCACCGCCAAAAAGGCCGGTTTTCATCTTCTTCTGGAAGTGAATGGACAGCTCCACCCCCTGCTCAGAGGCCAGAAAGCCCCGCTTTTGTACGATGACCGGGTGGTCCGGGTCAATGGGAATGGCCCGAATGGTGCCGGGCAGGCTGGCACCAAAGGCAATCATGCCCGGACCGCCCACCGCCGTGTATGTATTCTGGAAGATGGAGTCGCCGGAAAACATCCGTCCAAAGGCCTTGCCCAGGCCGCCTGCGCCGGTAGACATCTCCATATTGGGGGACATCCACACCATGGAACCCCGCTCGGTGATCATGGACTCACCGGCAGCCACCTGACAGATCACCACCGGCATGGGCTCTCCCTTGATCTCATACTGCATACCATCGCCTCCTTATTTAATGGGTCTCCAAGGCAAGTATACGATAGGCTGCAGCGGTATGCAAGCCGCTTTTCTTCTTATGTCTCCACCCCCTCCAGCCGCATCACCGATACCTCGAAGGCGGTGCGCTGACGGCTCTGGCCGTTCTCCAGCTTGGTATAGGCCCGGCTCTGGAGGCGGCCCTCCAGCCGCACCCCGTCCCCTACCTCCAGCTCGCCGCAGCAGCGGGCCAGCGCCCCCCAGGAGATGCAGGGCAGATAGTCCGCCCGGCCATACTTCCGGTTTACTGCCAGCATGAGATCGCAGATCTCCCGGCCCAGAGGGGTGCGCCGGAATACCGGCGGCTTGCACAGCACCCCGGCCAGAGTGAGCCGGTTCTCATTGGGCCCCTCCCCCGGCTTGATGCTCTTGGCGTGCAGGGTGATGACCAGCTTGCTGCCGGTGCCGCTTTTGTTGTTGAAGGAGCGTACCTCCCCCTCCACCTCCACCGGCGTCCCCGTCCTCACCGGATGCTCCTCCAGCAGCTCTTTGGGCGCAATGACGTTGATGGTGTCCTCCGATCCGGACAGCCGGAGTACCGTGAGCGGAAAGGTTTCATATACCACGCCGTGGGTCTCATGGGACCACACCGGGTCCGCCGCAACGGTCCCCCGGAGCAGCGCCCTGTTTTCATTCCATCCTGTCTGCATATCCATCCACACTCCCGCCTGTTTTTGGTAGCTGTGGCATCTATATGCGGGTTTGTCCCCCACTATGCCGACAGAACGTGGACAGCGGTTGACGATTGTGCGCTCCATGGAGTATGATAGGAAAAAGGGGTGTAACAAACATGAACAAGCACTTAAAAGATGTAACCTTTTCTCAAGTATTTTTTATCTGGTTTGCTCTCTTCTTTTTACTGCTTATGATCAATATGCAGACGCTGAAAAACGGCCTGCTGGTCAGCATCACCGGCGCGGTTCTGGGTGTGTTCCTGCTGATTTGCCCCATTCCGCCCAACTCCTTCCAACGCCGCTACGGCAAAGAGCGTGCCGTCCATGTCACCCGCATCATGGCGGTGGTCATCATCGTCATTTCCTTCATCACGAAAATCCAATTCTGATCAAAACAAGAGGTCCAGCCTTGGAGGCTGGACCTCTTGTTTC
Source organism: Flavonifractor porci (assembly GCF_037572415.1). Taxonomy (NCBI): domain Bacteria; kingdom Bacillati; phylum Bacillota; class Clostridia; order Eubacteriales; family Oscillospiraceae; genus Flavonifractor; species Flavonifractor porci. The sequence continues at coordinate 71,985 of NZ_JBBHLB010000015.1, forward strand.
TACTGCTGATTCTGCCAGTCGGCGGGGTAGACGAAATAGAGAAACCGGGCGTGGCCGGTGACGGAAAACTGAATTTCGCTGCCTTTGGGAATGTGGATCAGCTCCCCCGGCCCGGCGGACACCTTCTGCCCGTTGCAAAGGATGTCCAGCCGCCCCTCCACCACATAGTCCATTTCATCGTAGTTCAGGGTCCAGGGGAAGGTGGTATCGGTCATCTCCATGATGCCCACCCCCAGCCTGGGGGACTGCTCCAGGGTAAACAGGTCCCGGGTATACACCCTGTCACCGGGGTTGCCGGTGTTCATACGGTGAGCCTCGGTGACAGTAAGGGCGGGCACCTTCACTGCCTGCACCCCGCCCCCCAGGTGCTCCAGCAGCACCTGGCGGATGATGGTCTCCAGCTGATTACGCTCCATGCTGCATCTCCTTTCGGGTAAGGAACATGGCCACCGCCACGGCGGTAACGCCGCCCACCAGCTTGCCCACGATCATGGGGAAGATCATGGTGGAGTCAAAGCCGGCGGTAAAGCCCAGATGGTCGCCGAACACGAAGGCCGCCGACACGGCGAAGGCCACGTTGATGATCTTGCCCCGGCGGTCCATGTCGCCCATCATCTGGAACATGGGGATGTTGTTGGCCAGGGTGGCCACCAGGCCCGCCGCCGCCACGTCGTTCATGCCCAGCAGACCGCCCAGCTTCATCAGGGGCTTTTTAAACACCTTGGTGATGACGTACACCAGGGGGAAGGCGCCCGCCAGCACGATTGCGATGTCACCCACGATGCCGATGCCCTCGTCAATGGAGTTGAGGCCGGGGATAATGGTCAAAGGCGTGAGAGCCTCGATGATGGCGGCGGCCAGACCGATGGTGATGATGATCACAATGATGCGGCCAAAGACCTGGAAGCCCTTCACCATGCCGTTCGGCACAAAGGCCAGTCCCAGGGCGATGAGCACCGCGAAGAGCACGATGGGCAGCAGGTTGCGCAGCACCATCATCAGGGGGAAACCCGCCACCAGGCCGCCCACAAAGCTGCCGATGGGGATGGTGATGACGCCGGCCAGCACGCCGGTGGCCAGGGCGGGCCGGTCTTCCGCTTTGATGATGCCCAGGCCCACCGGAATGGTAAAGACGATGGTGGGGCCCAGCATGGCCCCTACGATGAGGCCGCCGAACTGGCCCGCCTCCTCGGTGAGGGCCAGCTCCTGGGCCAGAGGCGCGCCCCCCATGTCGTTGGCCAGGATGGTACCGGCGAACATGGCCGGGTCGGCCCCCAGGAACTGATAGAAGGGCACCACCACCGGCCGCAGCAGGTTTGCCAGCACAGGGGCCAGGCAGATGATACCGATCATGGCCAGGGCCAGAGAGCCCATGGCCATAATGCCCTCCTCAAACTTTTCGCCCAGCCCGAAGCGGTTGCCCAATATGCGGTCGATGGCCCCCAGGGCCATAAAGAGCACCATCAGATAGACGATGATCTCGTTGATGGACATAAACTGTCCCTCCCTTTTGTGAAACGGGGCGGCAGGTGGGCCGCCCCCTTATGGATCAATGATCCCGATGATGGCGGCGTCCACCGGCACATTTGCCCCGGCAGCGATGCGGGCCGCCCCGCCGGTGGCGATGAGAACCCGCTCGCCCTCACCGGCTCCCACACAGTCGGCGCACACCAGTATGGTCTCCCCCACCTCCACCGTCAGAAAGGTCTGTCCGGTCAGGTTGGGGGCTTTTTTTGTGGCCCATACCTTACCGGCCACCTGTCCCAGCAACACAGATCCCCATCTCCCTCAGCTGCCGCTCCAGCGCCAGGCAGCGGCGATAGATTGACGGCGGGGCGGTGCGGCGGTAGAGCCGGTACTCCAGCGCCTTCCGCTCCAGGCACACCCGTGCCCCCGCCAGCAGGGCGGCCAGCACCTCGGTCTCCCCCGGACTGGCCGGGGCCAGGGCGGCCAGCCGCCCCATGGCCCCCACCGGCAGCCAGGTGATGACCAGGGTGCGCCCCCGCCACTCCAGCCTCACGGCAAAATCAGGGCCCGGTCCCCCCACAAAAGGCACAGCCTTTTGTGGGGACCCCCAGGGATTTTACTTGCTCGGGCGAAGTGAATTCGCCCTGCGCCGAGGTTTTGCCATTGGCAAAACGCTCGTGACGCGCCAAAAGGCGCGGTAACTGTCGTGTCAACATCAAGCACGGCCGCATCCTCCTTTTTCTGGAAGAATCAGCGCCCGGTCCCCTTTTTTAAAGCCGCAGGCGTTGGCCTCGTCGTAGTCAATATGGGCGAAGGTGGCAAACTGGGGGGACACCCGCACCTCCACCCCCTCCAGGGTCAGAGGCCGTCCGGTGAGGCACTTGAGCCGCACCTCCCGGCCATTCTCCACCCCGAAGCGGGCGGCGTCCTCCGGAGTCATGTGGATGTGCCGCTTGGCGGCAATGAGCCCCCGGTCCAGCCGCAGCACCCGGTCCCCGTTGCGCAGGGTGATGCCGGGTGTACCCTCAATGTCCCCCGACAGCCGCACCGGCGGCGTAATGCCCAGCACGACGCCATCGGTGAGGGAGATCTCCACCTGGCTCTCCTTCCGCTCGGGGCCCAGCACCACCACGTTGGGGATGGACCCCTTCGGTCCCTCCAGGGTGACCCGCTGGGCGCACACGAACTGCCCCGGCTGGGACAGGTCCTTCACCCGGGTGAGTTGAAAGCCGGGGCCGAAAAGGGTGTCCAGGTCGGCCCGGGACAGGTGGACATGGCGGCCGCTGGCCTCCAGCTCCACCGTCAGACGGCGGACGATCTGCTCCGCCAGAGCCTCGATATTGATGGTATTAAGCGTGTTCATATTGTCCCGCCTTTAGCTTGATCATCATGATCCACATGAGGGAGGACAGCCGGTTCAGAGCCAGAATGATGTCCCCCCGGGTCACATTGCCCTCCACGTCCTTGAAGGCGGCGTAGGCCGAAAGCTCGGTCTGCCGCACCAGAGTACGCACCTTGTTCACCGCCAGCAGGGCCGGCCCGTCAGTGTAGGCGGGCAGGAAGTGGGGCTGACCCAGATACTTGTCCGGGTAGTGGGAGTACTCCCGCAGCTGCCCGGCGTCGTAGCCGCACAGGCGCAGCTCCCCCACCGGCTCGTCCAGCACGTCGCACCGGATGAGCCGCCGCACCAGGGCCAGGGCCTCCTCCAGCTCCTTCACCAGGGCCGGATGGGCCTGGGATGCCTGCTGGGCCAGCATGATCTCCCCCTCCAGGGCGTCGATCATGCCCCGGAAGGCGATGCGGGGGTGGTCCTTACGCACCAGGATATTGCCCTTGAGATGGGTCATGTGCTCCGGCTTTTCGTTCAAGGTGGCCCCGAAGAGGGTACGGTACTTGGCAGAATGGGGCGCAGCCGTGTCGTCCCGCCCCTGGGGAAAGACCGCCTGGATCTTGTGGGCGGCCAGCCAGTCCCGGGCCCCGGGGGTCAGCTTCTGGTCCTTGTTGACCACCACCGGCCCCCGGGTACCGTTGTCCGACATACGCCGCACGTCCTCACGGGTGAGCAGCTCCATTTATTCGCTCATGCCCTCGCCGCCGTGAGGCAGGATGTGGTCCACCTCGGCGTGGGGGCGGGGAATGACGTGGACAGAGATCAGCTCGCCCACCTTCTCGGCGGCGGCGGCCCCGGCGTCGGTAGCGGCGTTGACGGCTCCCACGTCGCCACGGACCATGACGGTCACCAGACCGCCGCCCACCTGCTCCTTGCCCACCAGCTGCACGTTGGCGGCCTTCACCATGGCGTCGGCGGCCTCAATGGCTCCCACCAGTCCCTTGGTCTCCACCATACCCAGCGCGTTTGTATTTGCCATGTTCTGTTTCCTCCTGTCAGTTGTCTGTTTCATAGGCTCCGCCGGTTGGGCGGACGCCGGTTTGCTTTTTCTGCCCCGGCCTGACTGGGCCTTCTTTTTGGGGGCCTGCCGGGGCATCTCGGCCACCGGCAGATGGGGGACTCCCCCCGCCTCGCCGGCCTCCTCCCCGTTGGCGGAGCGGACATCATGTTCCATGTCCTCCTCCAGCCCCTCGGGCTTCTCGGCCAGCAGGGCGTTGGTCAGATTCTGGGCCTCCTGCAAAATGGCCTCATGGGGGTCCAGCAGCACGCCGTCGGCGTTGACTTCGCTCATCTTATCTCAGCCTCCCCATGATCTGTTCCACCAGGCGGTTGAGCAGGGTCTCGTCCACGGAGCAGGAGGAAAGGGCCGGGCTGCCGCCCCGCAGCTCCTCCAGCTCCTTCACGCCCCAGGCCACCCGCTTGATGTTGATGAGATCCAGAGGGCCGATGTTGTTGGAGCTGGACGACCCGCCCACCGCGCCGCAGCCCAGGGTGAGGGCGGGGAACAGGCAGGTGGTGGCCCCGATGCCACCCAGAGCGGAGGGGGTGTTCACCAGCACCCGGCTGGCGGGGACGGCGGCGGCAAAGCGCTTGGCCACATTCTCGTCCTCGGTGTGGATGGAGAAGGTGTGACCTGCTCCCTCCCACTCCAGGATCTCGATGCAGCGGTTCAGTACCGCCTCTTCGTCCTCCTCCACAAAGCAGCCCAGGATGAGGCCCAGCTTCTCGCTGGAGTAGGGGTGGCCCTTACCCACCCCGGTTTCTTTGGCCACCAGCACCCGTGCGGAGGGGGGCACCCGGCTTAAACCCGCCAGCTGGGCCACGGTGGACACGCTCTTGCCCACGATGGCCGGGTTCATGGTGCCGTTGGGCCGGAGGATGAAGCGGGAGAGCAGCTTGGTCTCCTCCTCGTCCAGCAGGTAGGCCCCCTGGGCACGGAGAGCAGCTTTCACCGCCGGTTCCATCCGCCGGGTCATGATGACGCTCTGCTCACTGGCACAGATGGTGCCGTTGTCAAAGGTCTTGGAGTCCAAAATCCGTTTTACCGCCTGTTCCACGTTGGCGGTGTGGTGGATATAGGCCGGGCCGTTGCCCGCGCCCACGCCGATGGCGGGGGTGCCGGAGGAGTAGGCCGCCTTCACCATGGCCGCGCCGCCGGTGGCAAGGATGAGCCGAGTGGTGTCGTGGCCCATGAGGGCGTTGGTGGCCTCGATGGTGGGGGTGGTGATGCAGGAGATGGCGCCCGCCGGTGCCCCCGCCTCCTCCGCCGCCCGGCGGATCACATTCACCGTCTCCTGGATGCAGTTGGCCGCACCGGGATGGGGGGAGAACACGATGGGGTTGCCCGCCTTCATGCAGATCATAGCTTTGTAAATCACCGTGGAGGTGGGATTGGTGGAGGGCACCAGTCCGGCCACCACACCCACCGGCACGCCGATATCCACCGTCCGATGCTCCCGGTCCTCGGCCAGGATGCCGTGGGTCTTTTGGTCCCGGATGGCCTCGTACAAGGTCTCCGCCGCAAAGCGGTTTTTGATCTCCTTGTCCTCTTTTCGGCCAAAGCCGGTCTCCTCCACCGCCATGTCGGCCAGCCGCCGGGCGTGCTGGGCGCCGGCCCGGGAGATGGCCGCCGTGATGGCGTCCAGCTGCTCCTGAGTCATGACGGCCAGGGCCCTCTGGGCCTTTCGGGCCTGGGCCAGAAGGTCCCGGACCTCCTGGATGGAGCGCAGATCCTTGTCCAAATAAGTCACTCCTTTGCTTACGGGCGCGCACTGCGCGCCCCTACAGATGGGGACGTAGGGGCGCACAGTGTGCGCCCGCCCCTCCCAGTCAAATTTCCATAGGCCGGGCGGCCACCGCCTTCACCGCCTCGGCAAAGGCGGCCGCCGCCGCGTCGCAGGCACTCTGGGTGCCGGTAAGCAGGCCGCCGCCGAAGTTGGTCTCGCTGGGGGGCTCAAAGAGGGCCACCAGCTCCACGTCGGAGGCCTTCATGGCCTCATCCAGTCCCACCATGGCCTCCAGAGGCGGGGCGATGAGGTAGGCCAGGGCCTCCCCCTCCCGTACCCCCGCCACCTTGGACAGGTAGGTCCCGGTGCGGGAGACGGTGTGGGCAAAGTAGATGACCGAGTCATCCTGATTGGCGGAGCGGAACCCCGCCCCGCTGTTCATGAAGTCCACGCAGGCCCGCAGGCCGGACTGGACCTCCGCCGGGTTGGGCCCGGCCAGAATGCCGATGACCTCGCCGGCCAGAGCGGTGGAGGCATTAGCCGCCCCGGCGTACAGGGACTTGCCGTACACCACCTCCACCGCCGCCGCCTTGGTTGCCTCGTCCAGGGCGCAGTAGGTCATATCGTCGCTGTCAGCGGTGATGAGGCCGATGGAACGGTACTGTCTGGGCAGGCCCAGCTTCTTGGCCAGGGTCTCGCTGACGTTGGCAATGGTGCGGGTGGAGAGCACCTTGGCCGGGATCAGATCGCCTGTCATATCCTCACTCCCCTCAGACAGGCCTCTTGGGGCCTGTCTGAGGGGCCCCAAGGGCATTTTTATCTGCTCGGGCGGAGTGAATTCGCCCGGCATCAAGGTTTTGCCTGTCGGCAAAACGCTTGTACGCGCTGACGCGCGCCCCGCCGTGCGGGGTCCCGTAGAGGCCGGAATCCTTAACGCAGGTCAATCCCACTCGCCTTCCTTTCCAGCATGGTCTTGATGAGTTCCGCAATGTGGGCCCCCGCCTCCACGGCGGTGGTGCCCCCCTTGTGGATGTTGGAGATCACCGTCCGCTTGGACTCGGGGATGCCGATGTGGGGCTTGTAGGTCAGGTAGGCCGACATGGACTCAGCAGTCACCAGTCCGGGCCGCTCTCCCACCAGCATACACACCACCTCCGCCCCGGTGAGGTCGCCAATGTGGTCGGAAGCGCCCACCCGGCAATACTTCACGTAGAGCACCGGGCCGCCCTCCATGCCGTAGGCCTTCAGGCCCGCCCGCACCGCCTGGAGGCAGTCCACGGCGTTGGCCTCGATGGCGGCGGAGCTGAGGCCGTCCCCCACCACCAGGGCGATCTTCGGGTTCTGCCCGAAGGTCTTTTTGATGATGGCCTGGTTCTCCTCGTCGAACCGGCGGCCCCGGTCGGGCCGGGTCAGGTACTCGTCCTTGGTCTGGCACAGGGTCTGGACAGGCACAAAGCCATTGTTCACCGCGAACTCGTCGGGCACATGGGAGAACACCGAGTCCTGGGCGGCGGCGTGGTCGGCCCGCATCCGCAGCATGGAGATGGTTCGATACCGGGCCCCCGCTCGCCCCAGACCCAGCCGGGCGGGGGTCTTTAATTTCAGATCCTGAAAGGCCTGGCCGCTGCGGGGGTTGTCCACCAGGTACTGCCGCCGCAGGTCGATCTGGGTGATATCCTCCAGGCAGCCCTGGCTCACATCCTCCTGCCGGGCAGCGGGCCGGGTCGCGGTCACAGCGGCAGGCTTCCCCGCCAGCTCCAGCACCATCCGCTCCACCATGGAGCGCAGTTCTTGCTCGTTCATATCGTCACCTCAATCATATCGGGCGGGCGCGCAATGCGCGCCCCTACAAAGTGTGGGTGTAGGGGCGCACAGTGTGCGCCCATCCCCTTACCCCAGCAGCACCGACGCGTCACCCGCCAGCGGGGTCAGCTTGCCGTTGGCCACAAAGCCCATGTCCTCCAGCCACCGCTGGAAGGGGGGAATGGCGGTGAGGCCGAACAGCTCCCGCAGGGCGGCGGTCTCGTGGAAGCCGGTGGTCTGGTAGTTGAGCATCACGTCGTCCCCGTGGGGGATGCCCATAAAGTAGTTGCACCCGGCGGCGGTGAGCAGCACCGCCAGATCCTCGATGTCGTTCTGGTCGGCCTTCATGTGGTTGGTGTAGCAGGCGTCGCACCCCATGGGCACGCCGGTCAGCTTGCCCATGAAGTGATCTTCCAATCCAGCCCGTATGACCTGCTTGGAATTATACAGATATTCCGGCCCAATAAAGCCCACCACCGTGTTCACCAGGTAGGGCTGGAACCGCTTGGCAAAGCCGTAGCACCGGGCCTCCATCACCACCTGGTCCGCCCCGTGGTGAGCCTCGGAGGACAGCTCGGAGCCCTGGCCCGTCTCAAAGTACATCACGTTGGGCCCCACGGCGGTACCCTCCTTCAGAGCCAGCTGCCGGGCCTCCTCGATGAGTTTGCCGTCCAGGCCGAAAGCCTCGTTGCCCTTCTGGGACCCGGCGATGGACTGGAAGATCAGGTCACAGGGAGCGCCCTTGCGCACCGCCTCCATCTGGGTGGTGACGTGGGCCAGCACGCAGATCTGGGTGGGGATGTTCCAGCGGTTGCGCACCTCATGGAATCGGTCCAGCACCCGGCGCACACTTTCCACCGAATCGTCCACCGGGTTCAGGCCCAGCACCGCGTCACCCGCCCCGAAGGTCAGGCCCTCCAACAGGGAGGCCAGGATGCCGTCGGGATCATCGGTGGGGTGGTTGGGCTGGAGCCGGCAGGACAGGGTGCCCGGCAGGCCGATGGTGGTATTGCAGTGGGCGGTGACCTTGATCTTCTTGGCGGCGTAAATGAGGTCCATATTGCTCATCAGCTTGGCCACGGCGGCGATCATCTCCGCCGTCAGGCCCCGGCTCACCCACCGGATGGCGTCGCCGTCGTGGTTCTCCGCCAGCAGCCATTCCCGCAGCTCGGCCACCGTCCAGTTCTTGATCTGGTCATAGATCTTCTCGTTCACGTCGTCCTGAATGATGCGGGTGACCTCGTCCTCCTCATAGGGGACGGCGGGGTGGTTGCGCAGATCGGCCAGAGTCAGGTTGGCCACAACCACCTTGGCCGCCACCCGCTCCTCGGCGTTCTCGGCGGCAATGCCCGCCAGCCGGTCTCCCGACTTCTCTTCATTGGCTTTGGCCAGGGCGTCCTTGACTGACTTGAATTCATAGACATGCCCCAGCAGCTTGGTCTTGAGTATCATGTGATCGCTCCTTTACGTCGCACTTCTCAAAAATGCAAGCATTTTTGAGAGGAGATGCAGCCCGCCGCGCGCATGATCTGTCCGCCTCAGGCGGCCAGATCCCACACTTGCGGTCTGAGAAGTGTTTTTTCTGAGGCTCATGTCCTCAGAAAAAACGGATTTTGACTTTATTTCGCCGCCTGCGGGCGGCGACCGCGCAGCCGTTGGCAGCTTTGCTGCCTTACGGATGCGGCGTACCCCTTGCGGGTAAACTCCGCCGAGGGCTTATCCCCGTACAAGAAGCGTTTTCCATTCTGCACAGGGATGCACATGGTGCGCCCGATATCTATTTGTGAAATACAAGCGTCTTGATAACGATGGGTAATACCGCGCCCCCGGCCACCGGGGCGCCGATGTCGATATAGTCCCCGTTGTCCATCTCCACTCCGTCCAGGCAGAGCAGGGGGCTGGACAGCAGAGCGGCCATGGCCTGCCCCAGCACCTTGGCCTGGTCGGCCTCCACCGCCACAATGGGGACAAAGCCCGCCTGCACCAGGGGGGCCAGGCCCTCCGCCACTCCCCGGGCCAGTTCCTGAATGTGGCTGTAGGAGGGGTTTTTCTCTCCCCGCAGAGCCAGGGCCAGCTGCACCAGCCCTCCCTGGTCCTGATACCAGCTCAGCTTCTCCTGAATACGCCTTGCCAGTTCCTCCGGCGGTCCCCCTTCCTCCCCAGCAGCCAATTTGAGGATGGGGATGTTTTTCAGGGGGAAAGAAATATCCCGGTAGAAGATGGTGGAGCCGGACAAATCGGTGGCGTGGCTTCCCGCCCCCACCACCGTGGCCCGGATGGTCTCCGCTCCCCGGAAGCGGCCCGCCTTCTGAAAGGCGGGGGAGGCTGCGATGGCCCTGCCCAGCAGCACGCCTATATCTCCAAAGGCCAGCCAGTCCGCTGGCGGCTCATAGACGCAGTCGGCCACCCCGCCGGAGAAGGACACCACCGGTACCTCCTCCACCGTCCAGCGGGTGCCTTCCGTGAGAAAGGCGTCCAGCTTGTCCCGGCCGGGCCGCAGGCCCGCCGCCTGCTCCAGGGCCTCCACCATAATTTGGATTACAGGCTCTAGTCGCTGGGGTGTGACCCTTTCTCCTGCCGTAGGGGGCGATGCCCACATCGCCCCGCGTTCCAGTACCGGCGACACATAGGTGACCCGTCCGTCTCTGTCCAGCTTGATGAGCCGCCCGCCTACGTCCAGGCAGCCGGTACGCACCAGCTCCCCATTTTGATAGAGAGCCAGGTTAGCGGTGCCGCCGCCGATATCAAAGTGTAATACGGTTGTGTGATGTTTCTTTGCGTATTCGTCCGCACCCGCTCCCCGGGCGGCCAGGATGGATTCCAGATCCGGCCCGGCGGTGGCCACCACGAAATCCCCGGCGAACTCCGACAGGGCGGAGAGCACCTCCTGGGCGTTCTCCTTCCGGGCGGTCTCCCCGGTGATGATGACCGCCCCGGTGTCCACCTGGGATTTGTCAAAGCCCGACTTGCGGTACTCCTCCTCCACAATGGTCCGCACCCCGGCGGCATCGATGACGGTATCGGACAGCAGAGGGGTGAAGTGGATGGCGGAGCGGTAGAGCACCTCCCGCCCGGCAATGGACACCCGGGGCACCGTAAAGGGGGTGGCCCGGTTCTCCAGGGTCAGCCGGGACAGGATCAGCTGGGTGGTGGAGGTGCCGATATCAATCCCTACTGACAGCAGTGTTTCACTCATATCGGCACCTCCACCACCGGGGCCCCGCAAAGCGGGGCGGGCGTAAGCCCGTAAAATCGAAGCGCAGCGCAGATTTTCCGCAGGCGGAATTCACTTCCGCCGAGGATGCAAAATCCATATGGGGTCCCCGGACAGGCTGGCCTGTCTGGGGAAACGAGGTTCCGATGTCGATACCCACCGACAGCAGCTGCTCCCCCATTACGCCAGCTCCCGCAGAATGGCCTTAATGTCCTGGGGGGTGACGCTCCGGGGATTGGAGGGGGCGCACAGGTCGGCCAGGGCGGCGGCGGCGATCTCGTCCCCCTTGGCCTTCACCTCTTTGGGGTCCACCCCGCACTCCGACAGGCGGCCCGGCTGCTCCAGCCGTCCCCGCAGCCGCTCCATGGCAAAGGCCAGCCCTCTGGCGGTGGGGGTGAGGCCGCAGGCCCTGGCCAGGGCGGCGTACCGCTCCGCCGTAGGACGGTCGGCGGCGTTGAAGCGGATCACATGGGGCAGCAGCATGGCGTTGAGCCGCCCGTGGGGGATGTGGAACCGCCCCCCCAGAGCGTGGGCCAGGCTGTGACTCAGACCCAGCCCGGCGGTGTTGAAGGCCATGCCCGCCAGGTTGGAAGAGAGCAGCATATGCCCTTTGGCCTCCTGATCCCCATGAAAGGCGGCGGGCAGGTTTTTCCAGGCCAGGGCAAAGGCCTTCTCCGCCAGGGCGTCGGTGTACACGTTGGCCCCGGCGGCCACATAGGCCTCGGCGGCGTGGGTGAGCACGTCCATGCCGGTGTCGGCCGTCACCTTGGCGGGCACCCCCGCCAGAAAGACCGGGTCCAGCACCGCCCGGTGGGGCAGCAGAGCGTCGTCCACCAGGGGGTACTTTACTCCCTTCTGGCGGTCGGTGAGCACGGCGAAGGAGGTGACCTCCGAGCCGGTCCCGGCGGTGGTGGGCACCGCCCAGAAGGCAATCTCCCCGGCGGCCCCAAGCTTTTTGCCGTACTCCACCATGGCCTTGGCGCAGTCCAGAGCGGAGCCGCCCCCAAAGGCCACCACCGCCTGGGGCCTGAAGTCGGCCAGGGCTCTGGCTCCCCTGGCCACTACCTCCAGCGGCGGGTCGGGTATCACGCCGGTAAAGGTCTCCACGGTGCAGCCGGGCAGACGGGCTTTCACTTTGTCCAGCAGGCCGGACTTGGCCAAAAAGTCGTCGGTGACCACCATCACCCGCCCGCCGGCCAGCTCCTCCAGGGCGGCCAGGGCATCCGTTCCAAAGGAGACGGCGGTTTTCAGCTTGAATGTTTCCATGAGCGCTCCCCTGTTTCTTCCTTGATGGCTTTAGTATGGCGGAGGCGGACAGGAATATACCAAAAGCCGCCCAAAGAATTGGAAAGAAAAGCTTCATCATTCCTTTAGAATCTGTTCACAGCCTGTTCACCATCCCTTGGCGAAAAACGGATATGATAACAGCGTCAGGTACAAATGACAAACCATTCTCCTCTCTCTCTTACCTCTCTGTTCAAAACAAGGAGACCCGCCAAACGGCGGGTCTCCTTGTTTTTTTGTGTTGGGTGTACGCAAACGTGCAACAAAAGCCCCTGTTTCACCATAGGCAAAAGGGAGGGAATCCGTATGTGGGATATGGATGGACAGACACAGCAATTTTACCATCTGCTCCAGCTCTTTGCCGCCCAGCTGGAACCCGTCCGGGCCATGGAGGTGGCCTGGGTCTATCCGGAATTTACACCCGGTACGGTGTATCAGACAGGGGACTATGTCCGCCGGGGCTTCAATGCCGTGGGGGACCCCCAACTCTACCAGGTGACCCTGGACCACCGCGCCAGCGCCCAACTTCTTCCGGAGCACATCCCGGAGTTCTACGACCCCATTGGGCTGGATGGGGCGGGTATCCCCCTGTGGAGCCGTCCGGCAGGCGACCGGGACGGCTACGCCGTCGGGGACGTGGTGTCCTTCCGGGGGGGCCGGTACCGCTGTCTGGCAAATGCCTGCCTGTTGAGTCCGGAGGAAGCCCCGGACCAGTGGCGGGCTCTGGCCGATGAAAACGCAGAAGAGCCGCCGGTCGGTTGACCGGCGGCTCTTCCACATGGTTCAGAGCGGATCTCTGTTGCTGGTGTTTTACTTACCGGACATACCGTTCTCGTAGGCCTGGATCATCTTCTTGACCATCTGGCCGCCCACGGAACCGGCCTCACGGCTGGTCAGATCGCCGTTGTAGCCCTGCTTCAGGTTGACGCCCACCTCGGCGGCGGCCTCCATCTTGAACTTGTTCAGGGCCTCACGAGCGCTGGAAACCACGGGCTGATTGCTGTTGCTGTTGGACATGATGTTGCATCTCCTTTGCAATCGTTTTGTTGGATCGGTGATCCGAGCATAGCTTTGCCTCAGTCCGATTTTCTATGCGGATTTTTTCTTTCCAATCCATGGAGGCCAAAAATGATCCATTTTTGCACTTTTTTCTCCTCCTGACAAAACAGGGGCGCGCTGCTGATGCAGCGCGCCCCTGTCGGCATGGATCGTTACTTCTT
>NZ_JBBHLB010000016.1:0-80070 GCF_037572415.1 Flavonifractor porci
CCCGTCCCAGAAATCAAGAGTAAGCAGGGGCTTGGTCTGGCGGAAAGCCTGGATCCGGCAGTGCAGATCCATCAGCTGTTCCTGAGAGGGGGAGCGCGGCCCACCGTAGGCGGGGCAGGTAAAGAACCAACAGAATTTGGCGCCGCTGTCAATGACGCGGTCGTAATAATCTGCGGTAGCCACCAGATCCGCGTTATCCGCCGTGCAACGACAGGCCACGCCGAAGGGCAATTTATATGCCTTCAGAAGCAGGGAGGCCCGCTGAGCGTCGGAAGGATCTACATCCACTTGAATGGCTGGGAAGAGGTTACGAACCCGCAGCAGATCCTCACACAGGGAGGAGGTAATGGAGACGGGCGGTGTAAACACGGCAAAAACGCAGTCGGTATGCTTGTTGCACAGGGCAATGATCTCCTCCTGGCGGACCAGAGGGTTGCCTCCGCTGAAAATAAACAGGTGGCAGCCTCTGGACTTGCGGGCCTCCAGCTCTTCGTCCAGACTGTCAAACTCCATGGAGGGGCGTACCCCGAAAATGGAGGCGCCGCAGCCGGTGCAGTCCATGGCGCAGGGGAAGGAGGGATCAATGATCACGGACCAGGGCGCCTCGTCCTGTCCCAGCTGTCCGGCCGCTTTTTTCGCCGGCCAATCCAGTAGATGGCCGTGAATGATGAAATTTTCAAAGATCTTCTTCAGAATGCGGTTGTCGATATCGGTATACATACTTCGGATCAACTGGTGCCAGTTGTTATCCGGATCGGTCATGACCTGGTGGAACAAGGCCTGATAGGGAGGAGGGAGCCGTTCCCCGGCATATTTGCCCAGCCACTCCATCAGCCTGGGAAGATTGGTATCAGGGTCACGATCCAGATAATCCAGGGCTTTGGAGATGCCAAATGCCTTGAGCCGGGCCGGAATGCTCATAGCTGTATACCCTCCTTTCGCCCGATAGCATGATGACGGCCGGCTTCCCCTAAAAAACGGAGGAGCGGCCTATCCACAATAATCTATAGGATATCATACAGGTTCACAGTCCGCAATACCATAGACAAAATAGAAATCCTGTCAATATTTCCGACAGAAGGAGCGGAATGTCTATGAAAATAGCGGATTTCCATTCTGACGATATACAACGGCCCATTCCTGTGGTATACTAAATAGAATCATTACGGATAGCCTGCAAACGAGGAGTGAGCCTATGCGCACCGGTCTCATCACATTCCATTTTGCTCATCACTATGGCGCACAGCTCCAGGCTCTGGCCACTATGAAGGCCATTCAGCGCCTGGGGCATGAGTGCCAGATCATTGATTACCGTCTGCCCCATACCACCCGCACCAACGGGCTGTTCAAAAAGAGCACCTCTGTGCGGGATATGGCGTCAGATGCCCATACCGCCCTCCATTACGCCGCCTTCCAGCGCCGGTTCCAGCGCTTTGAGGCCTTTGTGGCGGAGGAGATGGAGCTGTCTCCCCGGCGGTATACCGATTTCAGACAACTTCAGGACGCGCCTCCACCCTACGACGTCTATGTGTCGGGCAGCGATCAGATCTGGAATCCTTACATTTTTCAGGACAAGCAGTTTGATCCCGCTTTCCTGCTGGACTTCGTGAAGGAGGGCCGCCGCATTGCCTACGCCCCCAGCCTGGGCGTGCCTCAGCTGCCGGAGGACAAGTCAGCGGAGCTGAAGCGCTTTTTGGAGCCCTTCTCCGCACTGGCGGTCCGTGAGAAGCGGGGCCAGGTGCTGGTACGTCAGGTGGCCGGCCGGGAGGCCCGGGTGGTGCTGGACCCCACCCTGCTGCTCAACGGCGAGGACTGGGGCAAGCTGGCCGCGGCTCCCAGACACCAGGGTCCCTACATCCTGTGTTACTTTGTCTCCGATCCCGGAGAGGCGGCTCCCTATGCCCAGGCCCTGTCCAGGCAGACGGGATGGCCCATCGTCCAGCTGGCGGGAGCCCGCCGGAAAATCGACGGGGCCAAAGAGATCGTCTTTGACGCCGGCCCCCGGGAGTTCCTGGGCCTGTTCCAGCACGCCGCCGCGGTGGTGACCAACTCCTTCCACGGAGCGGCCTTCTCCCTCCAGTTCAAGAAGGATTTCTTCACCTCCATGTCCCCCAAGGAGCGGCGGGAGCCCACCTTCTCCCGCATCTACAGCCTGCTCTCCCGGCTGGGATGCGCCGACCGCATCATCGGTCTGGATACCACTGCGCCCATCGACGCCAAGATGGACTATGACAAGGTCTATGAGAAGCTGGAGGCCGCTCGGGCGGACTCCCTGGCCTATCTGAAAGCGGCGGTGGAGGGCACCGCCCTGCCGGAGGAAATGGGCGCGGCCCAGGAGCAGGCCAAGCCCAACCTTTGTAAGGCGGAGGATTGTACCGGCTGTACCGCCTGTGCCGCTGTCTGCCCGGTGGGAGCCATTGAGATGAAACCCGACCATGAGGGCTTCCTGCGGCCTGTGGTGGGGGAGAAGTGCATCCTCTGTCGCAGGTGCGAAAGCGCCTGCCCCGCCCTGACTGAGCCGGTGAAGGGCCCTGATCCCAACTGCGCCCACGGGGTTTGGAACAAAGACGACCAGGTGCGCTCGGGCAGCTCCTCCGGCGGTGTGTTCTCTCTGCTGGCCGGCCATGTGCTGGACCAGGGAGGCGTGGTATTCGGCGCCGCCTTTGACGGCTATATGACGGTGCGCCATGCCTGTGCCGCTTCCATGGAGGAAGTGGCCGCCATGCGGGGTTCCAAGTATGTTCAGAGCGATCTTGGGGAAACCTTCCATCAGGTGAAAGAACAGCTGGAGGCGGGTAAGCCGGTGCTCTTTACCGGCCTTGCCTGCCAGGTGGACGGCCTGAAGCACTACCTGGGCCGGGACTACGACAACCTGCTTACCTGTGATCTGGTGTGCAACGGTGTGCCCTCTCCGGCGGTGTTCCAGGCCTATCTGAAAAAGCTGGGCATGGAGCACGGCGCGCCGGTCACCGGGCTGCGGTTCCGGGATAAGGCCCACGGCTGGTCCCACTCCCATATGACGGTCCGTTTTGCCGACGGAGGCAGCACCACTACCCCGCTCCATCGTACCACCTTTGGCCGGGGCTTCGGGATGCAGCTCTTCCTGCGGCCGGTGTGCGCCAAGTGCCGGTATACCAGCGTCAGCCGCCCGGCGGATCTGACTCTGGGTGACTTCTGGGGCCTGGACCCCAAGCTGAAGCTGCCCACCGACCGGGAGAAGGGGGTCTCCCTGGTGCTGGTTAACAGTGCCAAAGGTCAGAAGGTCTTTGACGCACTGGCGGACAAGCTGGGCCAGGTGGAGCGGCCTCTGGCCGAGGCGGTGGCGGGCAATCCCCGTCTGGCCTATCCTCTGACTCACAATGCCAAACGCGGGGCCTTCTTCGCGGCCTTTGCCGCCATGCCCTTCGACCAGGTGGAGCAGAAGTACCTCACCCCGCCCCCGCTGCCTTACCGGGCGGCAGCCAAGGTGCTCACCCCCAAGATGAAGGAGAAAATCCGCAAGATCCTGAAATAACGGATACAATGTTTACAATTTGTTTGGGAATTTTCTCCCATGCCCTGATACACTGGGCACACATGGAAGCGGGGCGGCGGAGCCGCCCCTCGGGAGGTAATGATTTTTGAGTGTGATACAACGATGGCTGGAC
Organism: Flavonifractor porci; assembly: GCF_037572415.1. Lineage (NCBI taxonomy): Bacteria > Bacillati > Bacillota > Clostridia > Eubacteriales > Oscillospiraceae > Flavonifractor > Flavonifractor porci. Next base: position 3,648 of record NZ_JBBHLB010000016.1, read on the forward strand.
CGGTTCTGCTATAAGCATCCCCGGTTCGGCATCCCCAACCTGATGCTGGTGGTGGTCATCGGCAATGTTCTGGTGTGGCTGCTGGATCAGTTCAGTCAGGGCTTTTCCCTGTCCTCTGCCCTGTGTTTCGCCCCCTATTTTATTTTGCAGGGTGAGGTGTGGCGGCTGGTTACCTTTATCTTTGTGCCTACCACCAGTAACCTCTTTTTCCTGGCCATCTCCCTGTATTTCTACTACTGGATCGGCTCCATCCTGGAGCGGCAGTGGGGCGTGACCAAGTTTACGGTGTTTTATCTGCTGGGACTGGTGCTCAACATCATCGCCGGTTTCGTGCTATACGCCTTTTTCCCGGTGCCTGCGGTCACTGCCACCATGCACTACGTCAACCTGTCCATGTTCTTCTCCTTTGCCACCTTGTACGGGGAGATGCAGGTGCTGCTCTTTTTTGTGATCCCCATCAAAGTTAAGTGGCTGGCATGGCTGGACGCCGCTCTCTTTGCCTACGAGATCATTTACAATCTGGTGCAGATACCCAGGGTGGGAATGTATGCCTTGATCGGCGCCGTGATTCCTATCGTGGCCATCCTGAATTACCTGATCTTCTTCTGGGATGACCTGATGGCCAGCCTGGGCCGGGTAAAGCGGCAGACGGCCCACCGCCACTCCCGCCAGACCGTCAATTTCAAGCAGGCTGCCAAGCACGCCCAGCAAACCAAGGGTTATATCCACAAGTGTGCTGTCTGCGGCAAGACCGACACCGACTACCCCGACGAGGAGTTCCGGTACTGCTCCAAGTGCAACGGCTACTATTGCTACTGCTCGGAGCACATCCACAACCACGTCCACATCGAATAAAAAGCCCAAAGGCGGCCCCATCGGAAGTCCGATGGGGCCGCCTTTTATACTACCGCTTGTTGAGCCGGAGCACCAGGGCGGTGCGGTCGTCTGCTGTGCCAGCCTGCTGATCGCTCGCGTCGATGAGCTCCTGGGCCAGCTCCCGGGGGCTCTGACCGTCAAAGGCGGCCAGTTTGTCCCGCACCCACTGGTCCGGCTGTCCGCCGGTGACTCCGTCGCTGATGAGCAGCACGCAGTCTCCCGCCTCCAGCTTTAAGTGGGTCGCGTCGGGAGCGCCGCCTTCGCCCCCAGCCAACCCGGCAGGGAGGGCGCAGCCGGTGACCCGGCTGACGGCGGTTCCCTTTTTCACATAGCTGGGGGCCGCTCCGTATTTGTAGATGTCCCCCTCGCCGGTAAAAAGGTCCACCCGCAAAAGGTCGATGGTGGTGAAGCCGATCTCATCCTCCCCCCGGAGGGCCAGGGCGGAGCTGAGGGTCCGCAGGGCGTTTTCCGGCCGCACCCCGGCCCGCAGGAACTGCTCCAGCAGCCGCACCGCCAGAGTGCTCTCCCGCTGGGCCAGCCGTCCCGAGCCCATACCGTCGCACAGCAGTACATAAAGTGCGCCGTCATCGTGCTTGAACCAGGCTCCCGTATCTCCCGATACGATCTGTCCGTCCTTTTTCCGGGCGGCTACTCCGGCCACCGCCATCAGCGGCTCACTCTGCACCAGCACCAGCCTGTCCCGGCGGCCCTCCTCCACCAGACGGAGAGGGAAGTTCATCAGTTTGGCCAGCTTGTCTACCTGGCTGCTCTGCCGCAGGGGAGAGAGCCCAGCCCCCTCCAGCTCTACCCGTAAGTGGCCTGCTTCGTCGTAGTACACGGCCAACTCACATTCCAGGCCCTGAGCGGTGAGATATTGCCGCAGCCGCTTTTCCCGCACCGGGTCGGGAATCAGCTCGGCACTCAGCTCTGCCGCCGCCGCGCCCAGTACCTCGGCCAGCTCGCCGTACTGCCGGCAGACCGCCGCCCGGTTCTCCCGCAGACGGCTCTGGTATTGCCGCCGGTAGAGCAGACCCGCCAGCTCCTCGTTGACGGCGGTGAGGAAGTCGGCAAACTTCATGCAGCGGTTGGAGAAATAGGCGGGGAAGTCGCCACCATCGCCCCGGCCCCGCTCCAGCATGGCGGGCAGGGCGTCGTTGAGGGCATTGTAGGTGGACACATAGTCCCGCTGCCAGCAGGAGGTCTGGAGGGGACAGCGCTTGCACACCCGGTCTGCCGCCCGGTCAAAGATAGCGGCGGTATCATTGTCGTTGGGGCGGACTGTGTGGAGGGTACCCCGCATGGATTCGTACAGACTCTTGAAAGCGGCGGCGGTGTCCTCCATCCGAGCCTTTACATAGGCCATGGCCCGCTCCTGGGTGCCGTGCTTGGGCTCCCGGGCTACCAGGGCCCCAACCTGCCGCAGCAGCTTGTCCGGCAGCAGAAGAAAGACCACCGAGGCGGCAAACACCTCGTAGAGCAGGGGAATGTACAGCCCGTCTTTCCAGGTCCACAGCACCGCCAGCGCGTTGGACAGCACATAGGCCAGAGTGGCGGCCAGCTTACCCTGGCGGTGGAAGACGCCGGTCATCACCCCGGACAGAGCGTAGGCCATGGCGTAAAAGGGCATCCCGCCGGTGGACAGGTCCATGCCCAGACCTACTGCCACGCCGGCGGTGGCTCCGATGCTGACGCCCCCCTTGTAGGCCACAGCCATTACCGCTACCGCGGCGGCAAAGCGGCCCACCGACAGGTCTCCCAGCAGGGTCAGCTTGGACAGGGTGAGCAGCAGGGAACCCAACAGCAGCAGCAGGCTGATGGTCTGCCGGGCGGTCAGCCCCTCCTCCTCCCGCTTTTCGGTCCAGGGGGTGAAGGCAATGCGGTAGAAGTACACCGATGCCCCACACAGCAACAGTTCAGTGCCAAAGAAGATCAGACTCTCCGGTGTCCAGCCCTGGTCGGACAGATAGATGAAGCCGGTGACCCCGTCGATGGCGGCGGCCGCCAAAGGCATGAACCAGCTTTTCCGGTAGGCCCCCACATCAAAGAAGGCGAAGGCCACCGAAAAGACCAGCACACAGGCCGCCGCGTACCGCAGGCCCTCCACAAAGCCCTCCATGGTCAGGTAGCCAAAGCAGGCCCCCAGCAGAGCGCAGAAGCCGTCCAGGCCGGAGCCGGAGGCTCCCACCAGTCCCAGCCCAAAGGGGGCATAGCCCCCGAAGATCTCTGCCCCCGCCAGCAGGGCTCCCAGCAAAAAGCGGATGACGCACTCGGCAAAGCGCACCAGCGCCGGAGCACGGAATACCACCTTTCCCGTCTCCCGGGCCTCCTCCCGCAGCCGCGCCGCCTTGGTTTTCAGCTTCTCTTTTGTTGCCATGGTCCCTGTCTCCTTTGCTTTGGGGCGTATTTGCCCTTCCGGTATCAGAGACAGTGTAACCTATAAATTGGAAAAATATGGTCGGAACACGGCGCGGTTTTGGGTTTGGTCTGTGTTGGTTGAAACCAGATGCTCGTTTTTTGTGTTAAGATAGGTGAAAGCGCTTTCAAGTGTGGAGGTGAGCGGATGGAGGAAGGAGAAGTGATCCAGCGGATGAAGCGGGGGGACCCTGCCGCCCTGGAGGCTTTGATGGACCGGGACATGGCCTTTGCCTGCGGGGTGGCCTCCTCCATTCTGCGGGACGCCCCCAGGGATGTGGAGGAGGTGGTGTCCGATTCCTTCCTGGCCCTGTGGAATAACGCCCACAAGCTGGTGCCCGGCCGGGTGCGGGGCTATCTCAGTGCGATTGTCCGCAACAGAGCCAAAAACCGCCTGCGGGAACTGGGGAAGGAGCTGCCTCTGGAGGAGGATCTTCTAAACCTGGAGCCCTCCGGCGATCCGGGGCCTGCCGATTTTCTGGAGCAGGCGGAGCGGAAGGCCCTGGTGGCACAGCTGCTGGACTCCCTGTCCCTTCAGGACCGGGCCATCTTCCTGCGCCACTACTACTACGGCCAGACGGTGGCCGAGATCGGCGCTGCCCTGGCCGTCAACCCTTCCACCGTCAAGGTGCGCCTCCACCGGGGGCGTAAAAAGCTGAAGGAATTACTGTTGAAAAGGGGGTATCTCTGTGAAAATGCGGATCTCTGACCTGATGGATGGCTGGGAGGACCGCTCGGTGGAGCTTCCTCCCGGGCCGGAGGTGTCCCCGGAAAGGATACGGGAACGCACCATGAAGCTGCTGCATACCAAACCCAAACGCCGGCTGCTGCCCCGGCTGGCGGCCTGTGCCGCCGTGGCGGCGGCGCTTACCATTTCTGCTGTGGCCGCCTATCAAATCTGGGGCCCCGGCAATCTCTTTGATTCGTTCTTTACCCTTGAAAGCGCCCCCCTGGACGAGGGGCAGAAGGCTCTGCTGGACGAGATGGGTACTACCGATCTGTCCCCCTCCACCAGCAATGGCATTACCATTACCCCGCTGGCCTCGGTGTCTGATGCGTACAACTGCTATCTCCGCCTGCGGGTGGAGGCCCCGGAAGATACTGTCCTGCCCGATATGGGTACCCAGGAGGACCATGTGTTCCTGGATGTGGACCTGCGGGACACCGTCACCGGCCAGAGGCTGGATTGGGGGTTACAGAAGGCGCGGTTCCTGCCGGACAGCACCCCTGGGGACAATGTGTTGGAGCTGGTTTTTATCCTCTATGGCCGGCCGGGCGGTGTAGACTGGAACGACGGCGTATCCAAGACCCTGTATCTCACCGATCTGGCGCTCCGCCCCCGGAAAAGCACCTCCGGGGAGGAGCCTGTGGTTCTGGAGGGAACGTGGAGCTTCGCACTGGATCACCTCTACCAGAGCGAGATTGTGGAGGTGGACCCTGCCGGGGTCGCCCGCCTGGACACAGAGACCCGGGCGATGGTCACGCTGGAATCGCTGATCCTCTCCCCGCTGTCGGTCAGCTTCACCCTCTCCTATCCTTCGGACGCGGGTCCCTTTGTCCACTATGAATTGACACTGGTCTGCAAGGATGGCTCTGCCGTTACCATCAACGGGGCAAACGGATATGGCGATCCAGGCCCGGATGGACCAGGCGGCCTGGACTACTTTTACGGTGTCTCCGCCTTTGACATCCCCATTCCGTTGGAGAGGATCGACCATATCCAGTTCGGAGACTGCTCCATTTTCCTGCCGGACACAACTCAATAGGCAAAAAGGTCCCGGACCAGTGGTCCGGGATCTTTTATACTTATTTCACCACAATATCCACATAGGCGGAGGTGGTGGCGTCCAGCACCGCCATATAGCCGCACCGGAACTCCAGCCAGTCGCCCACCTGTACCCGTCCGCCGCAGTCCTCCACGTCCACGATCAAATGGTCGGAACTGGCCCCGATCATCTCCGCCCCCGGCAGGGTGGGGGTGAGGGCGGCCCAGGCCACGTCCTGTTTTCCGGCGGCGCAGATGGCCCGCAGTCGCACCCCACGGTCGGGGTATTCCGGGGTGTCTCCCTTGCCGTCCCGGCCCAGCTCACCGAGGGGCACCGAGGGCTTGCGCCGCAGCTCCACCACCTGGGCCTTGAACAAAAAGGCATCCTGATGATAGCCGTCCAGGAACCGGTTACCGGTGGTGTCCTCGCCGTAGAGCACCGCTTCGCCCACCCGCAGCTGGTTGATCCCGGCGGGCATGGCTCCGTCCTCCAGCAGCTTGAGGGCGCAGGTGCCTCCCGCTGACAGCACCGAGATGGAGCAGCCGAAGGCTCTGTTGAGGTAGTCCCGCAGTTCCACCAGGATAGCGGTATTGTCCACCGAGGGCAGCACGCTGCCGTAGCATCCCACGTTGGTGCCAAGGCCCACCAGCTTCACGCCGGGGCAGGCCAGGATCTGGGGGACGATCTCGTCCAGCTGCTCCCGGCCGAACACCCCCTCCCGCAGGTCCCCCACGTCGATCATCAGGATAATGGGGTGGACCTTGCCCTGCCGGAGGGCGGCCTCCGATACCGCCCGGATCACCTCGATCTGGCTCTGGAGGCTCCAGTCTGCCCAGCGTACCACATCATCCGCCTCCGGAATGGCGGGGATGCGGATGAGGAGGTACTTGAGGCCAGGGATGGCCTCCTTGGCGGCCAGGATATTCTTCATCCGGCTGTCGGCAAAGGAGGTGATGCCCCCTGCCATGGCCGCCCGGATCACCTCCGGGCGGGCGGAGAAGCCTTTGGTGGCAAAGACCAGCTCTACTCCCTTGGATACACAGAAATCATGGAGCTTTTTGGCGTTTTCGGCCACTTTTTTTGTGTTGATCTCCAGGATAGGCGCATACATGACACGTTCCTCCTTTGATGATCCTTTATCCTCATCATACCGGTTCCCGCTCTTCCTGGCAAGAAAATTTTTCCGGACCCTTGACAACTGTGTGTCTGTGTGTTATTACTGTATATGTCGAGTATATACAGTATAACAACGACGCGAGGTATACCTATGGATATCATCATCAGCAACTCCGGCGGCGTGCCCATTTATGACCAGATCACCCGGCAGATGAAGGGCCTCATCCTCCGGGGAGAACTGGCCGAGGGGGAGGCCCTTCCCTCCATGCGGCTGCTGGCCAGGGAACTGCGTATTTCTGTCATCACCACCAAACGAGCCTATGAAGAGCTGGAGCGGGACGGATTTATCACCACCGTGCCAGGGAAGGGGTGCTTTGTGGCCCCCCGGAACCTGGAGCTGGTCCGGGAGGAGACCCTCCGCCGGGCGGAGGAGCATCTTTCCCAGGCGGTGGACATCGCCAAGACCGGCGGCGTCACCCTGGCGGAGCTGACCGAGACCCTCAGCCTTCTGTATGGAGAGGAAATCGTATGAACAACGCATTGGAAGTATGCCATCTCACCAAGGACTACGGCGCCTTCAAACTGGACGACGTGTCCTTCACCGTGCCCGGCGGCACCATTATGGGCCTGATCGGGGAGAATGGGGCGGGGAAGTCCACCACCATCAAATGTATTCTGAATCTGATCCACCGGGACGGCGGGGAGATCTCCGTCTTTGGGCTGGATAACCTCCGGGACGAGCGGACGGTGAAATCCCAGGTGGGAGTGGTGCTGGATGAGTCCCTCTTCCACGACACCCTCAACCCGGTCCAGATCGGCAAGATCCTGTCCAAACTCTATCCCAACTGGGATGGAACGTGCTACGGGGACTATCTGCGGAAGTTTGAACTGCCGGAGAAAAAGACGGTGAAGACCTTTTCCCGGGGCATGAAAATGAAGCTGGCCATTGCCGCCGCTTTTGCCGCCAGCCCCAGGCTGCTCATTCTGGACGAGGCCACTTCCGGCCTGGACCCGGTGGTGCGGGATGAGATCCTGGATGAGTTTCTCAACTTCATTCAGGACGAGGAGCACTCTATCCTCATTTCCAGCCACATCACCAGCGACCTGGAGAAGGCGGCGGACTATATCACCTACCTCCATAAGGGCAAGGCGGTACTTACTGGCGCCAAGGATGAACTGCTGGACTCCTACGGCAAGCTGGTGTGCAGCCGCACCGATCTGGAGCGGGTAGACCGGTCCCTGCTGTCGGGCAGCCGGATGGGGCAGTTTGGGTGCGAAGCGCTGGTGAAGGACCGGCACGCCTTTACCCGGCGCTATCCGGGCCTGACGGTGGACCCCGTCACCCTGGAGGATATCATGGTCTTTACCGGAAAGGGGGATGCCCAATGACCGGGCTGATCTATAAGGACTTTGCGGCCTTGCGCAAGCAGCTTTCCACGCTGGTGATTTTTCTCTTCGTGTACGGCGGCTTCTGCATTACCGGAGTGTTTGACTTCTCCATCCTGGGCGTTCTTATCTCCGTGTTTGGACTCACCATTCCCATGTCCTCGGTGGCTCTGGACGATGCCGCCCACTGGGACCGCTATGTGATCGCTACCCCTGCCGGGCGGCGGGGCGTGGTGGCAGGGAAATATGTGTTCACCCTGTTGGTGATCGTGGTCAGTGTGGCGGTGGCGGCGGGCCTGATGGTATGCCTGTCCCTGGCAGGACTGACCGAGACAACGCTGGATGATCTGCTGCTCGTTACCTTGTCCTGCGGCGCGCTCACTCTGGTGCTGGACGCCATCATCCTGCCGTTTCTGCTTAAATATGGGGCGGAAAAGGCCAGAGTCATCAGTATGATCACGTTTGTAGCTATCTTTGGTGGGGTTATGCTGCTGGGCAGCTTATCCAAGAGCCAAATCGTTCTGCCGCCCCCGCCGGCATGGCTGCTGACCGCCCTGCCCATCCTCTGCGGGCTGCTGGCCATAGGCAGCTACCTGATCTCCTATTTCATCGCACAGGGGATCTACGCAAAAAAGGAATTTTGAGTATCGGGATAGAAAAATGGGCCCGCTGCGCTGTGCAGCGGGCCCATTTTGATTCTGTTGAAGTTACAGCCGTACAAACTGGTTCCGAGCAGGATCATACTGACAATCCAGGATGGATAGCTTCTTGGAGATTTCGTCCTTATCTGCCTGGAGATCGTCGCACAAGGCGTCCAGGGAGGGATAGAAGTCCCGCAGCTTGGTGTTAACGTAACTGAGCAGAATCATGGGATCTTGGGGAAACATAGAGAATATGCCTACTTTCTGTGTCTAAAATACTTCAAAATGGGGGCGGCTTACAGCCCCAGTTTCTCGGCCGCGAAGTCGTCCACCTTGGCGAGGGCGTCGCTCCCCACACGACTATGTCGTGCGGGGGCCCCATCTATTACATCTGCTCGGGCGGAATGAATCCGCCCGGCATCAAGGTTTTGCCTTTGGCAAAACGCTTGGGACGCCGCACTTGCGGCGGGGCTGGACGACGCCCGTGATGACAACTGGGATGGCGATTTACAGCCCCAGTTTCTCAGCCACGAAGTCGTCCACCTTGGCGAGGGCGTCGTCCAGCTTGAGGACGTCGGAGCCGCCGCCCATGGCGCTGTCGGGCTTGCCGCCGCCCTTGCCGCCGCAGCAGCAGCAAACCTGCTTCACCAGGTCGCCGGCTTTGATGCCCTTGGCCACGGCGTCCTTGCCGCACACTGCCAGGAAGGTGATTTTGTTGTCATTGACGGCGGAGAGCACAGCCACTACGTTGGGCTGCTTGTCCCGCAGCATATCGCCCATCTGGCGCAGCTTGGCGGCGTCGGCGTTGGGCAGGGTGGCGGTGAGTACCTTCAGTTCGCCCACGGTATGGCCGCCCATCAGGAAACGCTCGGTCTCACCGGCGGCCTCCTTGGCTTTGAACTTCTCCACCATATGGCGCAGCTCCCGAAGCTCGGCAATGGTCTGCTCGGCCTTTTCGCGCAGCTCGCTGGGCTTGGTCTTGAGGACCGCAGCGGCCTCAAAGATCTTCTGCTGGTTCTGGTTCATGATCTTCAGGGACTGAGCGCCGGTGGTGGCCTCAATACGGCGGACGCCGGAGGCTACGGAGAACTCGCTGGTAATGTGGAACACGCCCACCTTGGCGGTGTTGTCCAGGTGGGTGCCGCCGCAGAACTCCACGGAGTAGCCCTCGCCCATATCTACCACGCGGACGGTATCGCCGTACTTCTCACCGAACAGAGCAATGGCGCCCCGCTGCTTGGCCTCCTCAATGGGCAGCACGTCGGTGTGGATGTCGTAGCCCTCCAGCACGGCCTCGTTGACCATGGCGGATACCTGCCCCAGCTCCTCGGCAGTCATAGCGGAGAAGTGGGTGAAGTCAAAGCGCAGCCGGTCTTCCTCCACCAGGGAGCCGGCCTGATGAACGTGATCGCCCAGCACGGTGCGCAAGGCCTTGTCCAGTAGGTGGGTGGCGGAGTGGGCCCGCATAACAGCCTTGCGGCGGGACACATCGATGGAGGCGGTAACGGTATCGCCCAGCTTGAGGGTGCCCTCGGTCAGCTTGCCGGAGTGCATATACTTGCCGCCCTTGTTCTTCTGCACATCGGTGACCTGGAACTGAGCGCCGGCAGCGGTGGTGATGATGCCGTGGTCGGCCACCTGGCCGCCCATCTCGGCGTAGAAGGGAGTCTTGTCCAGCACCACAATGCCCTCCACGCCAGGCATCAGCTCCTCGGCCTGCTCGTTCTCCACCACCAGGGCCACCACCTTGGCGGCGTCAATGGAGGTGTTGGTGTAGCCCACAAACTCCGTCTCGGGCACGTCCTTGCCGAACTCCACGCCGGCCCAGCCCAGATCACCCAGAGCCTCGCGGGCCTTGCGGGCACGCTCCTTCTGCTCCTGCATCAGAGCCTTAAAGCCCTCCTGGTCCACGGTCATGCCCTGCTCCTCCACCATCTCGATGGTCAGGTCGATGGGGAAGCCATAGGTGTCGTACAGCTTGAAGGCGTCAGCGCCGGAGAACACGGTCTCGCCGCCGGCCTTGTGGCCCTCCAGCATCTCGTTGAAGATCTTCAGGCCGCCGTCGATGGTGCGGGCGAAGTTCTCCTCCTCGGTGCGGATGACCTTGGTGATATAGTCCTGTCGCTCCCGCAGTTCGGGATAGTGGCCCTCGTTCTCGTGGATAACAGTGTCGCACACTTCATACAGGAAGGGCTCGTTGACGCCCAGCAGCTTGCCGTGGCGGGCGGCCCGGCGGAGCAGGCGGCGGAGGACGTAGCCCCGGCCCTCGTTGGAGGGAAGCACGCCGTCGCAGATCATGAAGGTGGCGGAACGGATGTGGTCGGTGATGACGCGGAGAGACACGTCCTTGGCGGCGGTCTCGCCGTAGTGGGCGTGGGTGATCTCGCTCACCTTGTTGGTGATGTTCATGACGGTGTCCACGTCAAACAGGGAGGCCACGTCCTGGCACACGCAGGCCAGACGCTCCAGGCCCATGCCGGTGTCAATGTTCTTCTGCTTGAGCTCGGTGTAGTGGTTCTCGCCGTCGTTGTCGAACTGGGAGAACACCACGTTCCACACCTCAATATAGCGGTCGCAGTCGCAGCCCACGGTGCAGCCGGGCTTGCCGCAGCCCCACTGTTCGCCGCGGTCGTAGTAGATCTCGGAGCAGGGGCCGCAGGGCCCGGAGCCGTGCTCCCAGAAGTTGTCCTCCTTGCCGAACTTGAAGATGCGCTCGGCGGGGATGCCGATCTCCTCGTTCCAGATGCGGAAGGCTTCGTCGTCGGCGGGGGTGGTCTCATTGCCGGCGAACACGGAGGGATAGAGACGGTTGGGGTCCAGGCCCACCCACTCGGGGGAGGTCAGGAACTCCCAGGCCCAGTGAATAGCCTCCTTCTTGAAGTAATCGCCGAAGGAGAAGTTACCCAGCATCTCAAAGTAGGTGCCGTGGCGGGCGGTGTGACCGATGTTCTCGATGTCGCCGGTGCGGATGCACTTCTGGCAGGTGGTCACACGGTGGCGGGGGGGCTCCTGCTCGCCGGTAAAGAAGGGCTTCATGGGCGCCATGCCGCTGTTGATGAGCAGCAGGGAGGCGTCGTTCTGGGGAATGAGGGAAAAGCTGGGCAGGCGCAGGTGTCCCTTGGTCTCAAAGAAGGACAGGAACATCTCGCGCAGTTCGTTCAGACCGAACTTCTTGGGCATATGATTCAATCTCCTCTGCAAAAAAATAAGCCCCGCCCCCATGTCAGGGGCGGAGCAATGTTCACTCCACGGTACCACCCTGATCTGCGCCCAAAGGGCGCATCTCATTGCATCCGGTAACGGGGATGAATCGTCCCGGTCCTCCCGGGCCGCTCAGAAGTGGCGTGCAGGCTCGTGTCGCGGAGGGCTCTCACTCTCCCCTCTCGCTTGTCGCGGCGTGGTCTGCTTGGCTTCGTCATCGCGCTTCAACTGCCTTATTCTATCACATTTTTCGCCTTTGTCAACCGCCTTTTCGGAGAGAAACGGCGCCGAGCGGTCAGAGAAAGGATTCCAGGCAGTAGAGCCGGTTCCGTTCCGCGTCCCAGAAAAAGATGATTTCACTGTTGTCTGACTTGGCGCGATACCAGTTGGAACAGGCATCATAGTCGGGGCGGTACTCAGCCGGGACCTCAATCTCGTCCAGCCAGGTTTCGGCGGCCTGGGTGAGGCTGTCGCAGTAGATGGTTTCCCGGTCCACGCTGGCCCAGGCGAACATCTGGTCAATGAAATCCTCGTACTGATAGGAGAATACATGGTACCGGATACCGTCCCCAAGAAAACTGGGGCCGGAATCCTTTTCATAGCATGGAACGGGCCGGGCCAGAAAGGGAATGGAGATTCCCCAGTTCAGGCGAAGTATCAGGGAATAGCTGGAGAGGATCCTCCAGCCGATGGACCCGGCCACAAGGAGGAGACAGGCAACGGTCAATAGAATGTGCTTTCTTTTCATCGCGGACCTCTTTTTCGGGGGACGTATCAGTTGCGGACCGTGCGGACAGGGCGGGGCAGCAGAGAACCCAGAAAGAAGAGCAGCGGCGGCAGCAGACCGGCCAGAAACATGGAGAGGTACCAGCTGAAGCCGAAGGTGCTCCAGGCGGTAAGATCTGTGCTCTGCCCCAGAGTTGCCAGCATGAACACAAAGGAGGGGCACGCCAAAAAGTAGGTGCTTGTCAGCATCCAGAAGCCTATGCCGGAGAGAAGGGAAGGACAGACAAGCAGAAGCCACCCTCCAAAGGCCCAGCCCCAGGCCAACAGGGCGGGCCAAAGAACAGCCTTTATGCCCGCCTCCGGCGTGGGCCGGTTCCAGCCGCGGAGGGCAGCCATGATCCACCCGGCGGGAAGATAGAGGACCATCATCCACAGTGCCTGAAGCGGTGAGGAAACGGATGCAAACACTTGGGGCAACACCAACAACAGGGGAGCGCAGAGGGCGGTGATCACAAAGTGTCCCGCTGCAAATCCCCCAAACCGGGAGGCTGGTGACGGAGTCATAAGAATCGCTCCTTTCGAGGCCATCCTACCATGTGGAAAACTGAAAGTCAATATAAATTTATTGAAAAACAATAAAAGCAAGGAGCGACAAAGCCGGGCGTACCTTAAGGCACGCCCGGCGGAGATTCTTATTTGCCCTCGTAGGCCCGGCGGTAGATCTCAATAATCTGGGCCTTGGTGGCCTTGCGGGGGTTGGTGAGGCAGCAGACGTCCTTCATGGCGTTTTCCGCCATGACCTCGAAGTCCTCCGGCTTGACTCCCAGCTGCTTCAGGTCGGAGGGGATACCTACCTGGCGGCTGATGGTGCGGATGGCCTGGATGGCCTTGGCCGCGGCGTCTCCGGTGGACAGGCCGTCGATCTGTTCGCCCATGGCCTGGGCCAGATCCCGGAAGCGGTTCAGGTTGCCGATAAGGTTGAACTCCTCCACATAGGGCAGCAGGATGGCGTTGCATACGCCGTGGGGCAGGTTGTAGTAGCCGCCCAGCTGGTGGGCCATGGCGTGGACGTAGCCCAGAGAGGCGTTGTTGAAGGCAATGCCCGCCAGGTACTGGGCGTAGGCCATCTTGTCCCGGGCCTTCATGTAGTCGCCGTTGGCTACCGCCTTGGGCAGGTACTGGTAGATCATCTTGACCGCCATCAGAGCGGCGGAGTCGGTGAGTACGTTGGCGGCGGTGGACACATAGGCCTCAATGGCGTGGGTCATGGCGTCCATACCGGTGGCGGCGGTAAGGGAGGCGGGCATCCCCTTCATGAGCACCGGGTCGTTGACGGCGATCTTGGGGGTGACCCGCCAGTCCACAATGGCCATCTTCACCTTACGGGTGGTGTCGGTAATGATGCAGAAGCGGGTAATCTCAGAGGCGGTGCCGGCGGTGGTGTTGATAGCCATCAGGGGGACCACATCCTTGGTGGCCTTGTCAACGCCCTCGTAGTCGTGGATGGTGCCGCCGTTGCTGGCCACCAGGCCGATGCCCTTGGCACAGTCGTGGGAGGAGCCGCCGCCCAGGGAAATGATGGAGTCGCAGCCGTTCTGCTGGAAGAAGGCCACGCCTGCCTCCACGTTTTTGTCGGTGGGGTTGGGCTCAGCCCCGTCAAAGACCACCGACCGGATACCGGAGCCGGACAGGATCTCCTGGATGGAGGCGGCCATGCCGGACTGGGCCAGGAACTTGTCGGTGACGATCATAGCGTGGCTGACGTTCAGGCTGCTCATCAGTGCGCCGATCTCATTGACGGCTCCTTCACCGAACACATTGCGGGTGGGCAGGAAGTAGTAAGTGGACATAGCAGATTTCCTCCTTGTGCCGGGCGCCTGCGCCCAAATGATTGACGCAAGTATAATCTGCCAAACTAAAAGTGTCAATATGTTTTGGAAAGTTTATTTTCTAACAAAATATCGTTATATTTATAACGAATAAGTTAAAAATATAACGACAACATTTTGAAATGAAACTAAAAAGTTTAAAATTGAAAATGCTGGAATTTGGGAACGATTTCCGCTTTGTTGTGACAATAACAACAATCTGTTTCCGACACGAAACAGTGTAAGAAACAGGCGGCCCGCGCAGATGCGCGGGCCGCCTGCCGGTCAGAACCGGTAGAGGTAGAGATAGGTTTCGTTGTAGTCCTCCTTGCCGTGGGAGGTGATGGCTACCCGGTCCTCGTCGAACCAGCTCAGGGAGCCCTCCTGCAGGGCACCATAATTTTCCCGGTCCAACAGGGTAAATACACCTTTTTCCAGGTCCATCACGCCCAGGCTGGAGATCCCCAGTCCGTCGGCCTGGCCCTCGTAGCTGGCAAACAGAACCTTGCTGCCGGAGGTGTTGGGGATCAAGGTGACGTTCTCCTGTTGGGGCAGCGAGAAATCCTCCACAATGGCGGTCTCGCCGGTAGTCAGGTCCAGTATCGACACCGTTCCGTCCTCCGCCACATAGATTCCTTGTCTGCCGCCGAAGAAGAACTGAAAGCCGTGGGGGTTCTCCTCCCGGGACTGGTAGACCGGCAGCTGGGAGAAGGTGCGCTTCAGCTGACCGTTCTCAGGCTGCCAGGTCCAGACATCATAACATTCGCCGTCGGGGCCCGAGCAGGTCAGCAGGATCAGGGCGCCGTCCTGACCAAACCAGGCGCTGAATACCTCCAGGCCGGTGAGCTCGTCCAGGGCGGTGGTGGTTTGGGTCGTGCGGTCACAGTAGAACCAGCCCGTGCGGTCGCTGGACAGGATGGCGGCGGACAGATCGTTCGTCCACCGTATGTCAGTCAGAGGCGCGGCCTTTTCCCAGCCGGTGCCGTCCAGCAGGTCGGTGACTTCACCGGTTTCCAGGTTCAGCAGCACTGGGTACTGCCGGTAGTCCATTTGGCTGCCCTGGCTGAGACGGAGGATGACGCTGTCGGTAGAGCCGGGGATGGCGATGGCATTACAGTCGTAGTCCAGGGCATAGCCGGCGGTGCCGTCACAATGGCAGGAGATCGCCCCCTCATACTCGCACCAGTAGACGGTGTCGGTATAGGTCACGCCGTCCCAGGTGGTGGAAAATTCGGTGGTACGGGTCTCCAGGGGAACCAGCTGATCCCCTTCCGCCGCCCAGTAGTGGAGGTCCAGAAGGGTGCCGTCGTTGGCCCGTTCCGCCTGGAACAGGGTGCCGACGCCGTAGTCATAGCCCGCTCCGGCGTTGGGGAGGCGGATATACTGGGCCTCCACCAGACCGTCAATGGTGGTCTGGGTCATTTCCGGTTCCTCCGGCGCCTCGCCCACAGGGCCGGGCACCTGCTCGGTTTCCTCCAGGTGGAAGAAGGTGAGCACCGCCGCTCGCAGCTGGGGGCTCACCGCCATGGCAACCATAAATGTACAGGCGATGGCGGCCGCCGCCACAAGAACCTTGCCTGCCAGCCTGCGGGGGTGTGCCTGCCGCTTGGGGGGCAGATTCAGCTGCTCTTTGATGCGCCCCTCCAGATCGGGGGCGGGGTTCAGCTGGTCCATTGCGTTGCGATAATCCCGGGTGTTCATACGCTTCCCTCCCATCCGGTGTCCAGTTCCAGTTTCAGCAGCTCCCGGCCCCGTTTCAGCCGCATTTTGACCGCCGACTGGCTCAGCTTCAGGATCTCTGCCACCTCTGCCACCGAGTAGCCCTCATAGTAGTGGAGGTGAATAGGGCCTTTGTAGGTCTCGGGCAGAGCCAGAATGCTCTCCAGCACTGCCCGATCCGGGCCTGACTGTACAGGGCAGCTCTCGTCCAGGGCCACCGTCTGCCGTCGCCAGAAGTTTTTCAGTTGATCCCGGCACAGATTGGCGGTCACCCGCAGCAGCCAGCACTTCTCGTGCGCCCCGTCGGCAAAAGCGGGGGCCTTGTACAGCAGCTTGAGAAAGACCTCCTGAGTGACATCCTCGGCGTCCGCCGGGCGGCCCAGATAGACCATGGCCAGCCGGTAAACCGAAGTACCGTGGGCGGAATAGGCGGCTTCAAACCGGCGGATCAAAGGGTCGTTTTCTTTCATCGTACCGCCTCCTTTCACCCATATAACGACTGGGAGGGCCTTCAGGTCACAAAAAAGTCCAGGCGAATTTGCCTGGACTTTGTATATCAGGAATTTTCCCGGCAGGCCCGGAGAATGGACAGCGGGGGCACCGGACGGGGCAGCTTCATGCGGAATACCATCTGGGGGGTGCGGGGTTCGGTGAGTGAAAAGCCGTCAGCATCGGTCATTTGACCGGCGGTAAAGGGGGTAGCGGCCACATCGGGGCCCACCAGCTCCAGCTCGTCTCCCACGGCAAACTTGTTGCGCAGGGACAGAGTGGCGTTGCCCTCAGGATCGCAGGCGGTGACGATGGCCACCACCTGCCATTCCCGGACATACCGGGCGTCGCCGGTATACTGGCCCGGCTGGCCGAAGTAGAAGCCGGTGGAGTAGGGACGGTGGCTCACCTTGTCCACCTCTTCCCCCCACACCGGGTCCATGGGCTGACCGGCGGTCGCCGCGTCGATAGCGTGACGATAGGCGGCGGTGACCACGGCGGCATAGTAGGCGCTCTTGGCGCGGCCCTCGATTTTGAGAGAGTTCAGGCCCGCCTCCATCAGCTCCGGAATGTGGTCAATCATGCACATATCCCGGGAGTTCATAATAAAGGCGCCGCCCTCGTCCTCGCCGATGGGGAAGTATTCCCCGGGGCGCTTTTCCTCCATCAGAGCATACTTATAGCGGCAGGGCTGGGCGCAGGCGCCCCGGTTGGCGTCCCGGCCGGTCATATAGTTGCTCAGCAGGCAGCGGCCGGAGTAGCTGACGCACATGGCGCCGTGGACAAAGGCCTCGATCTCCAGCTCCTTGGGGGCCTTGGCCCGGATCTCCCGGATCTCATCCAGGGACAGCTCCCGGGCCAGGATCACCCGGCTGGCGCCCAGGTCGTACCAGGCCCGGGCGGCCTGATAGTTGGAGATGCTGGCCTGGGTGGAGATGTGGGCCTTGACTTTGGGGGCGTGTTTTTTCAGCAGGGAGAGCACGCCCACGTCGGCCACGATGGCGGCGTCCACCCCCAGAGACTGGAGGTACTCCAGCCACTGGGGCAGCCGGGCCACCTCGTCATTGCGGGGCATGGTGTTGCAGGTAACGTGGATGGACACGCCCTTGCTGTGGCACAGTTCCACCGCCTGGCGCATTGCTTCCTCGGTAAAATTGCCCGCGAAGGCCCGCATACCGAAATCATTGCCCGCCAGGTAGACCGCGTCCGCCCCGTAGGCCAGGGACATTTTCAGCCGTTCCATGTCCCCGGCGGGGGAGAGCAGTTCGATTTGTTTAGTCATTCTTGTACAGCTCCTGGCTTCTGAGGAAAGATTGATGCTCGCTGCTGGTGCGGAAGAAGTGGTGTACCCCATCATCGCCCAGCGCATAGTAGTAGTAATTGGTAGAGTCGGGATTGACCGCCGCCTTCAGGGCGTCCACACCGGGACAGGAGATGGCGGTGGGAGGAAGCCCCTTGTGGATATAGGTGTTATAAGGGGTATCCGCCTGGGTGTTTACTTTGGTGCCGCCGGTGGCGTACAGGATAGTGGCGTCGATGTTCAGATAGCCTGCCGTCTCGCTGGTGGGCTTGTTGAGCCGGTTGTAGATAACCGAGGAGATCTTACCCTGATCGCTGCCGTCGGTCTCCTTTTCAATCATGGAGGCAATGATGACGGCGTCGTTTACGCTCATGCCCTTGTCGGTCATGGTCTTGCGCATCTCATCGGTAAAGATCTGGTCAAAACGAAGGATCATCTTGTTGAGCACGCTCACCGGGTCCTCACCCATATAGAACTCGTAGGTGTCGGGGAAGAGGTAGCCCTCCAGCCGCTTGGGGTCGCCCAGAGGCAGCACGCCCTGGAGGAAGGAGAACTTGAAGTCATAGTTGGCCGCCGTCTCATTCAGATCCTTCACCGTGGCCACACCGGCTTTCTCCAGCATCTCAAAGATCTGAGCCTGGGTGGTGCCCTCCGGAATGGTCACCGTGGTGGTAAGCCGGTTGGCGGAACTGGAGCCCATGCTGCTGATGAGTGCCCGGTAGTCCATGTCGGTGTTCAGCTCATAGCTGCCAGGGGTGATCTTGGCACCGTCCTCTCCGGCCTTGCCCGAGACATGGGTGAAGCTGCAGAAGAGTTTGAAAACAAACTTGTATTCGATCAGGCCGCTTTCTTCCAATTTGTCGGCCACCTGACTGACGGTGTCGCCCTCTTTGATCTCTACCACAGCGGTATGGGGGGCTTTATTCAGAGCAAGGATGTCGTTGGCCCACATCCAGCTTACCCCTGCCAGCAGGACGGAAGCGCCCAGTACGCATACCACATAAATGAGAACGCCCCATGAGCCCAGACGCTTATGCTTCTTGCGAGGCCGGGGGCGGGGCTGCCCTTCCGGGGCGGAGGAGGAGCGGCCGGCCGAACGGCTGGAGGAGCGGCCGGAAGATGCCAGGCGCTTCCCGCCGTGGTTGGCATGGGAAGGGGACTCCCGGCGGCCCTCGTTGTGATAATCTTCCTGAGACATAGGTTCAACTCCTAACCAAATGAAAAACGGTGGATTGCCGGAACCAGGAGCGCCGCCCTCGCATAGAATAGGTCAGTTAAAGCAAGTGAGGTGAGACGATAATGTGTTTCGGCAATAACGGTTTTGGCGGCAACAGCTGCCTGTGGATCATCCTGATCATCATCCTGCTGTGCTGCTGCTGCGGCGGCGGGAACAGCTGCGGCAACAGCTGCGGCTGCAACAACAACTGCGGTTGCAACGACGGCTGCTGCTGAGCCGTACGTACCGCGGGGAAGCGGGGCCTCAGGCCCCGCTTTTCTCCTGCCCCGGCGCGGACGGGCCGTACAGGCCGGTTTCGGTGACCACAAGATCCACGCCCAGATCGTGGGGCAGGCGGGGAATGTCCTCCATCAACAGCCCATCCCGGCACAGCGCGGCGGTGACGCCGGAAAACCCGGCCAGCCAGCGGTCATAATACCCGCCGCCACGGCCAAGCCGACCGCCGGAGCGGTCAAAGGCCAGTCCGGGTACCAGGACCAGGTCGATCTGGTCCGGCGGGATGAGGGAACAGTCTATATCCGGCTCCAGCATCCCATAAGGATGGCGGATCAGGGTGCTGTCTGGTTGGACGAGCCGGGCCTCCATTTGGTTCCCCGGCAGGCACCTGGGCAGGCATACCCGCTTGCCCAGGCCCCACAGAGGCGGCAGCAGCCGGACGGTGTCCGGCTCGGCATCCATGCCATGGTAGAGCAGGATGGTCCGGGCGGACTCCGCCTGAGGCAGAGTCAGAAAGCGGTGAAACAGCGCTTCATCTCCGGCAGTTCGGGCCTGAGGAGACAGATTCGCCAGCCAGTCCAGCGCTTGGCGGCGCAGGCGGGCCTTCTCAGCCGTGATAGTGGACGGCATTCTTTACCTGCGTGGCGGCGGCAGAGCCCTTCAGGATCTCCACCAGCTTCAGGCCGAAGGGGAAGGCGGAACCGGCAGCCTCGCCGGTGACAATGTGGCCATCTACCACGACGGAGGAACCCTTCTGTACCACAGCAGAGCCCATCAGATCCTCCATACCGGGGTAACACACCGCGTTGCGGCGGTCCAGCATCCCCAGGTTGGCCAGAATGGTGGGCGCGGCACAGATGGCGGCAAGCCAGCAGCCGTGGTCATAGCAGCGCTGGATGAGGGCCTGGGCCCGCATATCGCCGCTGATGGCCTCCACGCCGCCCAGTCCGCCGGGGAGCATGAGCATCCGCAGCTGATCGGCCTCCAGCTGATCCAGCGTGGTGTCCGCCGTGACAGTGATCCCGTGGCTGCCGGTGACCTGGAGTCCGTCCAGGCCCACCAGGGCCACCTTGATGCCGGCCCGGCGCAGCAGGTCGGCGGGGACCAGAGCCTCGCTCTCTTCAAACCCGTTACCCAGTAAAATCGCTACCATTCAACAGCACCTCATTTTATGATTTGGGCCACCATGGCCCAGATGTCCCGGTGGATTTCTTCCGTGGAGCGCAGGCGGCCTGTCTGGTCCACGCAGGGGACCTTGTGCCAGCCCAGGCAGTCTGCCGCCCGCAGGGCGGTACGGCGGCACAGAGCCAGATAATCGGTATCTACCTCGTGAATATCGCCTTTGGTATGGGTAGCCTCTTCCCGGCTGCGCAGCAGCTCCACGGCGCGCTCCGTGGGCATATCCAGATAGATCACCTGGTCGGGGAAGGGCAGGCCCAGCTTGCTGCACTCAAAGTCGAAGAGCCAGTGGAAGAACGCCTCCCACTGATCCTCGGGCAGCTTGCTGGCCTGGTGGACGGCGTTGGAGGTGGTGTACCGGTCGGAGAGCACCAGTCCGCCGTCCCGGTAATAGTCTCCCCACACCTTCTTCCAGGATGCGTACCGATCCACCGCGTAGAAGGTGGAGGCGGCATAGGGATTCACGTCGGAGGGGTGGGAGCCAAACTCGCCGCCCAGATACATCCGCAGCAGAGCGGAAGAGGGCTCCTGATACTGGGGAAAAACCAGACGGCGGAAAGAGATATCCTCCTGCTCCAGCCGCTGACACAGCAGCTTGAACTGAGTGGACTTGCCGGAGCCGTCGGTTCCTTCAAATACGATCAGCTTTCCTGCCATATCAGCGCCTCCTGATCCGGGCTCCCATGGCATACCACAGTACCAGGGGCAGCTTGGCCATACGCCCGATGCGCTTGGGCTCTTTGATGAGCCGGTGGAGCCACTCCAGCCCCAGCTTTTGAAAGGCCTTGGGGGCCCGTTCCACCACGCCGGCAAAGACGTCCAGGGAACCGCCCAGGCCAATCATCAGGTGCGCACCGGTGGCGGGGCCGTTCTGTACCATCCAGAACTCCTGCTTGGGGGCGCCCAGGCAGACAAAGACCACGTCGGCGGCGGCGGCGCGAATCTCCTCCACCACCGGGCCATCCTCCTTGAAGTAGCCGTCGTGAGTGCCGCAGACAATGAGTCCGGGATAAGTGCTCTTCAGGTTGGCGGCGGCAAGCTCAGCCACGCCGGGCTTGGCCCCCAGCAGAAAGAGCCGCTTTCCGTTTTCCGCCATCCATGCCACCAGCCGCTGGGCAAAATCAATGCCCGGCACTTTGCTTTTCAGGGGGCGACCCAGGATCTTGGCGGAGTAGATCACGCCGATGCCGTCGGCCAGCACCAGATCGGCCCCCAGCAGGGCCTGTTTGAATTCGGGGTTTTTCCGGGCGGCCAGGAGAAATTCCGGGTTGGGAGTCACGGCATAGTGAAAGCCTTCCGCCCCCACCAGCCCGGAGCCAGTCTGTACCGCCTCATCCAACGTCAGGTCGTCGAAGCCGACGCCCAAAACATCTGTCCTCAAAATGAATTGCCTCCGATTGGATCAAGTCCATAATTTCACACCATTCTACCATAGCGGAAGAGAAAAGTCCATGCGGAAACAGGGAGAAAGGTGAGCGGAAATGATAAAGTTTCTGTGAAGAAAGCCGGAAAGACATTGCGTCAGCCGCGCTTTTTCGGCCTTTAGCTGGATGCGTTTGTGGTGACAAAAGTGGATGTATCGGCCTAGCATCCCATTGGTTTTCGAGAAGACAGCCTCCAAACGCCGGATTCCATATGCCTGCCCGGACAGCACACCTGCCGGTATGATTTTCTCGCTCTGCCCTTGGGCTGCGGGAGGATTTCGGCTTCCGCTGTCTTCTGCGCTTATGGAGAAGAAGCCCTTTTACTACATCCTTAAAACCAAAAGCATTCTGCCGATTCCTGCTGGTCTTTTCCCTCTGATAACATGACCTTGATTTCTGGCAGCAGCATTTGAACGTGCGTATAATTTTGTTTCTCCATAACAACACCCCCTGATGTAGGCTGCTTTCTACATCAGGGGGTATTTTGCTGCTGCCTGTTTTGCTGGACCCGTTCACAAACGCAGCAGGTCCTTTTTCACAGGTCGATAGGGTCCACATCCACAGGATGGGTCTTTCGATACTCCTTGGTCCACTGGGACAGCTGGAAGATGGTCCACAGATCAGAGACACCGGCGTACAGCAGTACAATGCCGATGACACGGAAGAGGGCGGCCTCGGTGAGCAGGGGGTGGAACACCACGAAGATGCCCAGACCGGCGGCCACCAGGGAGAGGATCAGGTTAATGTTCCAATGGGAGTAGTCCATCCGCTGCAGCTCCAGGGTACGCTTGACACTGAGCAGGGCGTCAATGGCGATATACAGCCCAAGGATCACTGGGATGACCCCCTGGATCAGAGGGGGATAGATGACCATGACGGCGCCCACAGCGGCGGCCACGATGCCCAGAAACAGCCCCAGAAAGGCGCCCCCCTTGCGGTCCTCGCTGCGGTAGAAGCCCACAATGGCAAAGATGCCGTAGAGCAGCAGGATGGCGCCGAAAGCATAGCAGATGATATCCATGACGATGGTGGGCCACAGGATAAGCACTACGCCCAGGATCAGATAGAGGATGGAGAGAAAGACAAAGCTGACCGTCATATTTTTCAGACGTTCTTTCATAATTAAGACCACCTTTCTCCAATGTTACAGGCCAGGGCCCTGCCAGCCCTTGCATACGTCGATCCAGCCGGCGCTGTTGGACAGCTGGGCCAGTTCATCGCAGTTGAGTTTGACCGCAGAGGCCGCGTTGCCGGCGGCGGGGTAGATGGTGTCGAACCGCTGAAGGGAGATGTCCAGATAGGTAACGGTGTTGGAATGGGGAATGGCAAAGGGACACACGCCGCCGATCTGGTGGCCGGTAAAAGTCTCCACCTGTTCCGGCGTCAGCATGGTGGCCTTGTGGTGGAACTGGGCCTTGAATTTGGCGTTGTCGATCTTGGCGTCACCGGCGCAGACAATGAGTACCGCTCCGTCCTCATGGACAAAGGAGAGGGTCTTGGCAATGCGCGCGGGTTCACAGCCTACGGCTTGGGCGGCCAGTTCCACGGTGGCGCTGGACACCTCAAATTCCCGGATACGGTCCTCATAGCCACGCTGACGCAGGTAGGCGCGGCATACTTCGATGGACATTTTACTTGCCTTCTTTCTTGGCCTGGGCCTTGGCCAGGAAGCGGTCGGCCTGGATGATGAAGCGCTGATGCTCTCCCTTGCCGATGGGGCCGGCCTCGTCAAAGGCGGCCACAGTGTAGGTGAGCTTACGGCCCTCCACAGCGGCGACCTCCGCCTCAGCCCACACTTTCATACCCACAGGAGTGGCAGCGTCGTGGCTGACGTTGAGCAGGGTGCCTACAGTGCCCTGGCCCTCCTCCAGCGCATCCTGCACCGCGTTGACGGCGGCGTTCTCCATTAGAGCGATCATAGCGGGGGTAGCGAACACGGGAACCAGGCCGCTGCCCACGGCGGCGGCTGTATTTTCAGGGGTGACCACGGTTTCGGCCCGGCCCTTCATACCTGCAGTAATAGACATAAGAGAGACTCCTTTTTTTCTGAAATCAGTTCGTGCGGGTATTATTTTACATCAATCCCCACCATAAGGCAAGCAGAAAGCCGCACATTACTGTGCGGCTTTCCGGATAAGCGATTTAGTTGGAGGAGAGCATGAGCCGGGTCCACTGGTCGTCATAGAGAGCCAGGATATCAGCGGGCAGGTTCTTGAAGCTCTCGCAGTTGGCCAGGATGGACTCGTCGGGATAGGCATAGGGATCGCCGGACACCTCGGGGTCCAGTTCCTCCCGGACGGAGAGCAGGGGAGAGGAGTACCAGATCTCCTCGCAGTTCTTCAGACCAGCCTGGGTGGAGCACATATAGTTGATGAAGAGCTCGGCGTTTTCCTTGTTCTCGGCGTTCTTGGGGATGCACATGGCGTCCACATACAGGTTGGTGCCCTCCTCAGGCAGGCAGAAGGCCAGGTCGGGGTTGATCTCCTGCATGGTCAGGAAGTCGCCGTAGTAGTAGGCGCCGATGGCGGCGGAGCCGCCCTGCATCTTCTCAAAGATCTCGTCCATGACGTAGGACTGGACCAGGGGCTTCTGCTGGATGAGCAGGTCCACGGCCTCCTTGATCTGGTCAGGGTCGGTGGTATTGTAGGAGTAGCCCAGGTACTTCAGAGCCACACCGATGGCGTCGCGGGAGTTGTTGAACATCAGGATCTGGCCGGCATAGTTCTCATCGAACATGGTGGCCCAGCTGGTGGGGGTCTCCTTTACCATGGTGGTGTTGTAAATGATGCCCAGCAGGCCCCACATATAGGGTACGCTGTACAGATTCTCCGGGTCGTAGTCCGGGTTCTTCAGGGCAGGGTCCACATCGGCAAAATTGGGAATGTTGTTGAAGTTCAAAGGCTCAAGCATATCCTCTTCGATCATACGGGAGATCATATAGTCGGAAGGGATGACCACGTCGTAGCTGGCACCGTCGTTCTTCAGCACGCCGTACATGGACTCGTTACTCTCATAGATGTCATAGTTCACCTTGATGCCGGTCTCGGCGGTGAAGTCTTCCAGAACAGACTCGTCAATATAGACGCCCCAGTTATAGACGTTGACGACGCCCTTGTCGGCGGAGCTGGAATCGCCGCCGCAACCGGCCAGCACCAGGCTGAGAGAGAGTGCGGAGGTGGTCAGAAGTGCGAGAGACTTTTTCAATTTCTTTCTTTATCCCCTTTCGGAAATCAATTTTATAACAGCCCGTTAGGGCGTGTTACCGCGGAGCGCGGACCTTACCGGCCCGGATTGAGCTTGGCTTTCCGCCGCAGGGAGGCAGTTTCCTGCCGGGCCTGCCGGATGTTGACGGTCAGCAGCAATGCAAACACACAGATAAACATAAGGGTGGACAAGGCGTTGATCTCGGGGGTCACGGGCTTTTTCACCATGGTATAGATCTCCACCGCCAGGGTGGTGACGCCGGAGCCCTTGGTAAAGTAGCTGATGACGAAATCATCGATGGACATGGTAAAGGCAATGATGAGGCCGTTGAGCACGCCGGGCATGATCTCGGGCAGGATGACCTTCCGGAAGGCGTACCATCCGGAGGCGCCCAGGTCCTGAGCCGCCTCATATACGTTGGGGTCCAGCTGCCGCAGCCGGGGCAGCACCGACAAAATCACATAAGGGGCGTTGAAGGTGATGTGGGCGATGAGCAGGGTGCCAAAGCCCATCTTCCAGCGGATTCCCAACGCCTCGCTGATGAAGCTGCTGTTAAAAACGCCGATGGCGAACACGAAGAGCAGCATCATGGACACACCGGTGATGATGTCTGCGTTGGTCAGGGGGATGTTGTTGATGGACATACACACGCTGCGGGAGCGGCGGCGCATACTGTAGAAGCCGATGGCAGCGGCGGTGCCCAAAATAGTGGCGATGAAGGCGGCCAGCACCGACAGGATAATAGTGGTTCGCAGGGCCCCCAACAGGCGGGTGTTATGGAAAAGTTCCACATACCAGTCAAGAGAGAAACCGCCCCAAACCCGGTTGCTCTTGGTGGCGTTGAAGGAAAAGACGATGAGCAGAATGATAGGGGCGTACAGGAAAACATACACCAGCAGGGTAAACACCCGGGAGGGGATCCGATGCTTTCTCACAGCACAGCCACCCCCTCTTCACCTTCGCCGAAGCGGTTCATAATAGCCATCAGTACCAGTACGATCACCATCATCACCAGAGCGATGGCAGAGCCCAGGTGAGGATTGTAGGCGTTGCCTAAAAACTGCATCTCAATGAGATCGCCCAGCAGCAGGGTCTTGCCGCCGCCCAGCAGGCGGGACAGGGCAAAGGTGGACACAGAGGGGATAAACACCATGGTCACGCCGGAGAGCACGCCGGGGAGGGACAGGGGGAAGATCACCTTCCGGAACACCATGGAGCTGCTGGCGCCCAGGTCCTGGGCCGCCTCGATAACCTTGGGGTCGATCTTCTCAATGACCGAGAAGATCGGCAGCACCATAAAGGGCAGGAAGTTGTACACCATACCCAGCACAATAGCGCCCTGGGTGTTGATCATGTGGAAGTAACTCAGGTTGGTGCCGAAAACAGCGTTCCACAGGTCGAAAAAGCCGATGGCGGACAGGAACTGATTGATCAGGCCGTTGTCGTCCAGAATAGACATCCAGGCGTAAGTCCGCAGCAGGAAGTTCATCCACATGGGCAGCATGATGAGCATCATGGCCACCTTGCGCACCATCAGCTTTTCCCGGGACAGGAAGTAGGCCAGGGGATAGCCGATGAGGATGCAGATGGCGGTAGCCACAAAAGCCAGAACAAAGGAATTGCGGAAGGCGGGGACATAGGTCCCCATGTTGCTGAAGTTATCCAGGGTGACGCTGCCGTCCTGACCGGTAAAGGCAAACACCACTACCAGGATAAGAGGTGCCACCACGAAGATGGCCATCCATACCACATAGGGCGTGGCCAGCCACTTATTCTTCATCGTCGCTGTCCTCCTCCAGCCGGTCCTCGTTGAGCTCATCGTACTCGGAGGAGTAGGAGCTATAGTCGCCGAAGGTGCCGGAGTATTGGCTCTTCTTCATGATATGGAAGCCGTCGGGGTCGATCTTCACCCCAATCTTTGCCCCCACGGGGGAGTAGTCGGTGGTCTGGATGAGCCACTTGAAGCCCCGGAAATCCACGATGATATCGTAATGGAGGCCCTTGAAGGTGACCTCGGTAACGGTGCCGGTAAGCTGGCCCTCGGATTCAGGCACAATGTCAATGTCCTCGGGGCGGATGACCACGTCCACCGCCTCGCCGGGGGCAAAGCCCTTGTCCAGGCACTTGAACTTCCGGCCGTACATCCCCACCACATAATCCTCGTGCATGATGCCGTCGATGATGTTGGACTCGCCGATGAAGTCGGCTACAAAGGCGTTCTTTGGCTCGTTGTAGATGTCCTCGGGGGTGCCGATCTGCTGGATCTTGCCCTCGTTCATTACCACGATGGTATCACTCATGGAGAGGGCCTCTTCCTGGTCGTGGGTGACGTAGACGAAGGTGATGCCCACCTGCTGCTGGATGCGCTTCAGCTCGATCTGCATATCCTTGCGCAGCTTCAGGTCCAGGGCGCCCAGAGGCTCGTCCAGCAGCAGGACCTGGGGACGGTTGACGATGGCACGGGCAATGGCTACACGCTGCTGCTGGCCGCCGGAGAGGGAGTTCACCGACCGCTTGCCGTAGCCGGCCAGGTTGACCAGGGCCAGGGCCTCCTCCACCCGCTCCTTGATCTCGGATTCCGGCACCTTGATCATCTTTTTGGGGTCCTTGGGATCGGGGACCTTATTTACCCGCAGGCCGAAGGCTACGTTCTCAAAGATGTTCATGTGGGTGAACAGGGCGTATTTCTGAAAGACGGTGTTGACCTTCCGCTTATGAGGGGGAACGTCATTAATCCTCACGCCGTCAAAATACACGTCGCCAGAGGTAGGCTTCTGAAAGCCGCCGATGATACGAAGCGTCGTGGTTTTGCCGCACCCGGAAGGACCGAGCAGCGTGAGGAACTCCTTGTCATTGATATAAAGGTTGATGTGGTCCAGAATGACGTCATCGTCAAATTTCATGAAGCAATCCGACAGGCGGATCAGTTCCTTGGACATGTATCCTCCCCCATTTCTAAACGGTAGTAAAGGGCGTACCCAAACCGGCGGTTGGGTACGCCCTTATGACGAAACAAATATATATGGAATTGCGAAAAATGTCAATAATAAAACCGCTTTTTTTTCAGGGATTTTACGGCGGAGTGCTTTGATTCAGAATGCAGCAGCGGCAAAGCCATCAGAGGGCCGTTTTACACTGCGGATGGAAGGGGCGGAGAGTTATTTTTTTGCCTTAAAATAGATTGAACGGTCTGGGGCAAACAAGTATAATAAAAGCGAAAAAACGCTTTCTCCTCTGGCTGGAGTGGCGAAGATCCGGGGGATGGTAACTATGAAAGAAGGCTATCGTGATAAAAAACGGATTATTGCCTGTTTTGCCAGTGTGATGTGCGGAATACTCATCCTGGCCGGCGTATGGTGGGGGAGTTACGCCCGGGCATTCCGGGTCTTGCTGGAGCAGCTGCCGACGGCCGACGGCTGCGAAATGCAGTTTTATGTGAGCGATGAGGATGGACACCGGGATCGGAGGACCATTGACGATCCGCAGGACCGCGCGGCGGTACTGGCCGAGGTGGAACGGTTGGACTTTTCCAGGCCCAGGCTGTCAGACGATCTGTGGGACGCGGCGGAATATTATAGCTGCTTCTGGATAGAGATCTATAGGACGTCGTACCTTCTGGAGCTTCAGATCCCATTGGACGATCCGCAGCAGGCCCTTATCCGGGCCGACGGCAAGGCGTTCCATGTGGAGGGCGGAGAGGCGTTTTTGACGGCTCTGGAAGGCTGGTTGTACGAGTAGAGAGCTGGAAACAAACAGTCTGCGGCGCCCTGACCGGGCGCCGCAGACGATTTTCTATTCTTATTTCCCAAAATATTCCGCCACAAAGTCCACGTTGTCCACCGTGAACACCTTACCTCTTAAATACTCCAGAAGTCCCGCGTCGGTGGGGAAGGTAAACTCCAGCTTGTAGGAGTACAGGGCCTGGAAGGAGCGGCCGTACTGCTTGTTGTCCCGCTCCCGGCCGTACTTGCCGTCCCCCAGCAGAGGATGACCGGCGGCGGCGAACTGGGCGCGGATCTGGTGGGTGCGTCCGGTGAGCAGTTCGCATTCCACCAGAGACAGGCTTCGGTTGACCTTTAATGTCTTATATAAGGTAGCGGCGCTCTTGCCTCCGGGCACCGGCTTGTGGAATACCTTCACCTGGGCCTTACTCTCATCCTTCAGCAGAAAGCCCTCCAGCTTGCCCTGAGGCGGGGTCATGCGCCCGTGGATGATAGCCAGGTAAAACTTGGCGATCTCCCGATCCTTGATCTTCTGGTTGAGGATACGCAGGGTCTCGGCGTTCTTGGCCGCCATGACGATGCCGCCGGTGTTCCGGTCAATGCGGTTGCACAGGGCGGGGGTGAAGGAGTGCTCATCCCTGGGGTTCCACTCCTTCTTTTGATAAAGGTAGGCCTGGATGTGGGTAATGAGGGTGTTGACCTTCTCATGCTCGTCGGCGTGGCACAGCAGGCCGGGCCGCTTGTTGAGGAGCATCAGGTTCTCATCCTCATACACGATGTCCAGCTTTGGCTTGAACACCGCCAGGAAGGCGTTGTCCTCCCGGGGCTGGTCAAAGAACTCGTCGTTGATATATAATTGCAGTAGGTCCCCCACCTGGAGCCGCACATCCCGGGCGGAGCCTTTGCCGTTGACCTTTACTCTCTTGAGGCGGATGTATTTCTGAGCCAGGGGAGCGGGGAGGAGAGGCAAGGTCTTGCCCAGCCACCGGTCCAGCCGCTGTCCGGCGTCATTTTTTCCAATGGTAAATTCCCTCATATTGACCTCCAGTACGTCAGAGACGTATCTTTTCAGCAGTCCTTATTATACTGAACAGACCGGCCCGGCGCAAGTGGGGCGGGGATTTGACCCCAAAAAAGTGGCAGAAAAAAGTTGAAAAAAAGATTTGACAACCAGGAGTATTTTCGCTATAATATTCCGCGTACCGTTATGAGGAGGGTATTATGCGCTTCAATCTGAAGGAGATACTTCACGTACCGGGCGCGTCTCTGCCCTTTGAGTCCCAGTTGGACCTGTCCGACCTGGATTTTTATGGGGAGCGGCCCTTTGCCCATCCCATTGTGATCCATGGGACGGTACGCAATATGGCGGGTGCGCTTGTGCTGGAAGGAAGCGCGGACACCACCCTGGAACTGGTGTGTGACCGCTGCCTGAAGCCCTTCCGTCAGGAGCTGCGTCTGCCCGTCAGCACGCTGCTGGCAGAGACCCTGGAGGATGAGGAGAACGACGAGATCGCGCTTCTGGAAGACGGCGCCGTGGATCTGGACGAGGTGTTCACCACGGCTTTGGTGCTGTCTATGGATTCCAAGCACGTCTGCTCGGAGGACTGCAAAGGTCTGTGCGCCACCTGCGGCGCCAACCTGAACGAGGGTCCCTGCGGATGCAGAAAAGAGATCGATCCACGTTTGGCTGCACTTGCGCAGCTGTTGGATAAAGATGAGTAAGATTTGCCCGGCCAGGGCATGAACCTAAGGAGGTGTCATAGATGGCAGTCCCTAAGAGTAAAGTGTCCAAGCAGCGCCGGAATAAGCGCCGCAGCTCCGTGTGGAAGCTGGAGACTCCCGGCGTCACCACCTGCCCCAAGTGCGGTGCGTTCCGTCTGCCCCACCGGATGTGCAAGAGCTGCATGAGCTACAATGGCCATGAGCTGGGCAAGGTGGAAACCGCTGAGGCGAAGTAAATAGCCGAAAAAGAACGAGGGGAGACAAGCCCCTCTTTCTTTTTGCCCGGAAATCGGGTAAAATGAAGTGAAATGCCCTATATATTATAGGATCTCGGGAAGGAGCGTGCCCATGAGCCTGACCAAAATCGCATCGGTGGACCCCCACAGTCCGGCCCGAAAGGCAGGGGTGCGCCCGGGGGAGACCCTGACCCACATCAACGGCCACCCCATTGTGGATGTGCTGGATTATAAGTTCTATGCCTACGATCCCAAGCTGGAGCTGACCCTGACAGAGCCGGAGGGAGGCACCCGCACGCTCCGCATCCGCAAGGCGGAGGGGGAGGATTTGGGGCTGAATTTTGAGACCTACCTCATGGACCGGGCCCGTTCCTGCGCCAATAAGTGCATCTTCTGTTTTGTGGATCAGATGCCCCCCGGAATGCGGGATACTCTCTATTTCAAGGACGACGATGCCCGGCTGTCCTTTCTGATGGGCAACTATATGACCCTCACCAACCTGTCCAAGCGGGAGATCCAGCGGATCATCGATCTGCGGATCAGCCCCATCAATATCTCAGTCCACGCCACGGACCCTGAGCTGCGCACCGCCATGCTGAAAAATCCCCGGGCGGGGGAGTGCCTGGACATCATGTCCCGGTTTGCCCAGGCGGGGATCGAGATGAACTGCCAGGTGGTGGCCTGCCCCGGCGTCAACGATGGGCCTGCGCTGGCCCGTACCATGGAGGACCTGGGCCAGCTCTATCCCGCGGTGACCAGCGTGGCGGTGGTGCCGGTAGGTGTGACCAAGTTCCGGGAGGGACTGTGCCATATTGATCCCTACACCAGGGAACAGGCTGCTGCCCTCATCGACCAGGTGGAGAGCTTCGCAGCCCGCTTTATGGAGAAAAAGGGCACCAATCTGGTGTGGTGCTCCGACGAGCTTTACCTTATTGCCGGACGGGCGCTGCCGGAGAAGGCCTATTATGAGGATATGGACCAGCTGGAAAACGGTGTGGGAATGCTGCGGCTGCTCCTCCATCAGGCCACCATAGCCCTGGAGGAGGAAGAGCCGGAACAGACGGAGCCCTTTTCCGTTGCCACCGGCCTGTCCGCCGCACCCTTTGTGCAGGAAATTGTTGACAACGCCCGGAATCAGTGTGGTAATATAAAAGGAACGGTCTATCCTATTATCAATCGTTTCTTTGGGGAGACCATCACGGTCTCCGGGCTGATCACCGGAACCGACCTGATCGAGCAGCTCAGCGGCAAGGATTTGGGCAAGCGGCTGCTCATTCCGGACAATATGCTCCGGGCAGGAGAGCGCGTGTTCCTGGATGACATGACCGTGGAGCAGGTGGAGGAGGCTCTGGGGGTAACTGTGGTCCCGGTGCCCGCCGACAGCGGCTTTGACCTGGCAGACGCCATCCTGGGCCGGGAAGTAACAGCCCAATGCCCCGTCCTCCCGCCGGAGGCGGAATACTACCGCTACAACCCGTAAAAAGGAGGGAGTTACCATGAAACCCTTAATTGCCATTGTGGGACGGCCTAACGTGGGCAAGTCCATGCTCTTTAATAAGCTGGTGGGCCAGCGGCTATCCATCGTGGAGGATACCCCCGGTGTCACCCGTGACCGGCTGTATGCCGAGGCTGAGTGGCTCAACCGGAAGTTTGACCTGGTGGATACCGGCGGTATCGAGCCGGGCACCGACAGCGAGATTTTGGCCTTCATGCGCCAGCAGGCGGAAATCGCCATTCAGAACGCTACCGTCATTATCTTCCTGTGCGACGTCAAGACCGGCCTTACCGCCTCCGACCAGGAAGTGGCCAATATGCTGCTGCGCTCCGGCAAGCCGGTGGTGCTGGCGGTAAACAAGATGGACCAGGTGGGCCACACCAACCCGGACATCTACGAATTTTATAACCTGGGCCTGGGTGATCCCATTGCCGTGTCTGCCGTTCACGGCCATGGTACCGGCGATCTGCTGGACGAGTGCTTCAAGTACTTCCCCCCGGAGGACGAGGAGGAAGAGGACGACGACGTTATTAAGGTGGCCATCATCGGCAAGCCCAACGTGGGTAAGTCCTCCCTGGTCAACCGGATTCTGGGGGAGAAGCGGGTCATCGTCAGCGACATGGCAGGCACCACCCGGGACGCGGTGGACAGCTACTTTGAGAACCAGAAGGGCAAGTACCTGCTCATCGACACAGCTGGAATGCGGAAGAAGTCCAAGGTGGACGACCCCATCGAAAAGTTCTCTGTGCTCCGGGCCACCATGGCCATTGAGCGGGCCGACGTGTGCCTGATCCTGATCGACGCCAATGAGGGCGTGACGGAGCAGGATACCAAGGTGGCTGGTCTGGCCCATGAGGCAGGGAAGGCCTGCATCATCGTGGTCAACAAGTGGGACTCCATCGAGAAGGACGACAAGACCATGGACCGGATGCGCCAGGATGTGCGCCGGGACCTGTCCTATATGACCTACGCTCCCATTGTCTTTATCTCTGCCCTGACGGGTCAGCGGGTGGACCGGCTTTTTGACCTCATCAACTATGTCAATGACCAAGCCTCCCTGCGGATTACCACCGGCATGCTCAACTCGGTGCTGGCCGACGCCACTGCCCGCGTGCAGCCCCCCACGGACAAGGGTCGCCGGCTGAAGATCTACTATATGACCCAGATCGGTATCAAGCCCCCCCATTTTGTCTGCTTCTGCAACGACGCCAAGCTGTTCCATTTCTCCTATCAGCGCTATCTGGAAAATCAGATCCGCTCTACCTTTGGCCTGGAGGGCACGCCGGTGCGGCTCACCATCCGTCAGAAGAGCGACAAGGAGGGATAAGGTATGCCCGGTATGACATGGACGGAGCTCTCTCCCTTCATGCTGTCCAACATCTGTCTGCCGCTGCTGATTTTGGCAGTGATCGCCTACTTTTGCGGCTGCTTTAACGGAGCGGTCATTGTCTCCAAGTATATCCTCCGGGATGATGTGCGCACCCACGGCAGCGGCAATGCCGGCCTGACCAACTTCTACCGCACCTTCGGCGGACCGCTGACCCTTGTGGTGATCCTCACCGATGTGATCAAGGCGATCGTTGCCATCTGGGTGGGTATCTTGATGGTCCGATGCTGGGATAACGGCTTCTGGAGTCAGGAGGCCATTGTCACAGCTTATGCCAAATACTGGTCTGCACTCTTCTGCCTGCTGGGTCATATGTTCCCTTGTATGTTCCATTTTAAGGGCGGAAAAGGCATCCTCTCCGGCGGTACCATTGCCATCATGATCGATTGGCGGATCGCACTGGTGGTATGGGGCGGGTTCATCATCCTGGCTGCCATCACCAAGTGGGTCTCTCTGGGCTCTATCTGGGCAGGAGCATCCTTCCCCTTTGCTACCCTATTCGTATATCAGGACATGGTGCTTTTTGTGATGGCTATTATCATCGGTGGCCTCATTGTATGGAAGCATCGGAGCAATCTGGGACGCATTTTGAAGGGCACCGAGTCCAAATTCAGTCTGCATCATAAATTGAACGGGGGTACTTCAAAGTGAAGATCGCGGTACTGGGAAGCGGCGGCTGGGGCACGGCCCTGGCGCTGGTTCTGCTGGAAAATGGTCATGATGTGACACTGTGGTCCTACACGGAGGAGGAATCCGCCGTACTGCGTCAGACAGGGGAGAACCCCATGCTGAAGGGTGTGGCGCTGCCCAAGGAGATGAAGCTGACCTCTGACTTGGCCTGTGTAAAGGGCAGCGGCGCGGTGGTGCTGGCCACCCCGTCCTTTGCCGTACGCACCACAGCCCGGGCCGCGGCGCCTCTGCTGGAGCCCGGTGCGGTGCTCGTATCGGTATCCAAGGGTATCGAGAAAGATACCTCTCTCACCCTCACCGACGCCATTGAGCAGGAGGTGGGCGGCGCCAATCCAATCGTGGCCCTCTCCGGCCCCTCCCACGCGGAGGAAGTGGGACGGCATATCCCTACTGTAGTGGTGTCCGCCTCCAAGGACCGCTCCGCCGCAGAGCAGGTCCAGGACCTGTTTATGAATGAACGGTTCCGTGTGTATGCCTCCGACGATGTGGTAGGCGTGGAGTTGGGCGCCGCTCTGAAGAACGTGATCGCCCTGTGCGCCGGTATCAGCGACGGTATGGGCTACGGTGACAATACCAAGGCGGCCCTAATGACCCGGGGCCTCACCGAGATCGCCCGGCTGGGGGTGGCCATGGGCGGCCGCCGGGAGACCTTTGCCGGTCTGTCCGGCGTGGGCGATTTGATCGTGACCTGTACCTCCATGCACTCCCGTAATCGCCGCTGCGGCATCCTGATCGGTAAGGGGATGCCGGCGGAGCAGGCCGTGAAGGAGATCGGAGCCGTGGTGGAGGGTTACTATGCTGCTGCCAATGCCCGTACCCTGGCCCAAAAGGTGGGTGTGGAGATGCCCATTACCGAGGCGGCCTATCAGGTGCTCTACGAGGACAAGGACCCTCGTCAGGTGATTATGGACCTGATGACCCGGGAACGGAAGCATGAACTGGAGGATAGCTGGGTGTAAAGTGCCTTTTTCAAAAAACTCAAAAAATTTGAAAAAAAGGCTTGCATTCCTCTGCGAGTTGTGGTAATATAATCAAGCCGTCTGAAACACGGCGGCGATTTCCGGGTGTGGCGAAGTTTGGTATCGCGCTTGAATGGGGTTCAAGAGGCCGCTGGTTCGAATCCAGTCACTCGGACCAAAAAACCCGCAATCCATTGAAAATCAATGGGTTGCGGGTTTTCTGTTATCTTTTTCCACACTCTTGATTGGCAGGATAACACGCTTGATTTTTCAAAGAAATTTGATGAATCAGGAGTGTTGAATCATGGCAAAAATCAAGATGAAAAACAGCGTAACTGTGGCGGACACCTTCCACGACTTTCTCATGGCAAAGAAAGCCGGGGGCCTGAGCGAAAAGACCATCGCCACCTATGGGCAGCATTTTTCTGCAATCGGCAAGCACCTTCCTACGGACACCCCAATCGACAAGCTGAAAAAGACAGACCTGGAGGCCATGATTGCCTCCATGCGGGACGCGGGCCTTGCGGCCAACTCCATCAAGAGCTACACCCGGACGCTGAAATCCTTCTTTTCCTGGTGCAACACGGAGGGAATTACCCGGCTCAACCTGCCGCTCTACAAGGCGGAGGAAACGGTGAAGGAAACCTATACCGACGAGGAATTAAAGGCCCTGCTCCGCAAGCCCAATACCAGGAAATGCGATTTCCCCGAATACCGGAATTGGGTAACGGTCAATCTCCTGCTGAATAACGGGTGCCGAGCGGCTACCATCCGCAACATCAAACTCCGTGATGTGGACTTGGAAAATCAGGTCATTTATCTGCGGCATACCAAAAACAAAAAGGCCCAGGTCATTCCCCTCTGTGAAGCCCTGTGCGGCGTTCTGCGGGAGTATTTGAAGGTTCGGGGCGGTGAGATGGATGATTACCTGTTCCCCAATGAAAACGGCACACAACTGACGGAGAACGGCTTGCGGTGCAGTATTGCCAGCTACAACAGACGGCGGGGCGTACAAAAGACCAGCATACACCTGTTCCGCCACACCTTTGCAAAGAAATACCTGGTGGACTGTGGGGGCAACGCGTTCACCCTCCAGCGGCTCCTGGGCCACTCCACCCTGGATATGACGAAACATTACTGTGCTATCTTTGACGCGGACATTACCAAAAACTTTGAAAACTTCTCTCCCCTGGCCCAGCTCAAAGGGCAGGAGGGAAAAATCAAAATGGGGGCCTGAATATGTGGGACACGGATTTACCCCTTGCCCTGATCATGGAGGAAATCCTGGAATGGGAGAAGAAGCCCGGCCAGGAGAAGGACGAGGACGAGACAGACAATACCAGCGGCAAGACCAGCGACAAGTGAAGGAGGGCGGCGGGTACTCAACCCGCCGCCCTCCTTCTGTTCCGGTATCGAGCGGGAGCGGGACATGGGGCCGCGCCTTATCTGTTCAGGCCGCGTTCTATTGCGTCTGCCGCCTCCTGGAGCGCCCGTTCAGCGGCGGGGCGTATCCGCTGGGCAAGCTGGGTATCGGACGGAAGAAAGCGGCGCAGCACCCGGCGCAGGGCCTCCTGCTGCCCCTCATACTCTGGCCCCCGGCGCTTTTGCCTGTTGTATGCGTCAGCGGCGCTGGGCGGGTTTTCTCCTGCAATAGCCGCAAGTATTTCCACCCGCTCGGCGGCGGTCATTTCCTAATCGTAGGCCGCGACAATGCGGTCAATCAGTTTTTCCGTTTCTGACATTGGGGTTCTCCTTTCGTTTCTTGTATTGGTTTCCCTTTGCGGTCTGGCACTTTGGCAACGCGCCCGGATGTTCTAAATTTACTTTACTTTTATAAACTTCCGGGCGCGTTTTCAAAGTTGCGGAATCACTTGGAAACCCTCGCATAGTGACCTTGATAGAGGCGCTTTATCAGGCCGTTCTTTACAAATGACGAGATATTCCTTTGTGTGAATCCCTGGGCCAGCAATTCCGCTGTTGTCCACTTGTCGCCCTGCAAGTCTGCAAAACGCTTTTCTGTGCGGGCCTTGCCTTTCTCCGCGTTGGCCTCCCGGTTATATGCGGCCATATCCTCCTTCAAGACACGGTTGGGGACGATTTCCACATCTCTCTCAAAGTCGATGGTAAAGGTGTATTCCTCGCTTCCCATATCTCCTGTGAAGGGGAAGGGCGTTGTCCCGTCTCTCAGGTATTGATACATCCACTTGACAATTTCCAGCCGTACCGCCTTGGGGACGGTCAGATAAAAACCGTTCTGATAGTACAGGCGGAGCATAGCTCCCTGCATGGCCTCCTTTGTGTTGAGAAAGACCGCGCTCCGCCATGCGTTGAGATAGTCAATGATGGGCGCGGCCCAGATCTCCCAATCCATCCTGATACCGGAATAGGTAGCCTGGGTTTCCTCCAGATTGGCAGAGTAACACCAGAGGCCGCGCACCCGCCCCTTGGCCTGTTTGTCCTCCACCTCCAGGGCCGCGCCGAAGGTCACCAGCTTTTCATGGCCTTGGGGCCATTTCATGCGGTTCAGCCACCGCTGGGCGGCTTCACTTTCAGAGGCGGCAACAAATGCCTCCAACTCTCGCTTGTCCTGGTCGCTCAACTCCACCAGGGGAAACCGCTGGGCCAGGATGTGGTATTGCAGCTTGGCGCGCTGATTGCCGCCCAGCCTGTAAATATCATCGGTGAGAAAATGCACCTTGTACGGGTATTTCTTGTACTCCTAAAACGCCATTTTGTAAAATGCCTCCTTTTGGTACGGCGTGCCGCCGTACCAAATCAAATTTAATTTGCGCCCTGGGCGCTCCGCTATTTCGTCCGCTCCAAAGGCGTTTTTCTCCACCATGGAGCGGGTCTGCCGGGAAACGGTCCAGGAAATCGCTATTCCCCGGAACAGGAGCGGGACGGCGGGCCTCTCACCCCCGGCCCACGGCGGAGCCTCCTGCCCCGCTCCTACGAGCGGGAGCGGGACACAGGCTGTTTTCTCCTTTTCATCCTTCACGCTTACCCTCTCCCAGTCAAAACTTCCCGCTGGAAAAAGAGGGAATCAAAGACCTCCTTGCCCTGGTCGATGGGTGCGTCCTTGTAGCCCAGGCAAGCGCCGTCCTTGTCACAAATGCGGCTGACGGTTACACAAGCACCCACCCGTTTTGCAAGGCCAATGGTTTTGTGCTGGTATGTGTCCCATTCTTCTCCCTGCTGCTCCTGGTATTGCTTGTCAAAGGCAAGGACGATTTCCTTTGCGCCCGCCTGAATCAGCATAGCGATATGGGTATCGCTTGCCCCGAAGGTGTGAGAGGCCACGGCGTAGGGATAGCCGTAGGCGTGGGCCAGCATGACGCTTTTGGCCCCTTCAAAGATGATTGCCTTGCCGCTCTCCCGGATGGCCTCCTTTGCCCGGTGCAGCCCGTAGAGGTTGCGGCTGTTGGAAAAGCTCCAGCACCGCTTTTTCTCGTCCTGGTATTTGCCCTCCTTCCAGAGCGGCATATACTTGGACTTGGGCGCGCTGTAAATGGCTGTCCGCGCGTCCTTATCGTCAATCCATTCCCGCCGCCCATAGCCAAGAAGTTTCCGCACATCTTCCCGAAGCGGTCGGAAACTCCGCTCATACAGGCCCACAATTTCCCCGTTGGTGTTGTGGTGGGGCAGAATGATTGTCCCCCGCTTGGGATAATAGGCCACCTGGAAATCAATCAACTGTTGGAGCGGAATCCCGTCCCCGCCTTGCTCTTTCGGCTTGCACCAGCACAAGCGGGACAGGGTTTCAGGCCGTGTATCAAATTGGGAATAGAGGTCGGCCAGGATCGCCGGGTCAATACCTGGAACCATGTCCACTTGCATATCAGGATCAAAGGCGTGATAGGTGTTCATGACGCTGCCTGTCTCTGGCGCAGCGTCTGACAGGTCGATTTCAGCCTCGTCAATCCACCGCTCAATAAACCGCTTGCCCTCGTCCGGGTTGTCTGTCCCCAACACCTTGCTCACCCATGTGTGCAGGCAAATGGTTCCGCACCCGCTGAAACAGGTGATTTTGTGGGTTTCCGGGTCAAAGGCGGTGTTGTGATGTGTCCCGCCGTGGCAGAGGGTCAGCACCTTGATACACCGCTTGCCGCCGCTTATACCCCAACGGGGCGAGGCGTTCATGGCCGCGAAGAAGGAAAAGAAATCGTCCTCTGTCAGACAGTTTAACTTGTCCTCGTACTCCGGTTCATCGGCCAGGATGAAGGGCAACTCCTAATTGTTACTCACCATAGGTATTTCTCCTTATACTCATAATTTAGAAAGGTTTTGAGAGTTTTTACCTCTCTCTCACTTTCTATAATAATTATACCATAAAAATATTTTTATGTAAATTTAACGGAATATCGAAAATTTTTTAGCATTTCTGAAACATTTTTACGCCAATCGAACAACGCTGATACAAGGCGGACGGAGCAGGAAGAAAGGAACTCCCACGCAAAATTTTTTCTTGTGGAATCCTGTGCGCCGCTTGCCACATCCTGCTGAAATCCCGGAGAACTGCCGCCGCGCCCCGTGGCCCAGGCCACCGGGGGGATAGTTTTGGGATTTTTACCGATAGATTGTCCCCGCCCTGTTTTTTCAGAGGATTTTCCCTCCCGCTGCCGGAACACGGAAAACACGGACGGGGACGATGGAAACGGAAAAATGTAGGTAGATCGCACGAAATTCCAGTTTACTATGCAGCTGGGATATTGTTTTTCTCTAAGAAAAGCATAGAATACAGGGTGTAACGGCAGAAAATAGAAAAAATTCAAAGAACGATGCGGTATTTCAAGAAAATTTGCCTGTTTCTTTTGAAAATTCGAGAAAATTTCTTGGAAATTTAAAAATTCTCTTTGAATTTGAACTATTTTATGCGTTTGCACGAGATTTTTCTGAAATTCTTGATGAAACGGAGGAGTTTTCATGCGTATCATTCTGGACACTGAAAAAGGCCGTATTATCTTGCCGAAATCTTTCTTTACCCAGCTTGACAAGATGAACAAAATCCTTGCTGACGGCGGTGTAACGGAGAAGTGGACGGCGGAAAAGTATGTCCGTGATCAGTTTGAAAAGGCCATGAAGGAAACCATGCTCCGGGCAGAAGATAAGGTCGTGAAGTAATGGCCGGGTCAAGAGTGACCCCGGAGGAAATCGTGGAAATGCACCGCCTGTATGCAAAGCTGGGAAACTATGCAGCGGTAGGCCGTGAAGTAGGGCGCAGCGGCTCCACGGTTGCAAGATACATCAAAATGAAGGGAACACCACAAATTGTCAAGCACACCTTTGCGGAGGTTGTGCGGAAAGGAAGATGACAGATATGGCAAAAGTCACTTGCTGCCTTTGCGAAAATGTGGCGACCAGTTTCAGTATGTTTCGTATTGCGGATGGGTACATATGTTTTAATTGCGTGACAAAAAGATTGGGCGCTGACACAAAAATACTGGAAAAATATTTCGGAAAACCACAAAAAATGTGGACATCAGAAATGCTCAAGGATTTGGAAAAAGAAAAACGAAAAAAGTGTAATGTATGCGGTCAAGTCTTTTGTTATAGGGAAGGGGACATTGTCCGGGCAATGCGCCAAGAAGATCTTGCGAGGTCATCTCTTATGGCGGGAGTGGCGCATGCGATTAGCGGGTCTGCCGCAGCTGCGGCCACTTATCAAGGTACCGCAATCACGCAGTTAAATGCTACGGATGATGTGAATAAATGTCCTAAATGTCATTCAACGGATTGCCATATCCTTACTGACGAGGAGTGGGCAGAGGAACAGAAGAAAGCCTCAGCTCCTGCAAGCGCCCCGGTTTCCGCCGCTGATGAACTGAAAAAGTTTAAGGAACTGCTGGACATGGGCGTTATCACCCAAGAAGAATTTGACGCAAAGAAAAAGCAACTGTTGGGGTTGTAACTTCTGCATAATCAGAGAGGGCGGGAGCAATCCCGCCCTCTCCTTTTCAATGTCAATAGGCTATACCCCAATGACATATTGAAACGCCCGCATTTTCTGTGTCACACAAGTTGTTTTCTAATATTTGAAATATTTCAAAATAATAATATACCCTATTGACATGCTTTCGGTTTTGTGGTACTATGATACCAGACAGAACGAAAGGGCGTGACACCATGCGGGTAGGATATGTGCGCTGCTCCACCATCGAACAGAACGAGGCGCGGCAGCTTAAAATGATGGAGGAACAGAAGGCCGAAAAGCTGTTCATTGACAAGGCCAGCGGCAAGAATACAGACCGCCGCGCGTTCAAGGAAATGATGGCCTTTGTCCGGGCGGGCGACATGGTTATCGTGGAGAGCATTTCCCGTATCGCCCGCAACACCCGCGACCTGCTTTCCATCGTGTCGGAGCTGACGGAGAAACAGGTGGAGTTTATCAGCCTGAAAGAGAACATCGACACCACCACCCCACAGGGCCGTTTCATGCTGACAGTGTTCGGCGCTCTGGCGGAGCTGGAGCGGGAGAACATCCTGGAGCGGCAGCGTGAGGGCATAGAGATAGCCAAGAGCGAGGGCAAGTACAAGGGGCGGAAACCCCTGGAGGTGGACGAGGCCCAATTCAAAGACGCTTGCAGGCGCTGGAGGGCCGGGGAGATAACGGCCACCGCTGCCATGCAGGAGGTGGGCTTGAAGCCCAATACCTTCTATCGCAGGGTAAAAGAAATGGGCCTGTAAAGGCCCTGGAGAGCGGCGAAAAGCGGCGCGGAAACCGTTGCTTTTCCCGCCTCCGATTAGTACAATGATTTTGAGAATCAAGCGCGTTACACTTGAAAAAATCAAGAGTGTACCGCGAAAAAACCTAGTGTTTTCAATGGGTTGGGCGGGCGCAGCCAAAGTTTGGTATCGCGCTTGAATGGGGTTCAAGAGGCCGCTGGTTCGAATCCAGTCACTCGGACCATCGGAGTATCCATCTGGGTACTCCGATTTTTTATTTTCCAAATTGTTCTGTGATAGTTGTACGGAAACGTGCAACTTTTTGCTTATTTCCCCCTATTTGTAAAGAATGATTTTCTTATACTTTCAAAAGGGGGAATAACTGTTGTACTATAAGCAATGTTTCGGTACAATACAAAAGGGTGCCGGACTACCAAGTTGGGTCAAATGGACACATCATTCAGAAGGCAAAACTCACTGTGAAGAATGTCTGAAATTAGATGGTTGTTGGTTTCAAAAAGAAAAAGCCCCACCTTGTCCACATCATCCTTATTGTCACTGCACATTAGACCCGATTCCTTATGCTGTGGTTTTGATGAATGCAACATCATATAGCGATTACAGCAAATTTGATCCCTATCTATTTGACCCAGAAAATACATATAGACATGGAAAAAATCGAGCATTTGAAAGTTGGGGCTATTCTGTTTCCGATTCCATGTGGCTTAAGAATGAAATTGAGAAACAGGCACTTGAAAAATACCTATCCGGTAACTATACGTTAGGAAAGTTGGATAAACGAGGCCAGCGAATTAATATCAGAGTTACGATTCCCAGAAAAGGCGAATCAGGTAGCGTGTCATTTATTACTGGATGGATGATTATGCCGAACGGAAAACTCAAATTGAATACGCCGTATGGGGGAAAATAAAATGAAGATGATGGACTGTGTAGAAGTGATTGTAGAAAAAGATAGCTATGCAAAAGAAGGCGTTCACAAGGGAATGCAAGGGGTCGTCTGGGAAGAGGAGCCAAAAGACGGTTGCTGGGTCGTTCTCTTTCCTCAATGTGGAGATAAGGAAGATATTGCAGATCTCTACATGAAAGAAGAGGATCTGAAATTAATCCCTGTTATGTCCCCAGATGTGAATGAGCAAATCAAGGCGCAGTTTGATGCACTAGAAAAAGAGAAAAAGGCAGAGGGTATTTCCAATTATATGATTTGATTGGATAAAGCTCTTGCTTGCTGCTTGCAAACCATTGATATGACTGGATTTTTCCAAGTCATATAATTACACTCGGACCATCGGAGTATTCTTCGGGATACTCCGATTTTTTGTAGTCCACCTCTGGTTATGTTGGGAACCTGTTGAGCACCGACACAGCTGATACCATTTTTATATTGATTTTTTATTGACGAAACAGATTTCTCATGTTAAAATGCCACGTCTTTTTGGTCAACAAAATATGGGAGAGGGTCACAATGAAAAGAAGAAGTTTTTTTGCTGTATTCACTGTGCTTTTATCAGTAAGTATCCTGGCTGCGTGTGAACCTGTAAATGAGGGTTCTGCAACACAGTCGAATCCCCCATATTCAAGTTTGCCAGCCAGACAGGAGACGACCGCAAGCTCCAACACATATGCTGTGCTTTCCAATGTATCCCTAAACACTATAACAAACTTATCTGTTTTGGCGGATGTAGGAAGTATACAGGTTAGACGTGGCAATGAATATTCCATTACCGGAGAAAATCTTGTTCAGGATTGGATTTCTATTGAAACGCAGAGTGGAGAATTGACCATACGC
The DNA here is from genome assembly GCF_037572415.1 of Flavonifractor porci. NCBI lineage: Bacteria > Bacillati > Bacillota > Clostridia > Eubacteriales > Oscillospiraceae > Flavonifractor > Flavonifractor porci. The sequence continues at coordinate 47,089 of NZ_JBBHLB010000016.1, forward strand.
TATCAACCGCCTACGCCGGATGATGCAAAAAAAGTTGACACATCAACTCATTTATTTACCATAACGCTTCCGTCTGAACATTCATTGGAGGAAGCCAACTTCAACACGGGGACCGGGGCTCTGACAATTGAAGACTTTTCAACGGAAAAGCTGATTGTCTCTCAAGGTACCGGGAATATGACACTTCGTAACATTTCCGTCCGGTGTTTTGTTGCAGAATGTGGTACAGGAAGCTTCACTGGTGACAATGTGGTATCGAAACGGGACAGCGAACTGTGCGTGGGGATGGGAGAGTTTGTACTTTCAGGGGATCTGTCCGGATTGATCGTGCTGGAAGGCGGGACGGGCGCTGCTACATTAAATTTGGTTCAGCCAAGGGAGAACTATATTGTGCAAGGTGAGTCCTTTGTGAGAAAAATTCTGCTGGACGGTGAGCCTCTGGAAAATTACGGTGATGAATGGGAATTTGACGAGAGTGCAGCTTGGGAAAAGGAATCCTCTGAAAGCCACTCCAAGCCTGCGCAGCAATCCAATGTCAGCGGCCGGAATACCATACAAATCGACGGCGGAGTTGGAAGCGTATCTATCCATTTTGCAGTGACTTATTGAAGGAGAAGAGAAATGCTGATTCCAAAAGGTATTTTGATCGATTGTTTTTGTGTTCTGTTAGGGACCAATATCGGCAGCATGATCAAAAATCATGTTCCAGATCGTATTAAGCAGCCTATGAATGTGATTTTTGGAATTGCAGCCATCGCGATTGGTATGGTATCTCTGATAAAACTCCAGACTTTGCCGGCTGTGCTTTTGGCCCTCATTTTGGGGGCGCTGATAGGTGAAATGATAAGTCTGGATGGTAGAGTAAAGCACCTGTTTCAGACCGTTCTGGATAAGTTGCGTTTCAAGATAACCGGAGACAGAGAGGAATATATGAGGTTTTACCTCATTGTCGCAGTGACCTTTTGCGCCAGTGGGACCAATATTTTCGGCGCAATCAATGAAGGTATTTCCGGTGATTTCACAATCTTGCTTTCCAAAGCGGTGATGGATATTTTTGCCGCCACTATTTTTGCCGCCACCCTCGGCAGAGCTATGAACCTGATTGTTTTACCACAGTTTCTTATTTTGTGTACCTGTTTTTATTGCGCGCAGTTCATTATCCCCTATACAACGCAGGCAATGCTCAATGACTTTATAGCGGTGGGAGGTTTGCTTACCTTTGTTCTTGGCCTGAGCATTGCACAAATCAAGCATATCAGTGCAGTAAATCTTTTGCCTGCGCTGTTTTTGATTTGGCCGTGCTCATGGCTTTTTGGCTTGCTAGCCTAAACAAAGATGTCCGGTGCATACAAAGTGGTACATACTTTGCGGGAAAAAGATACCTGGAGGTTGGGCAGGGACACCAACTCATTGACAGAGTCGGGTGTTAAAATAGAAGGGTAAATTTCCCAACGTATCGCTTTTTTCTGGATCTGTTTATAAAATTGGGCGTAAACAGATGGGTGGCCGCCGAAGATGCGTGCCATATGGAATGCGCTTTGAGCAGAGATGGTTTTGATGAGTTAAGACATTTTGTATCCTGCAAAGAACTGCAAAGTCCAGCCTTGCCAGCGGGCCTCAGAGCGAATGTAGTATGTCTGTTGTCCACGGTATGATCTCAAGTTCCCTATAGATCGACAAGGGTAACAACATGAGATAAAGCCGCTCTTCATGAGAAGTGTACTCAGATCAGGGCGGGGAGCAGATTCAGTTTGCACAGCAGGGTGCAGGTCAGGGCGGCGGCTTCCTCGCGGGTGGTGGCTCCGGCGGGATCGATCTCACCGGGGGCGGCCCAAAGCAGGCCGTCCTCATCCTGTGCCAGCAGCCATACCGATTCCCAGGACCAGGAGGAATAGTTCTGATAATCAGCAGATGCCGCTGTTGGCCTGTCCTGCCAGTTCTGGATCAGATCCAGATCCAGCCTCCTGCCTAGGCGGGACAGGATGGTGATGAACTGCTCGTGGCTCACCGGATCGTTGGGGGCGAAGCGGCCTCCCCCTATACCGTTTACCAGCCCCATGGCGGCCAGAGCATTGACAGCGGGGCCGTACCAATCGTCCATGGACACGTCGGTAAAGGCGCTTTCCCCTTTCGGTACCTTGCAGTTCAGGGCCTGTGCCAGCAGGGTGCAGAGCTGTCCGCGGGTCAGAGATTCCGTGGGACGATAGGTGCCGTCTCCCGCGCCCAGTACCACGCCGTAGGTGGCCAGCAGGCCGATCTCGTCGGCGTAGGGGGACTGGGCGGTATCGGAGAACCCCCGGTGGTCATAGTCGCTGAGGCCGCAGGCGGCTGCCAGATGAGTGGCGCTGGTGGCCTCCCAGCCGTCGCCGGTACCTGTCCGCAGCAGGATTCCGTCGGGCAGAGCCTCCAGCAGCGCGGTAAAGGCAGCGCGGTAGGGGGCGGAGCAGGCCTGCTCCAGATCGATGTACCAGGCGCCGTTCAGATCAATGCGTGCTGTACCGGAGGTGTCCCCCTGAGGCTCTGGACTGGAGAGAAGCACGGCAGCTTCGTCTGCCAGAGACGGGTCCAGCAGCAGGTGCGGCATCACGCCGATGGTGTCGTTGCTGGTACCTGCGGGGCCGAAAAAGCGATAGGCGGTCATTTTCAGAGCGTCGCCCTCGGAGAAAAAGGCAGGAAAGAGGGTGCTGTCCAACAGGATCTGAGCGACTCCTTTTCCGTAGGTGCGATCCCCCACCAGAAGGCCGGAACCGGTATCACGGATGGCGGAGGCAAACAGCTCGGAGGCGCTGGCCGAATAGAAGTTGGTCAGGACGATGAGCGGTTCATCGGTGATCTGGGCGCTCTGACTGCCCTGAGCACTGATGGAGCCGTCTCCTGCCAACATATAGACCAGTTGATCATTGGGGCCGGCAAAATAGCTGATGGTGTTGAGGGCGGCGGTCACTTCTCCGCCTCCATTGTTGCGCAGATCCATGATCCAGTGGTCGGCCTGCCTGCCATAGGTCTCCAAACCCTCCTGCACATGACCGGCGGTTTCAGGACCAAAGGCATCACAGGCCACATAGCCAATGTGGTCCTCCCACAGCTGGGTATAGGCGGTGGGAACCACAAAGGCGCAGCGGGTCAGAGTGACGGTGTGGGCCTGGCCGTCCCGCAGGTAGGTCAGCTGGAAGGAGGTCCCCACCTCGCCGCCCAGCAGAGCGGAGGCCTGGTCCAGACCGATTCCTGCCAAAGACTGGCCGTCTATAGCGGTGATCACGTCTCCCGCCAGCAGACCGCCCGCCTCTGCGGCGGAGCCGGGGATCACACGGACCACCAGCAGACCGGTGTCAGCCAGCTGGATGGAGACGCCGGCGCCCACCAGCTCAGAGTCGGAGAGAGAGGCTTGAAAGGCGGCATAGTCTTCGGCGGTCAAATATTCGGTGTAGGGATCTCCGAGGGCCCGGATGAGTCCGGGCATATCCGTTTGTTCAAATACCTGGTCGGGAAGAGGGTCCAGGTAGTACCAGTTCAGCAGCGTCAGAGCCTGAGAGGGATTGAGGGCCTGAGCGGCGGTTGTCAGCAAAAGGGTTGCGGCCAGTCCGACGGCCGGCAGGCGAAAACGAAGTTTCATAGTACGCCTCCCATAATATTATGTAACCCTATTTTAGTGCAAAGTGGGGACGGGTGCAAGGCCCGTCCCCACTTTGTAGCAATTTGTCATTTTTCCTCCAGATTGCGGAACAATACCGGTCCCTGACGCATGAGCGCCAGAAAGGAGAGGACCGCCGCTGCGGCCAGGATAACGGCGTATACCAGCAGCAGACCAATGCTGCCCAGCGGTTCCAGGAAAAAGAACCACAGCAGGAAAAACAGCAGAACCAGAACCATGGGCAGGAAAGTGGACAGCATGGCGGCGGCCGACTGCTTGACCACCACGGCATCGTTGACGGCGTCCAGCTTGGGGAAGTGGAGGTTGATCCACAGCCCGAAGGGGGCGCACATCAGGGCGAAGAGTAATCCGTCAACCAGCAGGAGTAGCCACTCCGCCGGGGTCAGTACAAAGGCCAGACAGAGCATGAACCACCCCACTGCCAGGCAGGGCAGGATGACCAGCAGCTGGAAAGCTGCCTTCATGCCCAGAATGGTGGTCACCGGCACGGGGGCGCACTGAAGCAGCCAGAGCTGCTTGCCCTCCAGGCTGATGGAGGAGCCGGTGATGGCAACGGTGGACAGACAGAACGCGATGCCTGCCAGCAGCAGGGGGGCCAGAGCCAGACCGTCAGCCATCTCCAAAAATTGTGCGATGGATTCCCGGTAGATCAGAGCGGCTACCCCGGCGCCAGGCAGCAGGAGCAGACCGATGCCGGTGTTGAATACGTAACTGGGAGTGCCGAACCACCGGCGGGCCTCTTTCCGCAGCAGGGCGCCCCGCTGGCTGGAGGAGGACAGCTTGCCCAGCTTATAATCCGAGCGGGTCCGGTGGGTGGACAGCCGGGTGATGATGGCCTTATACTGCCAGGCCAACAGCCACACTACTGCCAGGAAGGGGATCAGGCACAGGGCCCACAGCGCCGCCAGCTGGAGCGGATTTCCGCCGCTCACCCCCTCTGCCAGCAGCAGGAAGGGGCGGCCCCAGCCCTGGAAGAAGGACTGGATGGCGGGAGCGGCATTTTCCATGTTGTTGGCAGCGGCGCTCAGCCAGAAGGAACCCACCAGAATCAGGGCCAGCAGGAGCAGCTGGAGCAGGGTGGAGGCCAGGGCCTTCCGGGAAAACCGGCCGGACAGCCAGGCCAGCACAAAGCCTATAATGAGGGTGAGCAGGGTGGGCAGCAGGTTGAGAAAGAGGGCGGAAACCAGCAGCAGCGGGAGCACTACCCAGCCACCCGGCCCGCCGTACCACAGATAGATCACCCCGGCGGGGAGGAGCACAAAGAGTGTGGACACCAGGTTCTCCAGATAGAGTGCCAGGGTACGGGAGAGCATGAGGATAAAGGGAGAGATGGGCAGGGAGAGCATCAGATCATTGTCCTTGGCTCCATATACCACGCCCTGGGCTGCGAAGAGGGAGAAAAAGAAACCCAGTAGGACCGCCACCAGGGACATGAGCACCAGCAGCAGGGGCAGGGCACCCACCGCCGCCAGCTGTCCGGCCAGCAGGGAACTGTACACCCCGGAGATATAGAGCGACAACCCGGCCAGAAGGGCCAGGGCGCCTATGCCAGAGAAGGAGCGCTTCTTTCGGCCCACCCGCATGGCGGAGAGCAGGGCCCGGAAATTCAGCTTCAGCAGGGCGAGAAATTTAGCCATGCCCGTCTCCCTCCAGTTCCAGGAACACGTCCTCCAGGGTGGAGTCTCCCACCAGTTCAGCAGTATTGCCCATACGGATCAGCTTGCCCTGTTTGATGATAGCCACCCGATGGCACAGCTTTTCAGCCACCTCCAGCACGTGGGTGGAGAAGAATACCGCGCTGCCGGCGGCGCACAGCTCCGCCCAGAACAGTTTGAGCAGGTGGGCCGCCGACGGGTCCAGGCCCACGAAGGGCTCGTCCAAAATGAGCAGCTTGGGCTGGCGGATGAGGGCGGAGATGAGGGCCAGCTTCTGCTTCATGCCGTGGGAGTAGCTGCCGATGGGGCTGCCCAGATTGCCGGTGAGCTGAAAAGCATCGCCGTACCTGGCGATGAGATTCTGACGGGTATCCCCGGAGATCTCGTATAGATCGGCGATGAAATTGAGAAACTGGATGCCGGTGAGAAATTCATAGAGGTCGGGGTTGTCGGGCAGGAAGGCGGTGACCTTCTTGGCGGCCAGGGCGTCGGTGCGGACGTTGTGCCCGTCAATGGTGATGGTGCCCTCTGTAAAGTCCATGACGCCGGCCACCGCCCGAAGGGTGGTAGTCTTACCCGCGCCGTTGTGGCCGATGAACCCGAAGATCTCACCGGGAGAAACATGGAGGCTCAGGTCGTCCACCGCCCGCTTGCCACCGGGATAGGTCTTGGAAAAGCGTTCGATGTGCAGCATGGCTTATCCCTCCAGAATTTTGACGGCGGTGCCGTAGGCGGTGATCTCCGCCGCCCCCTGCATGATAGAGGCGGAAGTATAGCGTACGCCCACCACAGCGTCGGCCCCCATGGCCTCGGCGTCATCCACCATGCGCTTGGTGGCGATCTGGCGGGCCTCGGTGAGCATTTTGGTGTAGCTCTCGATCTCTCCGCCAACCAAGGTCTTCATACCAGCCATAAAGTCCTTGCCGAAATGCTTGGACTGGACCACGCTGCCCTTGACGATACCAAGGGCCTGGATCTCTTTGCCGGGGATGTACTCAATATTTAGAAGCAGCATTTTCTTCTCCTCCTTGAATTTGTTTGATGCGCTGGATCAGAGCCAGCAGAACCCCGATGATGAACACAGCCGGGATGAGGGTGAGCGCCACCACCACCGGCAGCGGGGGCGCTTCGGTGGGGAAGGCCACGGCGGCCCACACCAGCAGAGCCATGACGCCGCCCATCAGAACCACGAACAGCAGGGCGCATACCACCGGGGGGATGTAGTGGGTGACGGTATCTTTTTTATGGATGTTCACAAAGCGAGTCCCCTCTCCTTCCATACGCTCCATTTCCGACAGCCACCGGTCCGCGTCCAGATCGGCCAGCTGCTGGCCGGCGTCGGCCAATGTCTGGCACAGGGTCCGGATGGTGGCCAGGTTGGCCTGCTCCCGCTCCAGCTGGATGATGTGCCGCAGCAGACCATCGTCCAGGGTCAGGATGCCCTGCTGCATTTTTCGGATCTCCTCCATGGGTACGTCCAGTTTGCGCAGCAGCTTGATCTTGCGCAGGGCCTCCACATCGGCTTCGGTGTAGTCCCGGTAGCCGTTGTCCGCATTTCGTCCGGGGTTCAGCAGCCCCTCTTTTTCATAAAAGCGGATGTTGCGCTTGGTGACGCCCACCAGCTGCTCCACCTCGTTTATTTTCACACCCCTCACCTCCAACGTTAACAGGGTATACCCTCTACCAGGTGCAAAGTCAAGAAAAAAATACGATGTTGTACATATTCCCACGGCTGACGGACATAATGGAGGGAAAGGAGGCGCGTACCATGGACATGACCAATGAGGAGTACAGCCGCTATGTGGCCGGGATGGCAAAGCCCTCTCCCCTGTGGAAGGATCTGATCTGGGCCTTTCTGGTGGGCGGTTTGATCTGTACCCTGGGACAGGGTTTGAGCGACCTGTACCAGAGCTGGGGGGTCGATAAGACCGACGCGGGGACGGCGGTGTCCGTCACGCTGATTTTCCTTTCCGCCTTTTTCACCGCCCTGGGGTGGTTTGACAAGCTGGCCCAGCACGCCGGAGCAGGTACCCTGGTGCCCATCACCGGCTTTGCCAACGCGGTAGCCTCTCCCGCTCTGGAATTCAAAAATGAGGGATTGGTGCTGGGGGTAGGCGCCCGGATGTTTATCATTGCCGGGCCGGTTATCGTCTACGGCCTGGTGGCCAGCGTGATCTACGGGATGATCCTGGTGCTTCTGGGTTATGGCTAATCTGCTACAAGGCGGCAAAAGGGAGAAATAAAAAATAGTATAAAACAAACAAAAAAGACTTGACAAACGGCATACCGAATAGTATACTAAAGCCAGAAAGAAAGAGGTGAACCCAATGGGCTAGTAAAGTCCAAATCATCAAAGCCTCAACGCAAAAGGAAAAGGAACGGTTCGTTTTAGGCAACACGTGTTCCCAACAAACTCATTGAAGCGAGGAGACCCGGAAACCTCAGATGCGAAGTTCGCTGAAGACGGAAATCAGGGTAGTACGTTGCAGGAGACAGTGATCCAGGCGAATCCCAAAACCGAGTCCTTCCCAATGCGTGGCAAATCTATAGAAAGTAGAGGTAGACCAAGTGATTGAACCCCAGATCGAAAAGTAGCCCCCCGGTCACGATGGATGGCCGGGGGGTTGTGCTGTTTCTGGGTAAAATGTGGTAAACCTCTCAATATAAATTGTCCCCCCGGCATTACCGGGGGGACAATTTATATTTCTGGGAATTTAGCGCAGCACGGCACCCAGTTCCTTCTCCAGGGCGGTCAAGATGCTCTTCACGTCCTCATCGGCCATTCCCTCAAACGCTTTGCGTTTGAGGGGCCCATGGGCAGATTAAATTTGCGCGGCGGAAGTAAATTCCGCCTTGCGCCAAGGTCCCGGCCGTAGCCGGGACACTTGTACATGCTGCCGCGCGGACCCCGCTGTGCGGGGACGAGGAGGCCGAATAACCTCAGCGCAGCACAGCACCCAGTTCCTTCTCCAGGGTGGTCAAGATGCTCTTCACGTCCTCATCGGCCATTCCCTCAAACGCTTTGCGTTTGAGGGGCCCATGGGCAGATTAAATTTGCGCGGCGGAAGTAAATTCCGCCTTGCGCCAAGGTCCCGGCCGTAGCCGGGACACTTGTACGTGCTGCCGCGCGGACCCCGCTGTGCGGGGACGAGGAGGCCGAATAACCTCAGCGCAGTACAGCACCCAGTTCCTTCTCCAGGGTGGTCAAGATGCTCTTCACGTCCTCATCGGCCTCCTCGCTGGTGAGGGAGCGGTCGTCGGCCCGGAGGACCAGGTTGAAGGCCACGGACTTCTTGCCTTCGTCCACGCCCTTGCCGCGGTAGATGTCGAAGAGCTTGCACTCCTTCAGCAGGCCCTTGGCTCCCTTGCGGATGCAGGCCTCCAGAGCGCCTACGGTCACTGCCTCATCGCACACCACGGCGATGTCGCGGGTGAGGTTGGGGAACTTGGGCAGGGGCACGTACTCAGGATCGGCGCCCTCGGCGGCCATGAGTGCGTTCAGCTCCAGTTCAGCGCAGTAGAACTGAGCGTCCACCCCGTAGTTCTGAGCCACCAGGGGATGGACCTGCCCCAGCACACCGATGCGCTGGTTGCTGGCGTACACATCAGCCACCCGACCGGGGTGATAGGAGGGATTGGTCACGCTGGGGACCTCGAAGTGGACGTCCCCGGCCCGCAGGTCCTTGAGAATGGCCTCCACGCAGCCCTTGAGGGCGTAGAAGTCCATATCGCTGCCATAGGCGCCCATGGACAGCACCTTGTTCTCCACGGCCAGACCGTCCTCGCCGCCGGGCAGGTAGATGCGGCCTACCTCATAGAGGCGTACGTTCTGGTTGCGGTAGTTGTAGTTCCGGGTCAGGATCTCCAGCATGGAGGGCAGCACGGTGGTACGCATGATGGAGGTATCCTCGCCCAGGGGGTTGAGGATCTTGAGGGACTGGCGGCGGGCATCGTCGGCCTCCCAGCGGATCTTGTCATAGCAGGTGGGGGAGATGAAGGAGTAGGTGATGATCTCGTCATATCCCATGGCCCGACAGAGAGAACCCAGCTGGCGCTCCAGCTTCTCCTCCACAGAGAAACCGCCCAGGGTGGTCTGGCCCCGCATGAGGGTGATGGGGATGTTGTTGTATCCGTGGAACCGGGCCACTTCCTCGGCCAGGTCGGCCATGCCGATCACGTCGCCGCGCCAGGAGGGTACGGTGACCTGATCGCCTTCCACCTGGAAGTTCAGCTTCTTCAGGATGGACACCATCTCGCTCTCGGTGATGTCGGTGCCCAGCAGGCCGTTGATCTTCTCCGGCTCCAGCTTGAGGACACGGGGCTGGGGCACGTAGTTGAGGATGTCAATGGTACCGTCCAGCACCTCGCCGGCGCCCAGCAGCTCTACCAGCTCGCAGGCGCGGTTGACGGCGGGCAGGGTGTTCAGGGGGTCCAGACCCTTCTCGAACTTGGCGGAGGCCTCGGTACGCATACCCAGGGCCAGGGCGCCCTTGCGGATGCAGGTGCCGTCGAAGCAGGCGGACTCAAAGACCACGTCCACGGTGTCGTCCACGATCTCGCTGTTCTCGCCGCCCATGATGCCGGCAAGGCCCACGGCCCGGTTCTCGTCGGCAATGACCAGATGGTTGGCGTTGAGCTTGCGCACCTGACCGTCCAGGGTGGTGAGCTCCTCGCCCTCCACAGCACGGCGGACGATGATCTTGCCGCCGGTCACATAACGGTAGTCAAAAGCGTGCATGGGCTGGCCATACTCCAGCATGACATAGTTGGTGATGTCCACGATGTTGTTAATGGGACGCACACCCATGGCACGCAGCCGTTCCCGCATCCACTTGGGGGAGGGGGCGATCTTCACGTTGCGCACCATCCGGGCGGTGTAGCGGGGGCACAGATCGGAAGCCGGAGTCTCCACATCGAGCAGCTCCATCAGGCTGCCGTTCCCGCCGCCCTTGACCACAGGCTCGTGAAGAGTGAGGGGGGCGTCGAAGGTAGCGGCGGCCTCCCGGGCCAGACCGATGACGGACAGGCAGTCGGGGCGGTTGGGGGTGATCTCAAACTCTACCACATGGTCGTCCAAACCGATGACCGGCTTGATGTCGTCGCCGGGCTTGCAGTCCTCGTTCAGCACGAAAATACCGTCGGGGATGCAGTGGGGGAACTCGGCCTGCTGGGCGTGGAGATCCTCCAGGGTGCAGATGCTATTGCTTTTGGTGTTGTAGGCCACCAGGTCCTCCTCGTGGAGGTTGGGGCAGGCGGTGGAGACGGTAGCAGTGCCGTCGCCGGTATCCAGAGCGATGTCATAGGTGGAATAGCCGGTGGTGGTGACGCCGGTCACCTTGGCGCACACCACGGGGCCATAGATCTTGTGGCCGGGCTGGATGTCGGCAGGGATGGAGGGCTTGTCCTTGTCCAGGGGGTGATAGTCACCCAGAATGGCGGCGGGGACGATGGCAGCGTAGGGGAAGTCGCGGGTGTCCAGACCCAGTTCCGCCAGGCCGCAGAACATACCGTTGGACACCGCGCCGCGCAGCTTACCCTTCTGGATCTTTACGCCGCCGGGCAGGGTGGACTTGTGGAGGGCCACCGGCATCAGGTCGCCAGGATGGATGTTCCAGGCGCCGGTGACGATTTGGATGGGCTCGTCCTGCGCCGCGTCCACCTGACAGATCCACATATGATCGGAATCGGGGTGGCGCTCCATGGAAAGCAGGCGGCCCACCACCACGTTGGAGATCTCCTCTCCCAGGTCGTGGGTCAGCTCCACCTTGGAGCCGGACAAGGTCATGGCCTCGGCAAATTCCTTGTCGTCGGCAGTCACAGTGACAAATTCATTTAACCATTTTCTGCTCAGATTCATTGCTTTACACCCCTTTCTCAGAACTGCTCCAGGAACCGCACGTCGTTTTCAAAGATGAGTCGCAGGTCGGCGATCTTGAACCGGCGCATGGCCGTACGCTCCAGGCCGATGCCAAAGGCCCAGCCGGAGTATACGTTGGGGTCGATGCCGCTCATCTCCAGCACACGGGGGTGGATCATGCCCGCGCCCAGCAGCTCGATCCAGCCCTCGCCCTTACAGGTGGGGCAGCCCACGCCGCCGCACTTGTGGCACTGGACGTCCATCTCGCAGGAGGGCTCGGTAAAGGGGAAGTGGTGGGGACGGAACCGGGTCTTGGTGCCCTTGCCGTACAGCTGCTCCACCACGGTGTTCAGAGTGCCCTTCAGGTCGGCCATGGTGACGCCTTTGTCGATGACCATGCCCTCCACCTGATGGAACATGGGGGAGTGGGTGGCGTCCACCTCGTCCTTGCGGTACACACGGCCGGGGGCGATGATGCGGATGGGCAGTTCCATGGTGTCCATGGCCCGGACCTGCATGGGGGAGGTCTGGGAACGGAGCATCACACGGCTGTCCTCGTCAAAGTAGAAGGTGTCCGACCAGTCGCGGGAGGGGTGGCCCTCCTCGGCGTTGAGGCGGTCAAAGTTCAGCTTGGCCAGCTCCACCTCGGGGCCGTCCAGCACAGTGAAGCCCATGCCGATGAAGATCTCCTTGATCTCATCCAGGGCGATATACATGGGGTGGCGGTGGCCGGTCTTGACAGCCTTGCCGGGGACGGTGATGTCCAGGGCCTCAGCCTTCAGCTGGTCCTCCAGGGCCTTGGCCTCCAGTTCCTTGCCCTTGGCCTCCAGGGCGTGCTCCAGGGCGGAGCGGACCTCGTTGGCCAGCTGACCCATGGCGGGACGCTCCTCGGCGGACAGCTTGCCCATCATTTTCAGAACGGCAGTGAGTTCACCCTTCTTACCCAGGTACTTCACCCGCAGGGCGTCCAGCTCCTGAGCATTGCCGGCGCCGTCCAGTGCGGCCAGTGCTTCCCGGCGTATGGTTTCCAGTGTTTCCTTCATATTCGCAGCTCCTTTTGCAGTGATACGATTTGTAAACAAAAAAGCCTTCCATCCCAATCCATTGGGACGAAAGGCAAACCTTCCGCGGTACCACCCGCAATTCCCGCACGCGGCGGGCACTTTGGCCCCGGTAACGTGGGGCGAATCCGTCCCTGTCTCCAGGGCCGCTCCAGGACGAACCGAACGGGCCAACCCCACATCCGCTTTCAGCCGGTGACGGACGCTCTCTGCCGGGCGGGGGACCGCTCTTTTTCCCTTCTTCGCAAGTAACATTATTTATAGCACAGTTTGACAGAAAGTGCAAGATTAAAATTGACGGAACGGGGCAGACAGCATATAATGGGTCTGCCTGAAAGAAAGAACCAAAGAACAGGAGTGTGGATGAGTATGCGGATCGCCACAGCGCAGCAGATGCGGGAGACCGACCGGATCGCCATTCAGGAGCGGGGGATTTCCTCCACCGACCTGATGGAGCGGGCAGCGGCGGCTCTGGCCGAGGAGGTCATGAACCTGGCGGGAGACTGCGCCGGACGGGTGGTGTGCTTCTGCGGACCGGGTAATAACGGCGGCGACGGCGTGGCCTGCGCCCGGCAGCTGCTGGAGGCGGGATTTGAAGTGCGGTGTATCCTGGTGGGCAGCCGGGAGAAGATGACCCAGGATACCAGAGCCATGGAGGCCCGCCTGGCGGCGGCAGGGGGGAAGCTGGAGCCCTTCCAGCCAGACGATGCTTCTTTTGCAGCCTGGTGCCTGGAGGCCAGTGTGATGGTGGACGCCCTCTTCGGCGTCGGCTTGAACAGCGAGGTGCGGGGAGACGCCCTTACCGCCATTCATATGATGAATACCTGTGCCATTCCAGTGGTATCGGCTGACATTCCCAGCGGGGTGGATACTGACACCGGCCGGGTGCTGGGGGCGGCGGTACGGGCTGCCCGTACTGTCACCTTTACCATGCCCAAGGCAGGTCACTATGTGGGCAAAGGGGGACTGTGTACCGGCGAACTGACGGTGGCTGATATTGGGATTCCCAAGGACCTGGTGGATGCTCTGGATTGCCCGGTGAGTACCGTGGAGGCCGTTGAGGTGAAGCTGCCCCGCCGGTCCCGGGACGCCCATAAAGGAGACTTTGGGCGGTGCGCCATTTTGGGCGGCAGTGTGGGCTATACCGGGGCTCCGGTGCTGGCGGCACAGGCCGCGGTACGCTCTGGCGCGGGGTTGGTATCGGTGGGGGTGCCTACCCCCATTTGGGCGGTAGCCGCCGCAAAGCTGGACGAGGCCATGCCCTATCCCCTGCCGGCAGGCAAGGAGGGGCAGCTGTCTTTGGAGGCTGGAGAGGTGATCCATCATAAGCTGGCGGGCTATGGTGTATGCCTCATCGGCCCTGGCTTGGGCCGGGGAAACGGCGTGGCGGCCGTGGTACGCCACCTGCTGCATGAGATCCATATCCCTGTCATTTTGGATGCCGACGGCATAAACGCTTTGACGGGACATATAGATGTACTGGACGCCCGGCAGGGCCTTCACACGGTGCTCACTCCCCACGACGGGGAGTTTGCCCGGCTGGGAGGCGATCTGTCCGACGGAGACCGTCTGGGAGCAGCCCGGCGCTTTGCCATGGAACACACCTGCTGTCTGGTGCTCAAGGGCCACCGCACCATCACCGCCTTCCCTGACGGTACTGCCTACATCAACACCACCGGCAATCCCGGTATGGCCAAGGGAGGCAGCGGCGATGTGCTGGCGGGAGTGATCCTCTCCCTGCTGGGACAGGGCCTGCCCGCCCGGCAGGCCGTGCCTATGGCGGTGTGGCTCCACGGCGCGGCCGGTGATCTGTGTGCCCGGGAGATCGGAGAGTACGGCATGACGCCTACCGACGTGGTGGCAGCTCTGCCCCGGGTGATCAAGGAATCTGTGGAATAATAGTGGAATAAAGGGGGAGACGGAGTGCGCCGCCGATTTGGTTCGTGCGTACTGACGATAACCCTGTGCCTGGCTCTGGCCGCCTGCGGCGGCGGAGTTACCGGCGCAGAACAGCTGGCACTGGATATCCGGGGCGAATATCTGGCCATGGAGGGCTGTGCCGCCCAACTAACCGTGACCGCCGACTACGGACAGCGGGTCTATGAGTACGGGTTGGATCTGGAGTACCGGTGGGAAGGGGAGAGCGTACTCACCGTTACCAGCCCAGACGCCGTGGCTGGAGTGACCGCCCGGCTGAAGGACGGCAGCGGATATCTGGAATACGACGGGGTGTGGGTTGAGACCGGCCCCCTGGACGACAGCGGCATGAGTCCCATGGACGCGGTTCCCGTTTTGCTGCGCTACGCTGCCCAGGGCTTTATAGCCGAGTGTGCCATGGAGGAGACCGGAGAGGGACAGGTCCTGCGGATGATCTGCCGGGACCCGGAAGGTCAGGCGGGGGAAGGGGAGGAATGCTCCCTCTGGTTTGATCCGGCCAGCCACGCCCTTCTTCGGGGAGAGTTGTCCCAGGATGGCTTTACCGTGATCCGGTGCGACTTTTCTGGTTTTGAAAGGATAGAATAAGTACAGCGGGGTGCTGCCAGGCAGCACCCCGCTGTATTAAAATGCGATGGTGTCGTTGTCGTCGTCGGAGTCGGCCTGAGCGACTTCCTGCTCCAGGTCGTCCAGTTCCGCCAGGCGGCGGCGCAGCTCTTCCCGCTGCTGGGCGTTCATCTGGCTGACGTGCCGGTCGAACTGTTCCTCCCGGCGGCGCTGAGCCTCCTCCTGGCATTTGCGCTGGAGTTCGGCCCCATGCTTGCGGCCTTCCTCCACCGCGGCGGCACCCTTCTCTACCAGAAACTTGCCGGCCTTGCCCTTCTGTTCGGCAGCCAGAGCCACCAGGCCTACGCCGGCCAGGCCTACATCGGCGAATACCTTTCCTACATCTTCCATCATGGAACAAACCTCCTTTGATCCCGTCTGATACAGGGGGCGGGAGCTTGGTGTGAAAACTATTTCTATGCCTATAGTATATCCGGAAGCAGGAAAAATGTCTTGGAAATTGTATGAACATTAGATGAAAAATCCATGAAAGACCGTCCGGTTTGGGGTTGTGACCGGCGGGGCGGCGTAGTATAATAAGGACCAATGAACTGCCCTTCGGCTGGTTTATTGTGTCCGCCGCCCGGCGGCGGGCATTTTTGTATCTCAAGGTAAAGAGGAAAACAGATGAAACAAACGCAGACAAGAACATGGACGGAGATCGACCTGTCCAATCTGGAGCATAATTATCGGGTGCTGCGGGCCATGCTGCCTCAGGGCTGCCGTTTTCTGGGTGTGGTAAAGGCGGACGCCTACGGCCACGGCGCGGTGCAGGTGGCCCGGCGGCTGGAGACGCTGGGCGCGGAATATCTGGCGGTGGCCTGCCTGGACGAGGCGTTGGAGCTGCGGCAGGCAGGGATTCATACGCCTATCCTGATTCTGGGCTATACCCCAACCGAGCGGGCGGAAGCCCTGCTGGACCATGAAATTACCCAGACGGTCTACGATCTGGAGATGGCTCAGGCTCTGTCTGCGTCCGCCACAGCGGCAGGCAAGACCTTGAAGATCCATGTGAAGGCGGATACGGGAATGTCTCGGCTGGGCTGGCTGTGCGGCGGAGAGAACCTGAGTGCTGCGGTGGAGACAATGGCCCAGGTGTGCGCTCTGCCCGGTCTGGAGGCAGAGGGGATCTACACCCATTTTGCCAATGCCGACGGAGACGAGGACTATACCATGCTCCAGTTTACCCGTTTTCTGGATTTGCTGGAGGAACTGAAAGATCGGGGGATCACCTTTGCCATTCGACACTGCGCCGCCAGCGCCGCGGCCCTCAAGTTCCCCTGCACCCATCTGGATATGGTCCGGCCGGGCATTGCCCTGTACGGCCACTATCCAGACCCCTCCTGCGAGGGGCTGGACGGCCCAGGCCTGCATCCGGTGATGACCCTCAAGACCCGGGTGGCCTCGGTAAAGACTGTGCCCGCCGGCACTCCGGTGAGCTACGGCTGTACCCATGTGCTGGGCCGGGAGACCAAACTGGCCGCCCTCACCATCGGCTACGCAGACGGGTTGCCCCGGCTGTGCTCCGACAGATTGGAGGTGCGGATCGGCGGCCGGCGGGCCCCCATTGTGGGCCGGATCTGCATGGATATGTGCATGGCAGATGTTACCGGATTGAATGTGGCGCCGGGAGACGAGGTGGAGGTATTCGGCGAGCACCTGCCCATTGAGGATGTAGCCGCCCTGGCAGGCACCGTCCAGTATGAGTTGCTGTGCGCCGTGTCGCCCCGGGTCCACCGGGCTTATTTGGACTGAGGCACCGGCTGTCCGGCAGACGCATACAATGGGCCGGGGGAGAAAGGCCCGGCCAGGCGGCGGCGGACCGGCCTGCCCCGCGAAATTTTGCAGGACGGGTATAATTCCCGCCGCCCCGTGGGAGAATCATAGTGACCGCGTTACATAGGCCTCCGGTCGTGTGACGCAGGTGACTATTTTCCGGCGGAGTGTGAGCTTTTGTGGACAACAGCGTAAAACGCGGAGATATTTTTTATGCCGATCTGAGCCCTGTGGTGGGCAGCGAGCAGGGAGGTGTGCGGCCTGTGCTTATCGTGCAGAACGATACCGGCAACCGGCACAGTCCCACCGTGATCGCGGCGGCCATCACGTCCCAGACCGGCAAGGCCCGTCTGCCCACCCACATCGAGCTCTCAGCCAACACCTACGGACTCCCTAAAGAGTCGGTGGTGCTGCTGGAACAGATCCGGACGCTGGACAAAAGGCGGCTGAGAGAGCACATGGGTCGGCTGGACGAAGCGCAGATGCAGCGGGTGGACAACGCCATCGCGGTCAGCTTTGGCCTGCACACAGGAACCATGGTTTAAAGACAAGGGGGGAGCCGTCCCCGAGGGCGGCTCCCCGTCAGACAGGAGGTACATATGAAACAGAGAAAAGGTCTGGTACGGCTTATCTCCGGCGGATTGGTCACGGTGACTCTGGTGGGAGTTGCGGTGGCCGCCGGACAGCAAGGCAGCAAGAACGATCCCCTGGTCACCCTCAGCTATCTGGAAGATCAGGCGATCCCCTCCATTCTGAAGCAGGTGGACGGTAAAGTGACGGACAAGCAGTCCGAACTGGAGAAGAAGCTGTCCGGTGTGGTCGACAGCTATGTGGCGGAGGTGGAGAAGGCCCTGAGCGGCGGGTCCAGCTCCACTTCAGCCGGCGGTGTATTTCAGATCGTCAATCTAAAGGCCGGGCAGACCGTGGTGGGCACGGAGGCCTGCGAGTTTCTGCTGCGGGCCGGAACTGCGGCCTGTGTATCCGATACGGCCCCCGGCCTCATCGACACCACCGACGGGTCGGCCCTGGCGGGCGGGAAGAACCTGACCGCCAACCATCTGTATTTGGCGACCGTTGACGGACGGGGAGTCAAAGCCTCCACCGATGTGACCATTATGGTCCGGGGCGGTTATACGATTAAATAGTAAAGGATAAAAAATGTGGACGGCAACGCCGTCCACATTTTTTGCTTATTCAGAGCAGGGTGGGGATCAGTTGGGCCAAAGCCTGTGCCAGTTTGGCGTGGCTCTCCCGGGTCAGGTGCATATAATCCACCGTATTGCAGGCAAGCCCCAGAGTGTTGGCATCCAGAAAGGCGCAGCCGGTCCGTTGCGCCACGATCTTGTATTCCTTGGCCAGTCCACGGGTCTTTTCCACACAGCCAAGCCCCATTTCATCGGCTACAGGAGAGGAGAAAACACCCTTTTCGATGGACTTGGGGGCAACGATAAGAATGTTGGGTGTTCCGCCGGGCCCCCAGCAGTCTATAGACTGAGCAGCCCGGATCAGCCGCTCCATACCCCGGCCAATGGTATAGGCATTGGTTCCGAAGCGCTCTTTGGAGTCGTTGGTACCCAGCATGACCACCAGCAGACCCACAGGCTCGTGGCTCTTGAGACAGGGACGCAGATAGGACAGGGCGGACAGTCCCTCTTCCACCGGATCGTCAAATACAGTGGTGCGGCCGGGAAGGCCTTCCTCCACCACCAGAAAGGACTGGTCTAAAGTTCGCTGCAGCAGACAGGGCCAACGCTCCTCCTCATTGAAGCGGAAGAGATGAGCGTCGGCGCAGCCGGCAGGATCGGGGCAGTAGCCATGGGTGTTGGAATCCCCCAGACAGACGATGTGGCGGCGCATTTACTTGATCTCGGGCAGGGAAGCGGCGGCCACGGACTGGCCTACTCGGCGGGCCTTCTCGTCCGGCATGGTGGGGTTGATCTTGGAGGCGATCTCAGGATACTCGTCGGCCAGCACGCTTTTGCAGGTGTCCAGCAGCAGGTCGCCGCCCTTGCCGGACATAACGCGGCCCAGCAGCAGCACGTGCTTGAAGCCGTAGAAGTGGTAATACAGAGCCAGAGAGTGGGCCAGATACACGCCGATGGAGCGATACACCGCGGCGGCGCCGGGGTTGCCCTCCTCCATAGCTTTCTGCACCACCTTCAGCTTCTCGGCGGGGGAGAGGGCGGGGTCCAGTTCAATGCCGCCGGCGGGGGCCAGCTTGATGACGCCGTCCTGGGAGAAATACTTCACACCGCAGCCGATGTCACCGGACCACTCGTCCTCCATGGCGCCGGGGTTGGCGTCCACGGGAGCGAAAGCCAACTCGTTGAGCCAGCCGGTAATGTTGCCGTTCTGGTCCACATAGCCCACGGCCTCACTGGTGCCCATGGCAATACCCATAATGTTGTTCTCTTCCAGGCTCATGGCGCCGGCCAGGGCGGACACGTCACCGTCGTTGGCCACCACATAGGGCACGTCGCCGAAGGTGTCCTTGATGGCGCGGATGTAGATATCCTTCACCTTGGCGTCAAAGTCCTCCTTGGGGACCTTCAGGAACAGGGAGGCCACCATGGTACGGTTTTCGATGTAGATACCGGCAGAGGAGACGCCCACCGCGTCCACCCGGGGCATATGCTGAGCGGCGGACTTGAGAGCGGACACGATGCCCTCATAGTGGTAGTCGGGGTCGGCGGTGACCTTGGGATACCACACCACCTCTTCGCTGAACACAGGCTCGCCATCGATCACGGCGGACACCTTCCGGTCGGAACCGCCGGCGTCAAAACCGATACGGCAGCCGCCCAGGTGGCGGCCCACGGCCTGAGGATTGCTCTTCTCGGCGGGCACCTGGTCGCAGTACACGACCTCAAAGGGCTTCTCATACACATTGGACATGAAATCGGCGTCGAAGGAGCGCTTGCCGCCCACGCACCAGGTGGTCTTCATGGCTTCAAAGATATCCTTGTCACCGCTGATGTAGACCTTGAAACCGCCCATATACCACAGCATGGTCTTGATGAGCCGGTCCACATAGTAGCGGTCGGCTTCAGCCATATCGGGGGTGCCGTGAATAAAGGTTTTGTAGACGGCCACCTCGCCGCCGGCCCGCTCCACAGCCAGATCCAGGGGCTTTTTGGCGCCCTTCAGGAAGGAAGCAAAGAATTTGCCCAGGGGGAGGAAACCGGGGTCCAGTTCGGGGACGTGTTTGACGGGAACTTCGATGCCAAGATATTTCATGAGACATCCTCCTTAACATATATGGAAAAACAGAAAGCTCGTTATATGTATAGGCTACCAGTTTTTTTAAATCTGTCAAGCATATTTTCCGGATTCTGAAAATTATTTTCTTTCCAGGTCTTGACGGGGGATGTACCGGCGGGTATGATGGAACCAACGGGGGAACTCTCCCAACATTGGAAAGGTGGGAATTGCGATTATGGATATCACTGCACGTCTGCAGGACCATCAAAAATGGATTCAAGAAGAGCTGGAGCGCAGTGTCAGTTTCTGGCTGAAAAACGGTATGGACCCGGTGAATGGAGGCGTTTATACCTGCCTGGATCGGGAAGGTAAGATCTTCTCCACTGATAAGAGCGTATGGATGCAGGGACGCTGTGCCTGGATGTTTGCCTATCTGTGCCATACCTATGGTGTAAAGGACGAGTGGCTGGCCGCCAGTAAGAGCTGCCTGGACTTTATGGAGCGCTGCTGCATCAACCGGGAGGCGGGCAACCGGATGTACTTCACCGTTACCGGTGACGGCAAGCCCCTGCGCCAGCGCCGCTATTGCTTCTCCGAGGGGTTCTATGCTATTGCCAATGCCGAATATTATGGTGTTACCGGGGACAAGGTGTGCCTGGAGCGTGCCCGTGCCGCCTATGAACTGATCTGGAATCTGAATCAGGGCCTCATCAAGGACCCCACCGGCATGGGTCCCAAGACCATTCCTGAGACCCGGACCGGCCGTGCCCTGGCCAATCCCATGATCTATCTGAACATCACATCCGTGCTGCGCCGGGTGGACCCCGAGCAGACTGAGCTGTATCATCAGCGGGCCGCCCAGTGTGTGGATGAGATCTTCCGCTACCACTACAAGCCCGAGCTGGGCTGCACCCTGGAAAGTGTGGGTCCCAACGGCGAGTTCCGGGGCGACGTTACCGAGGGCCGTGTGGTCAACCCTGGGCACGACATCGAGTGCTCCTGGTTCCTGATGGAGGACGCCAACCTGCGGGGCAACAAGGAACAGCACGCCACCGCTGTTAAGATTTTTGACCAGGCCATCAATGCCGGATGGGACAAGGAGTACGGCGGATTGCTCTATTTTATCGACTGCCTGGGCCGTCCCCCCGAGGCCTATGAGCATGACATGAAGCTGTGGTGGCCCCATGATGAGATCCTCATTGCCTCCATGATGATCTTCCGGGATACCGGTGATGAGAAGTATCTGGAGTGGTTTGAGAAGACTCTGGACTACTGCAAGAAATACTTCTCCGATCCTGAATATGGCGACTGGTATGGCTACCTGCGCCGGGATGGCAAGCCAACCGAGCCCGCCTGTAAAGGCTCCACGTTCAAAGGTCCCTTCCACCTGCCTCGTATGCTCATCATGTGCGATCAGATGATCGGCCAGATCCTGGAGCGGAATTGAGGGTCGGCCATGCCCTTACTTGATGTCTTTGAAAAGATCAATAGTGAATATTATCAGCTGACCAGCGCGGAGAAAAAAGTGGCCGACTATGCGGTCATCCACCAGCAGCAGACCCAGTTCATGTCCATTTCGGAGCTGGCAGAGGAGGCGGGTGTGGCGGAAGCTACCATCTCCCGCTTCTGTAAGCGGCTGGGGTATAAGGGCTACAGTGCCTTTAAGCTGGCCATTGCCAACGCTACTGCGGGGCGGATGGATCGCGGCGCCGACGCTGAGGAGGAGGCAGAAGAGGACAGCGTGGAGGGTATGTGCCGTGCTGTCTATCGCAGTAATTCCGAGGCTCTGGCCCAGACCCTGGAGCTGATCCAAGCGGATGGGGTGCGCAAAGCAGCGGATATGATCGTCTCCGCCGGCCGGGTGCTGTGTATGGGACAGGGAGGGTCCATGATCCTCTCCCAGGAGTGTGCCCATCTGTTCAGCACCATCCAGCTGAATTTCACGGCGGTCATGGATTCCCATCTACAAGCCATCGCCGCCTCACAGCTGACCCCAGGCGACCTGGTCATTTACTTCTCCTACTCCGGTTCCACCAAAGAACTGATGAAGAATCTCCAGATCATCCGGGAACGGCGCGCGCGGATCATTCTGGTCACCCGTTTCCCTAAATCTCCCGGCGCCGCCTATGCCGACATTGTACTTCAGTGCGGCTCCCGGGAGGGCCCCCTCCAGGGCGGCTCGGTGGCCGCACGCATCGCCCAGCTCTATCTGATGGATGTGCTTTTTCATGAGGTATGCCGGCGGGATCGGGAGGGCTGCCGGGCCCGACAGGAGCTGGTGGCCGAAGTGCTGTCAGATAAACACATTTGACCGCCGACTGTGGAGAGTGAAAAAAATTTGCAGGCGCAGCAAAAAAAGAAAGAAAATACGTAATTCACTATTGACAAATCCTGTGCTGAACTGTACAATCTACACAACGGGTTACCGTTGTGTAATCACGAAAATTATCGAAAATGAGGAGGATGAACGATGAAGAAGAAACGTATTCTTGCGCTCATGCTGGCTGCCTCCATGTCTCTGGGCCTGGCTGCCTGCGGCGGCGGTGGTAACAGCGAGTCCCCCGCCGGCAACAGCAACACCCCGTCCGGCAACACTCCTTCCGGCTCCGGCGAGACTGTGGAGCTGACCATCTGGACCTATCCCATCGGCAAGTTTGGTGACTACGATACCATGCAGGCTCTGATCGATGAGTACACCGCCAAGAACCCCGGCGTGTCCATCAAGTTTGAGCTGCTGGATTACACCAACGGCGATACTCAGGTCACTTCTGCCATCACCAGCGGCACCGCTCCCGACATCATTATGGAAGGCCCCGAGCGCCTGGTGACCAACTGGGGCGCCAACAACCTGATGGTGGATCTGTCCGATCTTTGGACCGAGGATGCTACTGCTGATATCGCCGCTACCAGCCAGGCTGTTGTGAATGCCTGCCAGCTGGACGGCAAGTACTATGAGTATCCTCTGTGCATGACCACCCACTGCATGGCCATCAACTATGAGGTCTTTGAGCAGGCCGGCGCTCTGCAGTACATCGACCAGGAGACCCGTACCTGGACCACTGACAACTTTGTGAAGGCCATGGAGGCTGTCCGTGACTCCGGTCTGGCGGCCGTGCCCGGTATCGTTTACTGCGGCGGCCAGGGCGGCGACCAGGGTACCCGTGCTCTCGTCAACAACCTGTACTCCGGCACCTACACCAATGCCGACCACACCGAGTACACCGCCAACTCCGCTGAGAACGTGAAGGCTCTGGAGCTCATCAAGTCCATGGTGGACAATGGTTCCCTGAACGCCAATGCCGGCTTCCAGGCTGCTGACGAGCTGCAGCAGTTTGCCAATGGCACCGCTGCTGTGACTTTCTGCTGGAACGCTTCCAACAAGGCTCAGTACGCTTCTCAGACTGCCTTTACCCCCTATGCCATGGCTTTCCCCTCTGACGACGGTAAGCCCGAGCTGTGCGGCGGTATCTGGGGCTTTGGTATCTTCAACAACGGCGACGAGGCCAAGATCGCTGCTGCCAAGGACTTCATCCGCTACATCTGCGACGATCCCGAGCAGTCCAAGGAGAGCGTGCAGCTGACCGGCTTCTTCCCCGTCCGTGCTTCTCTGGGCAATGTGTACGAGGGTACCGAGACCGAGGCTGATGCCGCTGAGTTCCTGACTCTGATGCCTTACATGGGCGACTACTACAACGTTATCGGCGGCTGGACCGAGCAGCGCACCAACTGGTGGAATATGCTCCAGAAGGTCCTGACCGGCGGCGTGGACGCCAAGACTGCCGCTGATGAGTTTGTCAGCGCCAGCAACGCTGCCATCGGTTAAGTGGCGCAAGTCTGATCTGATGCACTTTCTGTGCCCGCTCCCTGTGAGGGGGCGGGCACAGTTGCTTTTCCTAAATTGATTGGAGAGGCGTGCAAAATATGTTCGAAAAGAGGGGAGAAACTAATGGCACAAAATGCCGTAGCAACGGCTAATAAGAAGCCCAAAAAGGAGAAACGGTCCCAGTTCTCTGGTATGAGCAAGGCCCTGGTGCGGCGGGAAACCATTTCCGCCTACCTGTTCCTGTTGCCCAGCCTGGTCTTCTTCATTGGCTTTGTGGTGATCCCGATGATCATGTGCGTGGTGTTCAGCTTCCAGGAGATGGGCCTGAACAGTGCCGCTACCAGGTTCGTCGGTTTTGCCAATTATGTCAAGATGGTTCAGGACCCCGTCTTCTGGAAGGGATTCCTGAACACCGTCATCATCGTCGCGGTGGCGGTTCCCGCCGTTACCGCCTTTTCCCTGTGGGTCAGCTCCGCCATCTATCAGATGAAGGCGGTGACCCGCTCCTTCTTCCGCTGCGTGTTCTACCTGCCCGTGGTTACCGGTACCGTGGCAGTCACCGTGGTATGGAAGTGGATGTTCAATCCCTACAACGGCCTGCTGAACCAGATCTTCGGTACCACCGGTTATGACTGGCTGGGCAATTCCGCTACTGCCATCTGGTGTATCATCCTGATCCTGTTTACCACTTCCATCGGTCAGCCCATCGTGCTGTATGTGGCTGCCCTGGGCAATGTGGATCAGTCCCTGGTGGAGGCGGCTCAGGTGGACGGCGCCACCAAGCTCCAGGTGTTCTGGAAGATCAAGTGGCCCCAGATCATGCCCACTACCCTGTATATCCTGGTCATTACCACCATCAACTCCTTCCAGTGCTTCGCACTGATCCAGTTGCTGACTTCCGGTGGACCCAACCACGCTACCGACACCATTATGTACTACATCTTCCAGATGGCGTACAACAACCAGAACTTCGGCTACGCCAACGCTATGGGCGTGGTCCTGGCCATCATCATCGCGATCTTCTCTGCCATCCAGTTCAAGTTCGCGAAGACCGACAACGGTTAAGGGGGTGAGAAGATGAATAACGCGAAAAGCAAGCTGGCCGGTACTTCCACCGGTTATAAAGTGATCACCATTGTGATCCTCATTCTCCTGGCGATTTTCTTCATCTTCCCGCTGTACTGGATCGTCACCGGCTCCTTTAAGGACGCCATGACCATCAACGCCCGTACCCCTCAGTGGTTCCCCCTGAGCCCCACCCTGGAGAACTACGCCAAGCTGTTCAAACAACCCGCCGGCTGGTGGCTGCTCAATACCATCATCATGGCTGTGGGTGCCCTGGTCTTGACCTGCCTCACCGCTGCCCTGGCCGGCTATGCTCTGGCAAAGAAGCGGTTCTATGGCCGGGCCCTCCTCTTTACCATTATCATCTGCGCAATGGCCCTGCCCAAGCAGGTCATCGTCATCCCCCTGTTGCGTGAGATGAACATCCTGCATCTGGCGGACACCCTGTGGGCTGTCATCCTGCCCACGGTAGGCTGGCCCTTCGGTGTGTTCCTGATGAAGCAGTTCTCCGAGACCATTCCCAACGAGATCCTGGAGGCCGCCCGGGTGGACGGCGCCGGGGAGCTGCGCACCTTCTTCAGCGTGGTCTTCCCCATGATCAAGCCCGGCATCGGCGCACTGGCTATCTTTACCTTTGTCAACTCCTGGAACGACTACTTCCTCCAGCTGATCATGCTGACCAGCCGGATGAACTGGACCATCTCCCTGGGCATTGCCCGACTGCAGGGCGAGATGTCCAGCGACTTCGGCCTCATCATGGCCGGCGCCACTTTGGCCGCCATCCCCATCGTGGCCGTGTTTATCGCTTTCCAGAAGTACTTTACCCAGGGTATTGCCATGGGTGCTGTTAAGGGCTGATTTTATCCTCCTGATTCGTTTATCAACTTTTTTGAGAGAAGGAATACTAACATGAGCGATCTGAAAAAGTACCAGGGCGTGATCCCGGCCTTTTACGCCTGCTATGACGAGGCCGGCAACATTTCCCCCGACCAGGTTCGTGCCCTGACCCGCTACCTCATCGGCAAGGGCGTTAACGGCCTGTATGTGGGCGGTTCCTCCGGCGAGTGCATCTACCAGAGCGTGGCTGAGCGCAAGGTAGTGCTGGAGAATGTGATGGCCGAGGCCAAGGGCAAGGTAGTGGTAATTGCCCACGTTGCCTGCAACAATACTGCCGACAGCATGGAACTGGCCGCTCACGCCGAGAGCCTGGGTGTGGATGCCATTGCCGCCATTCCTCCCATCTACTTCCATCTGCCTGAGTATGGCATTGCCGGCTACTGGAACGACATTTCCTCCGCCGCGCCCAACACCGACTTCATCATCTATAATATCCCCCAGCTGGCCGGCGTGGCCCTGACTCCCTCTCTGCTGGCCGAGATGCAGAAGAATCCCCGGGTCATCGGTGTGAAGAACTCCTCCATGCCTGTCCAGGATATCCAGATGTGGAAAGATGCCGGTGTTATCGTGTTCAACGGTCCCGACGAGCAGTATGTGTCCGGTCTGGCCATGGGCGCCTGCGCCGGTATCGGCGGCACTTATGCCGTCATGCCCGAGCTTTTCCTGAAGGTGTATGAGCATTTCCAGAAGGGTGAGATGGAGCCTGCACGTCAGATCCAGAACGATATCTGCCGCATCATCTACAAGATGTGCTCCGCTCACGGCAACCTGTATGCTGTGATGAAGGCCATCCTGGCCAAGAATGGCGTGAATTGCGGATCTGTTCGCAAGCCCATGCCCGGCCTGGTGGACAGCGATGCCGCTGTGGTGGACGAGGCCTACGCCATGATCACTGCCGCCATCGCCAAGTACTGCTGATCCCAGATCAAGTTCCGGGGCGGGCGGTGACCCGCCCGCCCCATTTTGACATGAAAGGCTAGGAGTTACATTATTATGCGTATTTATCAATCGGAAGACTATCAGGCCATGAGCCGCCGGGCGGCCAATATCATCTCCGCCCAGGTCATCTATAAGCCCGACTGCGTGCTGGGTCTCGCTACTGGTGGTACCCCCGTAGGCACCTACAAGCAGCTGGTGGACTGGTACAAGAAGGGCGATCTGTCCTTTGCTGAGGTCCGTTCCGTCAATCTGGACGAGTACCTGGGCCTGTCTCCCCACCATGAGCAGAGCTACCGCTATTTCATGCAGGATAACCTGTTCGATCATATCGACATTAAAGCGGAGAACACTCATGTGCTCAACGGCCTGGCCAAGAACCCCGAGGCTGAGTGCCATGCTTACAACCAGCTGATCCGGGACCTGGGTGGCATCGATCTGCAGCTGCTGGGCATGGGCCATAATGGCCACATCGCCTTCAATGAGCCTGGTGACGACTTCGGCCTGGAGACCCACCTGGTGAACTTGACCGAGAGCACCATTGAGGCCAACAAGCGCTTTTTTGAGAGCCGGGACGAGGTGCCCCGTCATGCCCTGAGCATGGGCATCAAGAACATCATGAATGCCCGCCGCATTCTGATCATCGTCAGCGGTGAGGAGAAGGCTGACATTGTGAAGGAGGCCTTCAGCGGCCCCGTCACCAAGGAAGTACCTGCTTCTGTGCTGCAGCTCCATCCCGATGTGACTCTGGTGGGCGATAAGGCTGCCCTCCATAAGCTGGTGGAAGCAGGTGTTCCCGTATGCGGATAACCGGCGGCCAGGTCTTTGACCTGCAGGAGGGCTTTGTCAAGCGGGACGTCTGCTTTGACGGTCGACTCCTCTCCAACTCCAGTGCCGACGGCAAGACCTACGACGCCAGCGGCTGCTATGTGATTCCAGGCCTCACCGACGTGCATTTTCACGGCTGCAAGGGCCACGATTTTTCCGACGCCGACCCCGAGGGCCTGGAGATCATGGCTCAGTATGAGCTGTCCCGGGGCGTGACGCAGATCTGCCCCGCAGGTATGACCCTGCTGGAGGCTCAGCTCACCAAGGTATGCCAGGTGGCGGCTGCCCATAAGGCCGCTGACAAGCCGGGTGCCGCTCTGTGCGGTATCAACCTGGAGGGGCCCTTCCTCTCTATGGCCAAGAAAGGCGCTCAGAACGGCGAGTGGCTCCACGCTCCCGATGTGGATATGCTCCGTCGGCTTATTGCCGCCTCTCAGGGTCTGGTAAAGCTGGTATCCCTGGCCCCAGAGGAGCCGGGCGCGATGGAGTTTATCGAGGCCATGGAGAGTGAAGTTACCATCTCTCTGGCCCATACCACCGCCGACTATGATACCGCCATGGAGGCCTTCCGGTTGGGTGCCCGGCAGGTGACACACCTGTTCAACGCCATGCCCGCCTTTACCCACAGGGCTCCCGGCGTGGTGGGCGCGGCCCTGGATACCCCCCTGTGCAACGTGGAGCTGATCTGTGACGGCGTTCACATCCATCCCTCCGTGGTACGAGCGGTATTCAAGATGTTTGGCGCCAAGCGGGTCATTCTGATTTCCGATACCATGCGGGCTGCTGGTATGCCCGACGGCGACTATACCCTGGGCGGCCAGGCCGTCAAAGTAAAGGGTAAGTATGCTACCCTGGAGGACGGTACCCTCGCAGGCTCTGTTACCGACTTGATGAACTGTATGAAGACCGCCGTGTCCTTCGGTATCCCCCTGGCGGACGCCGTGCGGGCCGCCGCGGTCAACCCGGCCAAGGCCATCGGCATTTTCAGCCGGGCCGGCAGCCTGGAGCCCGGCAAGCGGGCCAATGTGGTGGTTCTGGATGAGAATCTGGAGCTGAAAGACGTATTCTTCCGCGGCGAACTGGTCCGCGGCTGAATAGGAGGCACCCCCCAATTCAGGCCTTCCGCGTCTACTCCATTTTTATAGGTGCGGAAGAGTCGTAAAAAAGGAGGAAGATCCGCCGGACCGGCGGTGCGGCAGTGTGGAGACCTGCCGTAACGTTCCGGAAGTTTCGCTCTTCCGGGACAAGAGGGTATTTGCGGAGGCATTGCCCTTACGGTTCATGTATATGGCAACTGTGGTTCTGAAAGGCATCAAGAAGATCTACGACAACAAGGTGACCGCCGTTCACGACTTCAATCTGGAGATCGCGGACAAAGAGTTCATCGTGCTGGTTGGTCCCTCCGGCTGTGGTAAGTCCACTACTCTGCGGATGGTGGCCGGTCTGGAGGACATCTCTGAGGGCGATCTGCTCATCGGCGGCAAGCGGATGAACGATGTGGAGCCCAAGGACCGTGATATCGCCATGGTATTCCAGAGCTACGCACTCTATCCCCACATGACTGTGTATGAGAATATGGCTTTTGCTCTGAAGCTGCGCAAGGTGCCCAAGGAGGAGATCGACAAGAAAGTGCGGGAGGCTGCCGCAATCTTGGACATCACTCAGTACCTGGAGCGTAAGCCCAAGGCTCTGTCCGGCGGTCAGCGTCAGCGTGTGGCCATCGGCCGTGCCATCGTCCGCGATCCTCAGGTGTTCCTGATGGACGAACCCCTGTCCAACCTGGACGCCAAGCTGCGTAACCAGATGCGTGCTGAGATCATCAAGCTGCGTCAGCGTATCAATACCACCTTCATTTACGTCACTCACGACCAAACAGAGGCTATGACCCTGGGCGACCGTATTGTCATCATGAAGGACGGCTTTATTCAGCAGATCGGCACCCCGCAGGAGGTTTTCGACCGTCCCGCCAACCTGTTTGTGGCTGGCTTCATCGGCTCTCCTCAAATGAACTTCTTTGATGCCAAGCTGCAGAAGAAGGACGGCAAGTATCAGATCGCTGTGGCTGATGCTGTGATTGAGCTCGCCGATAAGGCTCAGAAGATCCTCACCGAGAAGGGTGTAAGCGATATGGATGTGGTGGCCGGCATTCGTCCCGAGCACATTTCCTTTGCCCCTGTGGCTGGTTCTCATACCGTATCCAGCACTGTGGATGTGTCCGAGATGATGGGCAGCGAGGTGTACCTCCATGTGACTGCCGCCGGCAAGGACGTGGTACTGCGTATCCCCACCACCGAGCTGCCTGAGGAGCACCGGGCGGGTATTCCCTATGGTACCGACATCAACTTTACCTTCCGTCCTGAGCTGATTCACCTGTTTGATCCTCAGACTGAGAAGAACCTGCTGTATTGATTTCCAGCATACCAAACCGGCCCCTGCCGCAACTGCGGCAGAGGCCGGTTTTTCTTTGTCGGCAGAACCAGTTGCAAGGGGAGGGAATAAGATGGTGCAGACGGCAGTGCTCTCATGAGTTGCCGGAGAAATTGAGGAGAGACGGGGGAGCGGCCTTGCAGCAACGGGAAAGTGAGCAATATCGATATTATAACCCGGACCCACTTCACCCGGGCGGACCGTCCTGCTGTATCTGGCGGGGACCTACCGGTCCCACAGGGGCGACAGGCAGTGCTGGTCCTATGGGCCCGATAGGAGCAATGGGTCCTACCGGACCAACGGGTCCTATAGGGGCGGCAGGGACGGCGGGCAGTATCGGCCCAACCGGTCCTACCGGTCCCATAGGTCCTACAGGCCCTGCAGGAGCGGACAGCATTGGTCCTACCGGTCCCTCAGGAGCAGCAGGCAGTACTGGCCCAACAGGCCCAGTTGGGCCCCAAGGACCGACAGGTGCAGCCGGACCAACGGGTCCTGCAGGGGCAATAGGTCCGATAGGTCCCACCGGACCTGTTGCCAGTGTTCCAGATGATGTGTTTGCGTCATATGTGAATTATCAGTATCCGCTTGTCCGGGGGAGTCAACTGGTATTGCTTCCCGATATAACAGATCCAACAGGGCAAATCACGCAGACTGGACCAACAGTCATTAGTCTGGAGCCGGGTTACTATTTAATCTCTTATAAAGTGTCAGCAGTTTTTCGGCAGGCCAACTATATGCAAATTACGCCATTCTATAACGGTACTACACATCTGGAGACTGGGATCTATTTTGCAGTTGGTACAGGGGGCGGAAGTGCGGCGGGCTCCGGTTTTATCATCTTGCGGGCACCAGCCGCCACTACATTTACGTTGACTTATTCAGGCTCCGGGGATGCGGTGGATGGAGAAATCAACCTGACTATAGTAAAACTGCACCGCGCGCTTTAAAGTGAGAATTGCCGCGTTGTAGATACCTTGAATTGTTGAAATACAAAAAAGACACGACGTAAGTCGTGTCTTTTTTGGAGCTAGTGGTGGGAATCGAACCCACGGCCTGCTCATTACGAGTGAGCTGCTCTACCTCTGAGCCACACTAGCGCATAGTTTGCTCCAAATTACCTGTAACATGATACAATAGAAGAAACAAATTGTCAAGGAGAATTCTTGCCGCTGGGGGAAACATTTCAGCCAGACAGCATCTTTATTTTTCTTGACAATTTACTTTCGTGCCACTATAATACTATTTAGCGTTCAATAAGACGGTGCGATATAACCGGTATTTGGCGCGGCATAATTTTATCCGGGTGTGGCGAAGCTTGGTATCGCGCTTGGTTCGGGTCCAAGAGGCCGTGGGTTCAAATCCCGCCACTCGGACCATCGGAGTATCCTTCGGGGTACTCCGATTTTTATTACCAATTTGTAAATTTTCTTATGCCGTTGCACAGAGATGTACAACTTTCGTTGTTTGGGAGCCTGTATGTAGAAGGACTTGTTCCTTACTACATACAGGAGGTTCCATATGACCGAAGAAAACTACAACTACCGAACGAGTCAGACGCTGCTTCGCAACCAGTTTCCCGGAAAAGGAAAGTTAAAAATCCCCATCATTCCTAAGTTCCAAGAAAGGCCCGGAGACTTTGATGATCTTTTGTTGATCGGTTTTGACAAAACCCACCTGGAGGACCAGAATCACCTCGACCGCATGGTACACTTCTTCCTATATGACTATCGCTTTGAGCGGGTCTGGAAGAACCCAGACAATGACATTGAAAAACTGTCCCGGTACCGTGCAGTGCTGTCGCCGGATTTCAATATGTATCTGGAAATGGCGCCTGTCATGCAGCTTTACAATGTATTTCGTAATCGTTGGTGCGGCGCTTACTGGGCATCCAAAGGGCTCCGGGTCATTCCCACCATCAACTGGGGCGATAAATCCACGTTCGATTTCTGCTTTGACGGGATTGAAAAAGGCAGTGTGGTGGCTGTCTCCACCTACATGGCGTCCGAACACGACAACCGCCAGGATCAAAAAGAGTGGTTCATGGCTGGATACAACGAGATGCTGCGGCGCATTGAGCCGGAAAAAATCATTTGCTACAATACACCGTTTCCCGAAATGCAAGGTAATATCATCTATGTGGACTACGAACGCAGTTCTTGGCGGTATATGAATTACGAGCGTGGATTTCAGAAAGAAGATTTGGAATCTTTCAAAATTGGTGGCTCTTTCTATACAAATCATGATACAATAGAGCCGTTCCTAATTGGCAAGGGGGGCGGCAGTGCATACGGTGGGAAATGGAAGCCCTCCAAACCAGCCGATGAAAAATTTATTGGTAAACCGGGTGAAGTAAAACAGTCTTTTACCAAAAAGGGAGACTTGTATGAGACTCATATCGGCCCAGATGGAAAGGCTGATTCCGAGACTCATTATTCTGATCACGGAACTCCAAAATTTCACGATAATCCTCACACGCACGATGTCTATTGGGATGAATTAGGACCTCACCTCAGCAAGGTCGAACGCTCTGGAAAAGCATTTGACCGTGAAAGGAGACACTATTCTATGAAGACGGTTGTACCAACCAATACATTTGAGGATGATCGATTCAAAACAATCAGCGATTTTAAGTGGTGTATGAGGCGCGGCGGAGAAATTCAATTCGAATGGAACGGCATTATGTATTGTTGCTTTGGCTGCATTTCTCCCTCAGCAGGCGCAGCAACTAAAATGATGATCTGTCAGGCTGGCTCTGCGGAAATAAACGCTCGTACCGAGAAATGGTGTGATACCGCCGACGAAATTCTGGAGTATATAGTTGGTGGTGATCGTCTGCGCGATGTAATCACGCAAGTAAAAGTGTGGGAGCGTACAATTTAAGATGAAACCTTTTGCCGACTGCTTATAAACCATTGATATTACTGGATTTTCACAGATCCTTTAATGACACTCGGACCATCGGAGCATCCTTCGGGATGCTCCGATTTTTGTATAAAGAAAACCACTCGCTAGGCGAGTGGTAGCAAAAAGCCTATGGCGATGAAAGTGATAAAAAAACTCCCTTTGCTATAATAAAAGTGCGGTCTGCCAACTGCACAAAGAATAGCAAAGGGAGGACATTCAGATGGGACTGAATGATATTAGTAGTTTATCTCATACACGATGGAATTGCAAATATCATATTGTATTTGCGCCGAAGTACCGCAGGAAGGTATTTTACAGAGAAAAGAAAGCGGCAATAGGAAAAATACTGCGGCAGTTGT
>NZ_JBBHLB010000017.1:0-75968 GCF_037572415.1 Flavonifractor porci
AGATAATCCCTTACAATCTCTATTTTCTTCTCGTATGCCACCTTACTTCTGGACATAAATATCTCCCCCTATAGAAGCAGTGTTTTATTTCACTGTCTCCTATAGGGGGAGCATATCACAATGCGCAGCCTGCGTTCTTTGTGTGTAAGTTAGTCAGCCTTCTTGAACATCTCCTTGTCCACGCCGCACAGGGGGCAGGACCAGGAGGAGGGCACCCGCTCCCAAGGGGTGCCGGGAGCCACGCCGTGGGCGGGATCGCCCTCGGCGGGATCGCCCTCGGCGGGATCATAGATGTAGCCGCACAGGGCGCACACCCACTTGCCGCCCTCGGTCTTGGGGGCATCCACCGGCACGGTGCACAGGGCGGCCACAGCCTTGGCGTAGTCGGCCATGGCGTCCAGGTCAGCCTGAGTGGGGGTGAAGAGAATGCGGAAGGGTTCGGCATAGCGCAGGCCCTTCAGAAAGGTGTGGAGCATGGGGGCGGCCTTGCCCTGAGGGCACTGGTGGGCGGAATGCTAGGAAATGCGTCGTCTATCCCTCTGCTTCCCTATGCGCCGCTGCTTCTGGCGCGGTTCGTCCCGCGCCTCGGGGCGTTGCGGCGGCGGTCGGCATTCCAGTTGACCAGCCCGTGTCCCACAATACAACTCAGGGCGGTAACTGGCGTCACCTATTGAGCAAGCGAAACCTGCTGATATTACTGGCAGGAAATATGATAGCAGGCGCGGTACTTGGCAATCTGGAAATCTATTGGCCGCCCTACCTGCAGCAGCTTGCAGGAGACTACACACCACTGATGGGTGTTATGAACTGCATCAGTATATTTGCGTGACGGCAGGAATGGCTCTCACAGGGCATCTGGCGGCCCATCTCCCATTGCAAAGAGTCTATATACTCTGTCTTGGCGATGCCGGGTTTGCTGGCATTGCTAGGTATGACAGACCGTATATAGGGATATACAGCCTGATCCTCCGCCTGGGGGCCATGCTGGGCAGCTGTATAGCGGCTGTGGTGCTGGTATATTGGGGCGTGCCTCAGCTATGGGCCTGGATGAGCCTTTTATTGGCCGCAGGGATCGTATTGCAGACATTATTCGGCATAACAAGGAAATCTGCGTTTTGACCTCTTTTTGTTGTTTAAGTGTCCCTCACCTGAAATGCGGCATACAGACAGAACAAGGCGCGCCCTGCGGCGCGCCTTGTTGCTGCTTATTTAACCTGCTTTCCCCCCAGGAACACGGCCTGGACCTTGCCGTTCCAGTCAAAGGGGTGGCCCTGGGTGACTACGATATCGGCATCCTTCCCCGGGGTCAGGGTGCCCACCCGGTGACCGATACCTGCGATCTCAGCCGGGTTGCGGGTGATGGCCGCCAGGGCCTCCTCCTCCTCCATGCCGCCCCGCACCGCCATGGCCGCGCACAGGGGCAGGTACTGGATGGGGATCTCCGGGTGGTCGGTACAGATGGCCACCTGTACCCCCGCCTTGGCCAGCAGAGCCGGATTTTCCAGGGTCTGGCCCACCAGCTCCGGCTTGGAGCGGCCAGTGAGGCAGGGGCCGGTAATGACCGCAGCCCCCTCAGCGGCCAGCAGCTCAGAGATCTTGTAGCCCTCGGTGCCGTGGACGATCACATACTTCAGACCGAACTCCTTGCTGAGCCGTACCGCCGTGGCAATGTCGTCCGCCCGGTGGGCGTGGAAGTGGGCGGGCACCTCCCCCTTCAGAACCGGCACCAGGGCCTCCAGCTTGGCATCATAGTCAGGCATATCGGTATCCGGGTCCTGCTCGGCTTTGTCCTGCTTGTCCTGATACTCCAGGGTTTTGGACAGTTCCTCCCGGATAATGGAAGCAATAGCCATACGAGTCACGGGAGTCTCCTTGCGGTCATTATAGGAGGTCTTTGGATTCTCACCCATAGCGAACTTCATGGCCGCCGGGGCCTTTACCACCATCTCGTCCACCCAGCGCCCGTCGGTTTTCAGGGCCAGGAACTGTCCGGCGATTGGGTTAGCGGAACCGGGACCGGTAAGCACTGTGGTGACGCCTCCCTCCCGGGCCTCCTGAAAGCCACGGTCCAGAGGATTCACGCCATCCAGGGCCCGCAGCTGGGGTGTACAGGGATCAGTCTCCTCATTACCGTCATCCGCCTCAAACCCCAGGGAATCTCCAAACAGGCCCAGGTGGCAGTGGGCGTCAATGAAGCCGGGCAGGATATGTCCCCCCTGGGCATCCAGAGCGCCCTCCGCAACGGCGGTCAGCTCTTCCATGGACCCTACCGCCGTAATCTTCCCGTCCTCAAAGGCCACATAACCCCGCTGGATCACCGGCCCATCCATGGGGTGGACCACCCCGTTGACAATCATCATCTTCTTTCCGACCCCTTTCGGCAAATCTTTTGTTTGACATATTCAGTAATTTATGGTATATTTTAGACACAGCTCACAAGAAGGACAAGTGCGATCCACATCACCATTCATTCCATTCTTCTGTGTAACATTGGGCGTCTCCTGACGGAGACGCCCGTTTTTTCTGCCTTTGTTCAGGGAACATACTGTTCGATCAAGGTCACATCCCGCTCCAGGTAGCCGCCGCCCCGCCACAGGCGGAAGTGGATCACATCGCCCGCTTCCATGCCCTTCTTCAGCGCCAGCAGTTCCTCAATGGTGGTGATGCTCTGGCCGTTGGCCTCCACGATCACATCACCGGGAAAGACACCCTGTTTTTTGGCGTTGGAATCCTGCTGCACACTGTCTACATAGACGCCCAGCGGCAGGTCATATTCCTCCGCCATCTCCTGGGTGATGGTATGACAGGTAATACCGATGGTTGGTTCTCCGCTGACGTAGCCCTGGCGGACAAGATCCTCCACCACCCGCTTGACGGTGGTGGTGGGAATGGCAAATCCCAGCCCCTCCACCGTATCGTCATAGGCGGACATCTTCATGTTGGTGATGCCCACCACCTGACCGTAGGCGTTGATGAGGGCGCCGCCGGAGTTGCCTGAGTTGAGGGCGGCAGTGGTCTGGATGAGTACCATACTGTACCCGTCCACATCCACATCCCGGTTGATGGCAGAGATGATGCCGTCGGTCATGGTACCCCGCAGCTCCTGGCCCAGGGGATTGCCGATAGCGACCGCCGCATCTCCCACACGCAGCTCATCGGAATTGCCGAACACCGCAGGATGCAGATTCTGAGCGTCGATCTTGAGCACCGCCAAGTCGGTGGGTACGTCCATACCCACCAGCAACGCCTCATACCTGCTGTCGTCCTGAAGGATCACCTCCACCGAACTGCAGCCCTCAATCACGTGGGTATTGGTAATGATGTAGCCGTTGGCGGACATCACCACGCCGGTGCCAAAGGAATAGGAGGTCCCCGCGTCTCCCCAGATGGATACGATGGACTGGATGTTTTCCTGATAGATGCTCTGGAGGGTATGGGCCCCTGTCTGAGGCTGTGGCGTCAGAGGCAAGGTCACATCATCCCCCAGAGGGGCGCGCTCTACGGTGGTCTCTCCCGTCTCCTCGTCCTCCCAATCCCAGGTACCCCCCCAGTCATAAGGGGTATTTTGAGGGGACTTATCACCAGAGTGGAATAAATTCTCCCTGGATGACAGGGTATGGCCCACCCAGCGCAGCACTACCGCGGCCGCCAGCAGCAGCGCCAGGACACAGCAGAAAAGCACCACAGCCTTTCCCGGCCCTCGCCGGCCCGGACGCCAGCGGCGGCCCTGGTCCTCCGGCGGATAGACCCGGTTCTGGTCGTAATAGTAGCCGTGCATGGCTCCCTCCTGTCCTTAAGCCAGGGTCAACGTAAAGTTAAACTCGGTCACACCGTCCTGGCTGGTCACTGTAATATTTTCCTTGTGGTTGTTCAGAATGGTCTTCACAATATACAGGCCCAGGCCCACGCCTTCCCGGTCCACACTGCGGGATTTATCACTCTTGTGGAATCGGTCGAAGATCATGGCCAATTCATCCGGTGGGATGGTCTGCCCGGTATTGCGTACCGCCACATGGGCCTTTCCTCCTTTGGCCGCAATGGAAATGCCCATGGTGCTCCCGTCGTTTGAAAACTTGATAGCGTTGTCCAGCAGATTATAGCACACCTGGGTGATGGCGTCCGGGTCCCCCCATACCATCACTGCCCCGTCGGGCAGCTGGGTGTCCACATCCAGATGCCGGGCGTTGATTTTGGTCTCCAGGCTCACCAGCACCCGCAGCATGATCTCGGAGACGTCAAACTGCTCCTGTGCGGTGACATTTTCCGCCGACTGGAGCCGGGACAGGTCCAGCATCCGACGCACCAGCCGGGACAGACGCCGGGTCTCGGAGGAGATAGTCTGGAGGGCGGCCCGCTCCCGCTCCGGCGGAATGGTGCCGTCCAGAATACCGTCAGAGAAGCCGGCAATGGTGGTCATGGGGGTCTTTAACTCATGGGAGATGTTGGCCACAAACTCTGACCGCCGCTCCTCGCTCTTGGAGATGGAGTCGGCCATGGCATTGAAGGCCTCGGCCAGTTCGCCCACCTCGTCCCGCCGGTCCTCATAGCCTCTGACCCGCAGCTCATACTCGCCGTGGCCAAACTTTCTGGCGATCTCGGCAATTTCTTTCAGTGGCTTGGTCTGCTTTAGAGAGGTCACGGAGCTGGTAAGAAAGGCGATACACAGCACCACCACCGCGGTAAAGATAAAGATGGTGGTAAATGCCCTCCACAGTTCAGTCAGGCTGGAGGCCTCCGCCGCCACATAGGCCACGCCCACCATGGTCTTGACCAGCTGACCGCTGTTACGGTCCAGAGCCTCCACTATAATGGGTGTGCCGGCCACATAGCGCTTTTCAGAAAAGAACCCGCCCAGGGTACTCATGCCGGTATAGCCTCCGGACTGGGCCACCTGCTCCACCACGGTACGGGGCAGATAGCGCCCCCCCAGGATATTGTAGCCCTGAACAGTCATGCCGTCGGTGGATACCACCATCTCTCCGTCAGCCTCAGTAATGAGCACCACAGCGTCGGAGATCTGGGCTATGGTGGCGATCATGGTAATATAAACGTCGTCCTCCACGCTGACGCCCAAGGCCCTGGATTTTCCGGTAAAGCTGGCCACATAATCGGCGTTGCGCTCCATGGATTCTTTGGTCTGACGGATGGTATACTGATAAGACAGGGCAAAAAAGGCGGCGCCCAGCAGAGCAAAGGACACCAGGATCATGCCTGCCGTCAGCATAAACTGCCGCTTATACAGGCTTCTCATGAGGCCGTCACAACCTCAAATTTATATCCTACGCCCCACACGGTCTTCAGGCTCCATTGACTGCTGACGCCCTCCAGCTTTTCCCGCAGGCGCTTGATGTGTACGTCCACGGTACGGGAATCACCGAAATAATCAAAGCCCCACACTTCATCCAGCAGCTGGTTGCGGGTAAATACCCGGTTGGGGGAAGCGGCCAGATGGTACAGAAGCTCCAGCTCCTTGGGGGGCGTGTCCACCCGCTTTCCATCCACCAACAGCTCGTAGGAGTCCAGGTTGATGACCAGCTTTTCAAAGGAGAGTTTCTTCTCTCCCCCTCCGTTTTCGTCCCCGCCGAACCGGCGCATCACCGCATGAATCCGAGCCAGCACTTCCTTCATCTCAAAGGGCTTGACGATATAGTCGTCAGCGCCCCCCTCCAGGCCCGCCACCTTATCCTGAGTCTCGCCCTTGGCGGTAAGCATGATCACGGGGGTCTTGTCATTTTCCCGAATCTTTTTCAGCACCGACCAGCCGTCCATAACGGGCAGCATGATGTCCAGCAGCACCAGGTCGGGCCGGAAGGAGCGGAACAGTTCCACGCCCTTGCCGCCGTCGCCGGCCACCGCCGTTTCAAACCCCTCCTTCTCCAGATAGAGGTGGAGCAGTTCGGCAATATTGGAGTCGTCTTCCACGATGAGGACTTTCTTGGCCATAGTACACCGTCCTTTTCAGACTAATCAAATGGTATTCTTCCGGTATGTCCGTTTATACCTGGGAACCTGTATCATACTTATCCTTATTATAATGCGTAATGAACAAAGCCGGAAGGCTTGAAAGCCAAATCTTTCAAGGCCAAATAGCTTTGTTCAGGTGCAAGGTTTTTGGACAAAGTTATCCAAAAAACCTTGCACCTTCCATTGGTGCGTCTCAACGCACCAATGGAAATACGCATTATAACAATGGCTGAATTCCATAAAATCGGCTCCCTTGAGCCGTTTTATGGAATTACGCGGCTACAGCCGCGGGAATAAACCGATTTTCGGTTTATTCATCAGACATTATTATACACGTTTCCCCACAGCGGGGGTGAACAATTTGTAAATCGCCTTATCTCGCCCCCACATAGGACCGGTCCAGCTGAAGCACCACATAACAGCCGGGCAATACCTGCTCTGCCGCCTCGGCAATGCGTCTGCGGATCTCCTCATCGCTGAGACGACAGCGGTGGGGCACCATCACGTCAAAAATCAAGTTGGAGTGGCGGGGTCCCCGGGTCAGGCGGAAGTCGTGGATGCTCATATCCGGGTCTATCTTCCGGACCAGCTCGCTCACCTGCTCCCGCAGGCGGGCAACCTCACTGTCTCCGGTTGCGATGGGGTCCATGTGGGCGGTGGTCTCAATGCCGAATTTCTCCTGGATCTCCCGCTCAATGTGGTCAATGGCATCATGGGCCTCCATAATATCGTTTCCCTCCGGTACCTCGGCGTGGAAGGAGCACATCCGGCGGCCCGGTCCGTAGTCATGGATCACCAGATCGTGCATCCCCACCACCTGCTCATGGGACAGGACCAGCTGCTGGATGGCCTTCACCAGCTCCGGGTCGGGGGCAGTACCCAGCAGGGGGTTCAGGGTATCCTTGGCCGCGCCCCAGCCAGCCCGCAGAATAAAGACCGCCACCACCACGCCGATCCAGCCGTCAATGCTTACATGGGCAAAGTGGCCGATGAGGGTGCCTGCCAGCACGGCGGAGGTGGCCACCACATCGGACAGGGAGTCGGTGGCGGTGGCCTGCATGGCCGCCGACCGGATACGCTTGCCCAGCTTCCGGTTGAAAAGACTCATCCACAATTTGATCAGGATGGAGCAGATGAGAATACCCACCGACATGATGGAAAAGGCTACTTCCTGCGGTCGGATGATCTTCTCAACAGAGGTCTTTCCCAGCTCCACACCCACCATTAAAATCAGCAGGGACACCAGCAGGCCCGCCAGATACTCGATGCGCCCGTGGCCGAAGGGATGGCCGTCGTCAGCCTTCTGCCCCGCCAGCTTGAAGCCCACCAGGGTCACCACTGAGGAACCAGCATCGGACAGGTTGTTGAAGGCGTCGGCGGTAACGGCGATGGACCCGGTCACCACGCCGGCAAAAAACTTGCCAAGCGACAGCAGCAGGTTAAGGAAAATACCCACTCCACCGGACAGCACGCCATAGCGCTCCCGCACCGCCGGGTCCTGTACCTGCTGATAATCACGCACAAAATGCCGGACCAAAAACTCCGTCATATACGTTCACTCCAAACCAAAAAACAGGATTCTTATTATTATCCCACGGAAGGGCTGCAACGTCAAGTTCCATGCCGTTTCCCCGGGAACAGAAAAAGAGCGCCGCGCCAAGCGCCGCGCTCTTTTTCATTTGTGTCTCACTCCAGATCGGCGGGCAAAAAAGCTTCGTAGGGCAGTACGGCGGACAACTCCACCATCAGATCGGAGAAGCCCCCCGACCGGTCCCAATCTGTCCGCGGGGTACGCAGCACCGCGCCCCCCTCCGGCGGCCGGATGGGCAGGGAGACCACCGCCCGGGACCCCCGGTCCTCCCGCTGCTCAAATACGATAGCCCCGCCGTGGAGGGCGGCGATCCGCCGTGCCACCCGCAGGCCCAGGCCCAGACCGTCAGGCCGGTGAAGCAGTTCCCGCTCCTCCCCTTCCTCCGGCGGCAGCAACCCGGGCCCGTCGTCCCACACGGTAAGCACCGCCCGGTCCTGGCGCACCGCCAGGCGCAGCCCGGTGTGGCCATCCTTCCCGGCAGCCCGGAAGGCATTGGAGATCAATCCAAGCAGCATCCGCCGCAGCTGGGGGCCATCCCCGGTGGTGATGAGACTGCCCTGCTCCTCTTCATAGGAAAAGCTCAGGCCCGCCTGTCCCGCCAGGGAGGCCACCTGCTCTCCAAGGCCACGGCACAGCCCCGCCAGGTCCAGACTGGTCCGTTCCACCGTCAGTTCGTCCTCCGGCAGCTGGAGGTATTCCAGATTGCCCAGCATCCGCATCATGCGGTACATACTCTGGTGAAGGATGGCCAGGTAGGGCTCATACTGCTGCCCGCCCTTCTCCTGTACCACCGGCGTCAGCAGCTGCACCGCCGCCGCCAGATTGTTCATCTGCTCCCGGAACTGCTCCACCAACAGCAGTCCCAGGTCCTCGGAAACAGGCTCCATGGGCCTCTCTCCTCCTCTCAGCTCCCAAAACACGGTAAAGTCAAAGTCAGTATAGCAAATATTTTGTCGAATCTCAAGGAATACGGTCGTATTACATCGAAACCGCCACGTTTACCGATAACCGCCATATAAATTTATACAGTTTCCCCAGTAAGTTTTGCATTTTTCCTCTTTTCATTCCAGGCAGATTAGTCTATAATGTAGTCGCGCCAAAGAAAGATGTATTAAGAGGCTATTTAGAACAAAGGAGAGATTCACTATGAGCATTAAAGTGGGTATTAACGGTTTTGGCCGTATCGGTCGTCTGGTGTTCCGCGCCGGCATCAACCGCTCTGACATCGAGTTCGTGGGTATCAACGATCCCTTCATGACCCCCGACTACATGGCTTATATGCTCCGTTACGATACCATG
Source organism: Flavonifractor porci (assembly GCF_037572415.1). Lineage (NCBI taxonomy): Bacteria > Bacillati > Bacillota > Clostridia > Eubacteriales > Oscillospiraceae > Flavonifractor > Flavonifractor porci. Next base: position 8,855 of record NZ_JBBHLB010000017.1, read on the forward strand.
CACGGTCAGTTCGACGGCACCATCGAGTACACCGATGACGCCATCATTGTCAACGGCAAGACCGTGAAGTTCTTTGCCTGCATGGACCCCAAGGACATTCCCTGGGGCGAGGTGGGTGCTGAGTACGTCGTGGAGTCTACCGGCGTGTTCCTGACCCAGGAGAAGGCCCAGGCTCACATCGACGCCGGTGCCAAGAAGGTCGTTATGTCCGCTCCTTCCAAGGACTCCACCCCCATGTTCGTGATGGGCGTCAACCACAACACCTACACTTCCGACATGAAGTTCGTGTCCAACGCCTCCTGCACCACCAACTGCCTGGCTCCCATCGCCAAGGTGCTGCATGACAACTGGGGCATCACCGATGGTCTGATGACCACCGTTCACTCCACCACCGCTACCCAGAAGACCGTCGACGGTCCCTCCAAGAAGGACTGGCGTGGTGGCCGCGCTGCTGCCGGCAACATCATCCCCTCCTCCACCGGCGCCGCCAAGGCCGTGGGCAAGGTTATCCCCGAGCTGAACGGCAAGCTGACCGGTATGTCCATGCGTGTTCCCACCCTGGACGTGTCCGTTGTTGACCTGACTGTCAATCTGGCCAAGCCCGCCAAGTACGACGAGATCTGCGCCGCCATGAAGGCCGCCTCCGAGGGCGAGCTGAAGGGCATCCTGGGCTACACCGAGGACGCCGTTGTTTCCTCCGACTTCCTGGGCGACGCCCGCACTTCCATCTTCGACGCCGGCGCCGGCATCGCTCTGACCGACACCTTCGTGAAGGTCGTGTCCTGGTACGACAACGAGTGGGGTTACTCCAACAAGGTCCTGGACCTCATTGCTCATATGTATTCCGTGGACCACAAGTAAGTTACTTGAATCCAAAAAAGGGACGCTGCATCGGCAGCGTCCCTTTTTTCTGTTTGTCTCTTTGATACTGGGCAGCGCTTACACCAGTTCCTTCAGCAGGGGCTCAAACTGGACCCCTTCCAGAGGCGGAGTGCCGATCTGCATAGACTGCGCCACACACCGCTGGACAAAATCCACCGCCTGCTCCACCGATCCGGGCAGCTCATCCCCCCGCATAAGGGCACCCAGCAGCACGCTGGCGAAGAGATCGCCGGTACCGGGGAAGTGGGCGGGCTCCTGGTGGGCCATGGCAAAGCCGGTGGTGCCAGTGATGCGGTTAAAATAGCCCGCTCCGATCTGGCCTTCCGTCAGGCTGACGCCGGTGAGCACCACCGACCGCTTTCCTTTCAGGCTCAGCCGCTCCAGCCAGTTCCGGATGCCGCCTTCCTCAGTAGGACAAGCGTCATAGTCCTCATCCAGCAGCAGGGCGGCCTCCGTCCAGTTGGGCGTGATGCAGTCGGCCTGGTCCGCCAGCTGACGCATTTGCGCGCACAGCTCCGGGGTGTAGGTGCGGTAGGGCTTGCCGTGGTCCCCCATCACCGGGTCCACCAGCACCCGGGTATGTTCTCCCCGAAACTGCTGATAGAACCTCTCAATGATCCGGATCTGGTCTGCCGAGCCCAGGAAACCGCTGTAGATGGCGTCAAAGGTCACGCCCAGCTCGGCCCAATGGGCTGTGGTCCGCTCCATCTGACCGGTCAGATCCAGAAAAGTGGCCTTGTCACTGGGCGGGAAGGCGGTGTGGGCAGAGAGGCTGGCAGTGAGCAGGGGGCAGCACTGGCTGCCCATGGCGGACAGCACCGGCAGCACCACCGTCATGGAACAGCGGCCAAAGCCTGAAATATCCTGTATGGCAGCAATCCGGGGCGCAACGTTCATGGTCTGGTTCCTCCTTTGGGCTGCATATGCTATTTCATTATAATGCCTTCCTGTCCCTGCCGCAACCCCCTGTCGGAATTGACATTTTCCCTTACCGATGCTAAACTAGTGGATACACCACAGGCGGGTATGACGGAATTGGCAGACGTGCAGGATTTAGGTGCTGTCACCTCAGTGAAGAATTCATCAACCAGATAAAAGCGGGCATGTCCTGTTTTTATAGACGCGGCTCAAGCGCAACGCGCCGCCTCGGGTATCCCCTCCCCGAGTAAAAATAGAGGGAAACTGAATATGCGGGTATGGCGGAATTGGCAGACGCGCAGGATTTAGGTTCCTGTGAAGTGATTCGTGTGGGTTCGACCCCCACTACCCGTACCAACGTAAGTTGACGAGCTGCCAGAAACGGCGGCTCGTCGTTTTTGTTAATCATTCAACTAATAATAAGTTTGGAGGTGTTAAAATGTTAGATACGATAGGTGCTTTCGGGAGTGGTATTGGAACCAACCTTTTATCTGATTCTTTGAGCAAGAAACTTGAGGCTTTCAAAGACAAAAAAGCAATTGCCTCTTTCACCCAAAGTCTGCGAGATTGGGAAATTGAATTTGAAAAACAGAATGACGGCACTATCATCACAAACGGCGCATTTTATTCACATGTGAAGTATCATAATGTAATTGAAAATATTGTGGCTTATGTCCTTGAGCCGAGTATGAATGCCGTGACTGAGGATGAATTTCTAAATTGTCTCCATGAAAAAATGGTAAGCAGGATCGAAGAAACGACCGAAAAGAAATTATCTTGGAACGACTCAAGACTTATTCGGAATTTCCTTACACACTTACTTACAACAACAAGAGCCTTTCTTTTTCAAAAAATATCTTTGGAAGATCGCGGCCTATTCTATTTGGTTTGCCAAAATAATGCCAAACTTGAGCACTTAGAACGGATTGTAAAAGAGAAATTCCAAATGCAGGATCAGAATGTCCAGCAAATTGTAGAACAACTCTCGATGGCTATTCAGAAGTCCGAAACAGAGGAACGCATCAAAGCAAAAATGGCTTCATGGAATTCCAGACAAATAAAGAACCTTGGTAACCGGTATACGCCAGATTTGAACATCCCTGTTGAAATAATGGACTCTCTCCACGGAGCATCTGTCGATCAACAATTTCAGAATATATTCTATGACAAAGTAGATAAATTTTTGATTGCGATGAGACACACAGAGCTTAGTGAAATCAACGCATTGTGTGATGCCATAGAGAAATATGCAATAGAATTGAATTTCTTCAATATTACATCAAGCGACATCGATGTAATAATTTCAACAGTTAACGCTATCAAAGATTTTCTAACCAGCAAAATAGAAGAATATTATGAAAACCCCGAAGGGAAGAAAAGTTTTGACAGTAAAGCATACCAGTTATACGAGAAACTGGGTATTGCCAACGAATTTAACGACTATCTAACTAATACAACTGTTAGGGTAGCCGTTTCCCCGTACATTATTTTGGCCGGAGATGGTGGTGTTGGAAAATCACATCTTATTGCCGATTACATTGATAACTGTGATTCTTTGGGGCAGACATCTTTACTTCTGTTAGGCCAGCAGTTTTCTGCGGGAATGGATGTTTTGGCTATTCTCCCAACTCTACTCGGTTGTGATATTACTTATCACGAACTTTTTGATATATTCGAAGCGATTGCCTGTGCTCAGAAAAGTCGTGTCCTGATCTGTATTGATGCTCTTAATGAAGGTGCTGGGGTAACTTTTTGGAACAGTGTTCTTGGTGGACTCGTTGATTTCCTGAAAGAGTTTCCTCACATTGGCCTCCTCGTGTCTGTGCGTACACAATATGAGGATCCTCTTTTCGACGGACAAGATACGCTTAGAGCACAAATGCAACGAATTGAACACTTCGGTTTCACTACAGTTGAACACGATGCCATGCATCAGTACTTCTCTTTCTATGGAATAACCATTGACTCTGTAGTATTCCCAATTTCAGAATTCAGAAATCCGCTGTTTTTGCGGCTGTTTTGCACCGCAAATAGAAATACGCACATTAGTCTGGGCGATATTTCATTGCCGTTTGTTTATTCGCAGTACATTAGTGTGATGGAGCAGAAAGTCGCTGAAAGATGTAACTATAACAAATCTTATAAATTAATTTCAAAAATTATTGACGAAATGGTTTCCAAACGTATCAATGAACATAGTGGAACCGTTTCACTTTCGCTTGATGATACCCTTGCACTAATAGTTGATATCTGTAAGAAATGGAATGTTAACACCGATGTGTATAGTGCACTTCTTGCGGAAGGAGTTCTTACACAAGGCATTACATATAACGGTGATGAGTATGTTTATATTACCTACGAACGACTGGAAGACTACTTTTTAGCACAGAAAATAGTTTCAGCGTATGCACAGTTAAGTGAGGAGCAGTTTTTTGAGAAGTATTCTTGGATGTTAAACAAGCCGGACCTCCTTCAATTCTTTGGTATTGTCCTTGCTGAAGACTGGGAATATGAACTGAGTGATGTATTTTCCTCTGAAAACGCGAAGAATACATATCGTGTTCGCAATGCATTTCTTTATGGCTTATTATGGCGAAAAACAACCAGTATTACGGAGCATACTATAGATTACATTAACTCGGAAATCCTGCAATATGAGTATAGTTTCAACCAGTTTGTAGATGTTCTCTTCGCATTATCAGCACGCCCAAACCATCCTTTGAATGCCAAAAATGCATTTAACTTTTTTCATGGGGTAAAAATGTCAGACAGAGATGCTACATTTATTCCGATATTTGACGAATTATATAGTAATCACGATTCAGCGCTTTATCGACTCGTTGAGTGGGGACTTGTTCACGCCTCAAAGCAAGCTATTACCGACGATATTGCGGAAAGTTGTGCAATCATCCTTTCTTGGCTCCTAATTTCGCCTAACAACGAACTTCGGGATAAGGCAACAAAAGCTATCATTTGCATCCTGAACTCACACATGCCGGCATTATTATTCTTGATGCGGATATTTGAAGAAATTGACGACCCATACATTTCTGAAAGAATATATGCTGTCGCATTTGGCTGTGTGGTAAATGAAGATTCACCGCAACAGGTCAGGGCACTGGCAGAGCATGTTTACAAAAACATATTTGATAAGGATGTTGTATATCCAAATATACTGTTGAGAACCTACGCCAAAAACATTATCGATTATGCACGCCACATAGGCTGTGTTGAGGACGGGTATTTCGACGCAGAAAAAATCACACCTCCATATAACAGCAGATTCCCAGAAATTCCTTCGGATGAAGAGATTAAAACATATAAGTTGGACTATAACAGCGAATCATTTAGAGATTATCATTGGTCACAATTAGCTATTTTGAATTCAATGAAGGTTGAATACAGTCGAAGCGGTCAACCTGGTGGCTATGGTGATTTTGGAAGGTATACCTTTCAATCGTATTTTTACGCTTGGAAACAACTACATCCTATAGATTTAAAAAACATAGCCATTAAGCGTATCTTTGAACTGGGTTATGATGTCGAAAAGCACGGAAAATATGATCGAAATTGTACTGATCGTGTTGGTTTAGGGTTTCAGTTTGGAAGGAAGGAGCGTATTGGGAAAAAGTATCAATGGATAGCACTTTATGAATTGGCGGCTCAAGTCTGTGACAATTATCAGATTACGGTATACGACAATGACATAGGGGAACCACATCAGGAATACTGCAAGGGTTCTTTTGAGCCGGATATTCGGAACATCGATCCAACGGTACTTGTTACTCCTGTTTTTGATAATTTGCATATCGATATCGCAGCATTTTCATATGACATCCCAAACAATACTTATGAGGAATGGCTTGCTGATTTTTCTGACACACCTACTTTTGTGCAATGCGTAAAGCTACAGTCCGGAGCACATCAATATCTCTTACTTACGGGTGAATATGATTGGAAAGAAGCTAAGCGTTTAGGTTTCCGTTCATATGACCTTCCTCGCAAAGATATGTGGCATCAAATCAGAGGATATGTTGTAAAGAATGAATATGCTGAATCACTCATTTGCGCTCTTTCTGGTGTTGACTTTATGGGGCGTTGGATGCCTGAAGCTCAAAGTAACTCAGCAATGTACAACAAAGAATATTACTGGTCTGATGCGCATACTTTCTTTAATAACCCATATTATTGTGGTTTAGAATGGGTAAATATCGATTCTGACCGCCTTAATTATGTCTTCCCAGGAAAAGTATTAATTCCTGTTAAACAGTATTATAGCGAACGAAAAGGCGAACTGAATTGTTTGAATTCAGAAATAGCGTCTATCTACTGGCACAAACCATGCGAGGAAATATATACAAAATTGCAATTAAAGTATTTAAAAGGCAGTAATAGCGCGTTTGTTGATGGTGCTGGGGAATTAGTATGTTTTGACGGTTCAGAGCTAATAGGTAATGATACAGGTTTCTATATCAGGTACGACAAGCTCCTTGAGTTTTTGAAAAGCAGCAGTTATACATTAGTGTGGACATCTTTGTGCGAGAAGCGCATATTGACTCCTCCGTTTGGAAGGTGGGATTTACCACCCAAGGCAATACACATGTCTTCTGTTTATTATCTGAAAGACGGTAAAATAACGAAAGCCAGTGAAACATTATTCGAAGACAGACTATATTATTAACGAGGTCTTGGATTGGAAACGCTTCCTTTCAATTTCTCTATTACAATCTCATCTATCTCCCGCTCCAGTTCCTGCACTTTTTTCTGTAACGCAGAAATGTGGGCGTCGAGGATTGGTTTCCTCAACGCCCACATTTTTTGCATCTGCGCCAGTTTCTTCAGTTCCTCCGCGCGGCTCTCACAAGCTGTGGAAACGAGCTCCCATACCCTCGCATCCAGCGTTTCCTCGTGGATTCGGTGGGAGGCACAATAGGTTTTGCCGTTCCTCTGATAGCCTTTGCAGACATACTCCACACGGCTGTTGCCCCTCCAATATCGGATCATCGGAACGAATGGGTTGCCGCACTCGGCGCAGGCCAAAAGACCTGCATAACGGTGCCTGGCTTTATTGCCAGGTGCCGGGTGTTTCCTGGCGTTTTGGTTCAGCAACTCTTGTACCCGCCCCCAATCCTCCCGCTGGATGATGACCGGATAGACGCCCTCGTGCCGAAACTGTTCTGCTTCTGGTACAGCATAGGTTTTTCCTTCGCGCATTTGCTTGCGGTGATTTGTCAGCACACCGACATAGCTCTCATCGGTCAGAATGTTTTTTACACTGGTATAGGTCCAAACATAACTGCCGTCTTTGGCTTTGTGGATGTCCTGACGCCGTTTTCCGTACCGTTCATACTGGAGCTGCGCCGGAGTTTTTCGTTCCCGTTCATTCAAGCGCCGGGCGATTTCCTTCAGTCTGACACCACCCAAGTACAGAGAGTAGACCATTCGCACGGTTTCAGCGGCTTCTTCTATGACCTTGATTTCACCAGTGTTCTTATCTTTCCAGTACCCGAAGGACGGGATAATGACGATACCCTCTTTTTGTTTTTGATGGTATCCAGCCCGAATCTTCCTGCCAATGTCTTTGGCATAGTAGTCATTCATCAGGCCGCGGACGCCGATTATCAAATCATCCTCATCGCGGAAGGTATCGACCCCTTCCGTTGCGGAGATCACCCGCACCTGATGTTCCCGCAGATAGTCAATAAATAATGCGGTCTGGGTCCTGTGGCGGCCAAGACGGGACAAGTCCTTTACGATGACAGCGTCGATTTTATCTGCGTCCACAGCCGCCGTGAGCTCGTCCAGCCCACGGCGGTTGAACTTCATGCCGCTTACATTGTCATCGAAGGACTGTCCCACAATGATGTATCCGTGCTGCTCGGCAAACCCATGGCAGGTCTCCTGCTGGTTCAGGAGAGAGTTCATCTCCTCGTCATCATCGTTTGACAGTCGCGCATAGATCCATACCCGCATCTGTTATCACCTATCCCGCATAGTAGTCGCCATAGATGATCGCACCCAATCGGTCATAATCGAAATCCGCAGAAAGGATGGAGTCCGTTTGCTCCCCATTTTCGAAGATGTCCAGATGATCCCGGAAAGGCGCTTTCAGCCGAATCTCTAAATCCAGCTTACCATCCTCCTCGTGAACAAGGATCTTTTCCACCAGCATTTTCAGATGTGCCTCCGACATTTCGCCGTCTTGAAGAATATCGTCGATCAGTCTGATGTCTCGCTTTAGCTTGGCCTGGCGGCTGCGAAGCATTTCTGAGATGTTCTGCAGTTCTTCGATCTGCTTTTTGGCCTCCGCGATCTGCTCTTCACGCTTTGCGATCATTCGGTCATAACGTTCCGCGTTGACCTTATCCCGGATGCGTTCCATCAAGATCACCTCCACTTCCTCCTCCAGCAGGAGAATGTGTTCTTGCAGTTTGCTTATTTTGGCACTGGCCACGGAAGCTTTGGGTGTCCACTTTTCAATGAGCCACTCCAGCCTCGACCAGTTTTCCTGATACAGTTTCTTGGTCCGGAGAAGCTCCGCGCTGATCAGGCGGTCCAGTGTTTCCTCATCCACCATGTGAGAGGAGCAATGCTCCTTGCCGTACCGATGGTAGGTATCACAGACATAGACCACCCGTTCGCCGTCCTTCAGTTTGATCCGCTTGCCGATGAAAGTCCGGCCGCAGTCCTGGCAGCGCAGCAGGCCTCCGTACCGGAGGATACCCTTGTTGGTACCGGCTCGGGTATTTTTTGCCTTGCGCTCCACAAGAAGTGTCTGCGCCAGTTCCCATGTCTCACGGGTCACGATCACCGGCAGATAGTTTTCATGGCGGAACTGTTCCTCCGGGTCGGTGAAGCGGAAGGTCTTATTGATTTTATTGCGCTCGCTCTTGTGGCAGATCAGCGTGCCAATGTAGCTCTCATCCTTAAGGATTCGGCCAACCATCGTCGCGTCCCACAGATATTTCTTGAGAATCCCATCCTGCGTATTGGGCAATCGCTTGTTTAACAGCTCCATCTGCATGAGCGCGGGCGTTTTTCTTCTCTGCTCGTTCAATGTACGGGCAATGGCTTTCATCCCGCTGCCGTCGGTATAGGCGGAGAAAATCATGCGGACAGTTTCGGCGGCTTCCTCAACAACAACGACCTTCTTGGTGTTCTTGTCCTTAAAATATCCGAAGGGCGGAATGGTCACGATGCCCTCCTTTTGTTTCTGCCGGTAACCGGTCCGCACACGCCGGCTGCCATCACGGGCGTAGAAGTCGTTGACCAGTCCCTTGAAGCCAATGATGAGATCACCGTTCTCGTTAAAGGTATCGATGTTTTCCGTCGCGGACAGGACCCGCACATTGTGTTCACGGAGGTAGTCAATGAAGAGTGCGGTCTGTGTCCGGTGCCGGCCAAGGCGGGACAGATCTTTGACGATGATGGCTTCAATTTTCCCTGCCTCGACCACTTCATAGATTTTGTCGATACCCTCACGGTTGAAGTGCATGCCGCTGACATTGTCATCGAAGGATTCGCCAACCACTTGGTGGCCGTTGCTAATCGCAAAGTTATATATGATTTTTCTCTGGTTATTCAGAGAATTGAGTTCTTCATCCTCATCTCTGGACAAGCGGTAATAGAGCCAGACTTTCATAATCGTTCCTTTCCGCTATGGTGTGCCGATTATTCACGACACACCATAGCACACAAGTTTTTGAATAGCTATCAAAACCAATCAGGCCACTTCATTTTCTACCTTACCAACAGAATCAGCAGGCTGATTTGTGTACGGATCATCCACAGATAGATAGTCGTGGATCATCATTTTCAAGAAGTGATCGAACTGGGCATCTGTCCCCACATAGGAATACATGACACTTTTGATGTTGGATTCTTTTTTCTTTCTACCCATAGCGTTCCTTTCCCCCGAAACCAGTTCGGGCAACAAAAATAGCAGACCGTCACATGGTCTGCTGCCAGATTTGCTCTTCTTCGTGATCGTCCTCGGCATGGCCTTGGGCGATTTTCTTTTGCTGCTTCTTACGGAGCGTCTTCCTGTCTGTGTGGGGATGCATGGTGGTGCTGTCCATCACGGGAGCAGCAGACTGAGACTGCTCCAGACGGTATCCAAGCCCCACCACAGCAGAAGCAACGCCGCCGCTCCCATCAGCAGGACTGTCCATGTGGGAGCATCCAGGTGCGGCAGTCGCAGTCTGGGCAGTCTGATGCTGGGCAGAGAAAAACGCTTCTCGTTCCGCTTCCCAGCCTGTTCGCTCATCTGCTCCAGGTGCTTCACCGCTTTCAGAAGCTCGTCCATCTGCGTCCGAGTCGGGAGCTGCGCCAGCAGTTCGCTGATCCTCTTCAGATAGCCAATCTGTCTCTCGGTGTGGTACCCCAGCGTGTAGAGGTCGTTCTGCAAATCCTCCCACTCCGCTCTCGTGGGATGCACTTCGGGAGGCGGCGTCTGCTCCTGCGCCAGAGGCTGCGGTGTGGCCTGTGCCATCTGCGCAGGTCGGTTCTTCTCCAACAGCTCGTCCATGGATAATTTCTGCTCTGATCCTGAATTCATATTCCATCTTCTCCTTCAGATATTTGTCCCCGAACAGCAGGCGGTCACGGCACTGCCAGCCGCTGGGTGTGGTGTAGGTGATGTTCCGCCGGGAGGTTTCCCAGCGGACCTTGCAGCCCTCGCTCTCCATCAGTACAATGAATTCCTCACGGGTGGAGGCGTGGCGCATACAGTCGTTGATGAGATTCATGAGCTGCAGCTTCTTGCTCTGGCCATGGGCCGCGGTGTGATACTCACCGACTGTCATGGTCTTGGTTTTCTGCTTCCTGTCTTTAGGCTTGAACACAGGGAGAGAAAACTCCATGCAGACCTGATCGTTGCGCTGCCGCAGTTCCTGGAGCTGTTCCTTTGCGATGTGCAGTTTCTTTCCGGTATCGAAGTTGACCGAGTTGATGAGGAAGTGCGAATGGATGTGTTCCCGATCTGTGTGGGTGCAGACCAGAACTTCATATCCCTCATAGTACTCAGCCAGCTTCAGCGCCGCTGCGTGAACGGTGACTGGGTCGACCGCTTCGCCTTTCGGGAAGCTCTGCACCATGTGGTAGAACAGTACGCCATCGGTCTTGTGATGCAATCGTTTGGTGGTCATGAAGTCTGCGTAGACAGATTCCAGCTGGCAGTTGATACCTGTAATCAACTTCCGCCCATCGAACTCAGTTTTCTTATCCTGCATGGTGTACCGCATCACGGCTCCCATGCACCCGGTGGTCTGGCCCCGCTTATAATTGGTGAAGCTGATGATCGCCATTTCTCACCACCGCTTTCGTTCAAGGATCAACCGGACAGCAGCACAGAGTTCAAAGAACGCCTGGCGCACACCGTCCAGATTGATCACCGTGACGCGCCCCATGTGCGCCAGGGTGACAAGCTGATTCAGATTTCTGCCGATGGACTTCAGCTCCTTGAGCACTTCTTTCAGTCCATCGACGACCACCACCTGCTTTCCCAGACAGCAGGCCGTCACATAATCGCTCATGGACATCCCGGAGCGTTTCGCCAATTCCTTGATAGCCTCCCGGTCTTCGGATGCCATCCGGGTACTGAACTTGATATCTTTTTTCATGTCGTTTCCTCCAGCCTTTCGTAAAAATGGGGTGTGGGGCAGCGCCCCGCAAACAAGCGGAAGGCGGGCGACGGCTGTGCCGTTGACCAGACAAACGCGATGCTGGCCGTCGTCCAAGCGGACGACGAATCCCTCGCTTCGCCGCCAGCGGCGAAGCTCGCTCTCTCTGTCGCTTGTCCTCCTCCCGCCGAACACCCGCACTCCTCCTTCGGCCACAAACGGCCCAACACGGCGTTTCTTTTGCCTTGCGGGAGTTTACTCGCTGCCCCCGGAAACCGCCCGCAAATCGCCGCACAGCGCTCCGGCAGGGTCAACAGGGTCGACCGCCGGGACACCCTTGGTATCGTCACTTTCGGCACGCTGCAGCTCAATGAGCCGCCTTCCGTTGCTGCGGCGCACCCCAGCGGAAATGCCGATTTTCCTTAGTGCGTCAAGGTTTTGCAGGATCTGTCTGGACACTTTCTTGGGCGAGATACGCTCCACGCCTACAGGGTCGATTCGTTCAGACAGCTCTGTGGGAGTGCCGATAAATTCGGTTCGGTCACGCATCAGTTCAGAGAGGAGATAAACGATGCGGTCGCCCAGCAGCTCCGGCCGTGTCCGGCTGTCCGATACCAACTCCCACACATTTTCACCGTTGCGCTCCAGCGTCAGCTCCCGGTATTCAATGTCACGGCCAATACAAGAGAGCTTCGCTCTGCCGCTGCCCCGCCGTTCTTCCACCAGGGTGAAGCTGGAATCCACCGCACCGCTGATAGCAGTCGTACCAGAGATGCGATTGAACACATCGTCAGCGGTTTCCTTGCGCAGATGATGGATCAGCAGGATGGCGGTGCCGTGGGTATCTGCGATCCGTTTTAACACAGACAGATCCCGGTAGTCGTTTGCGTAGGTTGCGTCGCGAGCCGGACGAACCATCTGCAGCGTGTCGATGATAACCAGTACCGTATCCGGGTGGGCAGTGAGGAATGTTTCCACCTGCTCCTCCAACCCCTGTCCAATGAGGGCGCACTCCGTGCAGAAGTGGACGCTGCTTGGTGCCTCCTCGGTGATCTCGAAGAGCCGGTTCTGGATGCGGAGGACGGAATCCTCCAAGCAGAGATAGAGGGTAGTGCCTTGCTTCACGGACATCCCCCAGACAGGTTCGCCCTTGGCCACCATGACGGACAGCCACAGAGCCAGCCAGGACTTTCCCACCTTGGGAGAGCCGGCAAGGATGTGCAGCCCCTGAGACAGCAGCGTGTCCACCACGAAGTTGAGTGGTGTCAGCGGCAGGCTCATCAGGCTCTCACCGTCGACGGTTTGCAGTCGTTTTGTTTTACTCATCAGGATCATCCCCTTGTAAAAAAGATAAGGACAGAGACCACGCGGCCTCCGTGGCTCTTGTCCTTTCACTTGATTATTGGGGGGATTTTGATAAAATGAGAATATCGCAAGACAGGCAGAAAACGGATATAGGACAGAGGAGGTGGCCCTATGCCATTGGGAATCAGGCAAAACAACAATCTCCTGCATCTGACAATGGATGTCTGGCAGGATCAGATCTTTTTTAACGAGACCGTCTACCCGGCCGGCCACTTTGCCTCCGAACTGTTGAATGTTCCCGAGGAGACCATACGGGAACTGGTCGCCCACGGCGGTGCCATCAGCCATCATGTGGAGGCCCTGGCCAAGGCTGGGCGGGGTGAATTTATCAACCTGCTGGACGGGACCCACACCTCTCTGGAGAAGCTGTTGGACGCCCTGTGGCACTGTCCGCCGTACAGCCTGATGGACAAAGGGCAGGAGTTACACACTTTGGAGGTGCTGTTTTCCCCGGCGTCCCACAACGACCTGCTGAAGCCGGCTTCGCCTGCTCGGGAATTTTTCTTCCGCTATCTGGTGGCTGCCTTCAGCATCCCCCTGGGCATCCAGCACTTCGCCGTGGCGGCACGATATTTTGAGGAGGGCTATCTGCGACGGCTGAAGAAACGGACAGAGACCTTCTTTGCCATGGCCGCCCACGACTGCTTCAACAGCGAATGGTTCTGGAATATGATGCGTGATTTGCCGGTACCGGATGTTGAGCCATTCACCATCACACCGAACCTGAGATCCTCCTATGTCTTTGCCCGACACCCAAAACAGGAAAAGGAAACCGTATTTGTGAACCGGTACTTCTTTGACCATGCCATCAGCTTCTACATCTTTGACCTGATGAACGGACTGCAGCACGGCCATGCGCCCAGCCGGTGCTGTGGCTGTGGAACATACTTTCTCACCACCAACGGCCATATGCCGAAATACTGCGATGGCATTGCTCCCCAGGACCCCCGCATGACCTGCCGGCAGTACGGCGCCATGATGCGGCAGAAGGAGCAAAACAAGCAGCACCCGGTCTACCGCCTGTTCACCACCCGCACCAACACCATCCGCAAGCATCACCAGAGAGGAAAGATCTCCGACGAGCTGCGCAATGAAGCGCTGTATGTAGCGGAGAACCTTCGGGACAAGGCGCTCATGGATAACGACTATGCCGCCAACGGCTATGCCTGCGATATGGAGCAGGAATCGATCTACGCCCAGGCGAGAGCGCGCCTTGCCCGGGAGGACCGGCCATGAGCATGTATTGCTGTGATGATCTCTGCCTGAGTAACGAGGAGCTTGCACTGCGGATACAGGACGGCGATCCGCAGGCCGCTCCGCTCCTGCTTTCCCAGAATGAGGGATATCTGACCATGCTGGCCGCAAGCTACTGCGAGCAGTTTTCTCAGGAGTTTCTGGTGGACGACCTCAAGCAGGAGGGGGCGCTGGCACTGCTGGACGCAGCGACGCGGTTTGATCCCTCCTATGGAACAAAGCTGCTGACCTATGCGACCCCCGCCATTGAGACAGCCATGCGGGACTGCGCTGCCCAAGGCTCTTTTTCTCTGTCGCTCCCACTGGACCGTTACCACCAGCTGCGCCAGGTAGCGTTTCTCTATGCTACACATGAGGGGGACACCGAAACAGATCTTCTACCAGCCATTCAAGAGAAGCTGACGGTCTCTGCCAAAGTAGCCAAGCGTCTGTTGGAGGAACACCGCACCGTGTTTCAGATCGAGTCTCTGGGCGAGCGTGTCTTTGACCTTGGGTGTGGTGGTGACCCCGCCAGGGCCTATGACCGCTTCATGCGCCGGACGCTGCTCCTCCAGCGCATGGAGGAGGTTCTGAGCCCCAGAGAGCTGAATCTGGTGCGCTGTTATCTGGGGATCGGCCAGCCCAACGAGCAGGGCATGACCTTTCAGGAACTGGCCATCCGGCTCAACTACAACGGACCCAGTGGTGCGGAGAAAGCATATAAGGCTGCCATCCGGAAACTGAGAAAGCAGTTGAACGGCGGCACTTACGGCCAGTGGCTCTTCATCCAGAAAGCCATTCGCAAGGCCAGAGCGGAGGCAGAAGCTGATTCCGGTTACTATGTGCCGCCGCAGACCACCTGGCTGGACGAAAAAGAACTGGCGGAGCGGTTTCTCTGTGAAGTTGTTTCTCTGATCCATGTCCATGAGATCTTCAGCGACGCATTGGAGCAGGACGCAGAATAAGCAGTGCGGCACCAGGCTTTGTCCTGATACCGCACTGCTTTTAATTTATCCCATGCTTCCAATTTTATTACCGTTCTCGTACATATCCTCGGCGTATTCCACATGGTTGGGGCCTTGACTTTCTATCCAGCCGAAGCCCGGCACATAGACCATGTTGTCCAGTGCCGGGGCAGGCTCTGGTTCTTGCTGTGGAGTGGCATTCTGTTCAGGTGGGACTGGTACTTCACTCGCTGGGGGCGTTTGAGCAGGCGATGGCTCCGGGACAATGTCAGCTTCCTCGACCAGTTCCGGCAGTGTTGCTTTCGCCTTTTCTTCCTCTGGCGATATGACTTCTTCTATTTCTGGTATCTCCGGAACTTCGGGCTGTGTGGTGATTACAGCGGCTGGCGTGGGCAGTGCGGGTGTTTCCCCGGCTGGCTCTTCCTGCGGCCACACAGCAGCACACAGGGCCAGACAGGCGGCGAATGCTGCGGCAGTGATGATTCGTTTCTTCATGTTGCTTCCTCCCTTCCGGACATGGAAAGAGCGCCCGATCTCTTCGCTGTACGGCGAGAGACTGAGCGCTCTTTTTCATATTGATTCAGTTCCATGGAGAGCCGCCACGCCAGCTCAAATCCAGAGATAAAGCTGTCCATGGAGCGTTCTTCTGCCATCAGACTCTGGGCATCCATGATTCGCAGTACCAGCCGCCGTTCCGGTTTCTCCAGCACTTTGATCAGTGCCTGGTGGCATTCTTCCACTTCCTGCTTCTGCTCCGAAAACTCAGGCGGGGTGTAGAAACAGTCGTACAGGTCCTTGAGTCGTGTTTTCATGCGTTGCACCTCCTGGTAGCAACACACCATACCACAGGACGAGGAAAATAGCTATACGGTATGTTTGAATAGATTTATTATGGGTTGTACATTTTTACAGTCCGTTTTTTAGCACATATTTTGATGCATAATTATTATGTTTAACATTAGACTGCATTTTGTCACCGTAGATTGCAGCGCAGGTGGTGGTAAAAGCGCATATTTCGTGATACAATAATTTAATTCACACTGACGAGACATCGACTGACGGAAATCTCTAAAATTTTCAATATAAAAGGCACAGCAACATGTAGAGGGGGTTGCACTTTGGATACAAAAAAGTTAGACAAATGGGCAGACTTGCTGTTAGACACAGGCAAGCGTAATAGCCTCATTAATTTTAAGGACACAAGGGCGTCCACCGTAGAAGTGCTGTTGCCATCTGCCGAGACACTTTTCGAAAAAGTTGATGGGAGTGCCGCATTTGAGGTGTATGATCCAAAGATCATTGAGGACGATGATGATCTGAATGAGGATGATATAGCAGAACAGTTACAGCTTGAGGTGCCGGAAAATTCGAAGGAATCAGATGGACGAGATGCTTATCTTGCTCAATATTCCGGAAAAATCAAACGGCAAAATCAAGTCTTGCTGTATAATGCGGCTGGAAATCCGCTGACTGCAATCAAAAACATCAATAAGAAGGCACGGGAGTTTATTGAAGAGACTGGCGTCAATGTCGCATATATGGCATTTGGTTTTATCCACTGGAAAGAAAGTGATTCTTCGAATTATATTTTCCGTGCCCCGATCTTACTTGTGCCTATCCAATTGGAGCAAGTGTCAGCAGTAGACCCTTATTTCATCAAATCGACGGAGGATGATGTTATCGTCAATCCGACCTTCGCCTATAAGATGGATGCAGAATATGGAGTAAAACTTCCTGATTATAGTGATGAGGGTCTATCTGTTTATCTTGAAAAAGTTAAGCGTCTGGTTGCAAAGCTCCAGTGGACGGTATCTTCTGAATGCAAGCTCGGTATTTTTTCGTTTCTGAAAATCAATATGTATCGCGATTTGAAGGACAATGCCGCTGCGATCCTTGCAAATCAGAATGTCCGCAAACTTTTGGGTGAGCCTGTTAACTTGCAAGGAGCGGACACAGAAATCGGAGCTGCAGCTTCTGTTTCCAATCCTCTGATCGAACTGCATAGTGTGGTGGATGCGGACTCCAGCCAAATAGAGGCTATCGAAATGGCAAAGTCAGGCAAGAGCTTCGTCTTGCAGGGCCCTCCTGGAACAGGTAAGAGTCAGACGATCACCAATATCATTGCAGAGTGCCTGGGCGATGGAAAAAAGGTTCTGTTCGTTTCTGAAAAGTTAGCAGCATTGAGTGTGGTCTATGACAAGTTGAAGCAAGCGGGCCTTTCAGAATTTTGTTTAGAGCTTCACAGTCACAAAGCCAACAAAAAAGATGTAATCACGGATATCTGCCATACACTTCGAGCTGACAAGAGCGCGGTTTCTTCGAAAGCGGACAGCGAAATTGCGCTCAAAGAGAAGGCCCAGCAACAGTTGGACGCTTATGCGGTAGAGCTGCATAAGCCTCATCCGATTATAGGGAAAAGCCTGTATCAGCTTTACGAGGCCTATGCGGCACTCAGATCCACGCCAGATGTAGAATGGAATGTTCCGCAACTCACTGCGAAAGGTGAATCGTACTTAACAGAAGCTGCCGCCCTCTTAGAGCAGTATGTTGATTATATTCCTACGGTTGGATATGACTATAGAAAGAATCCATGGTACGGCTATATTAACCAGGACACATCCTATCAGGCTAAGAGCAGTGTCAAAAACAGTATTGCGACAGGGATACAATTTCTGCAATCCTTGATTCCCTTGATTCAGGAAATTTCCGATAGATATGGCATCAACTGCACCACAATAGATGATGCACGAACCTGGAAGGGCTTTTTCAGCACCGCCGCAACATCTCAAATTATCACTCCATCTCTGCTGAACAAAGAGCATTTTCAAGCAGTAAATTCTGCCTTAACCAAGCTGAGCGCACAGAGCGCTGAGATTCTCTCGTCCCGTTCAGTATTGGAATCCACTTTCGATGATGATCTTTACAAATTAAACGGCGCACAATATCACAAACAACTGACAAAACAGTTCACCAGTGCCTTTGCAAGGTTGTTTAATTCCGAGTACAAAAAAATCATAGCGGACTTACGGCTATGCAAGAAAGATGGAAAAAAGCTATCTTACACCGAGGCCACCGCAGCAACAGAACGTCTCGCCTATTACCAGCAAAAGACGCAGGAATACTGTGAGGTCGAGGAGCCAATCAGAGATTTTCTGGGCGCTGCTTACAAAGGTGTAGAAACAGACTGGAATTATGTAGCAGAGCAAATGGGTGCCCTGCAAGCATTATTCTGTGCTGGGGTATCCTTTGGTTTGCTGGAGGAGTATTCCGATTTTGTTACTGAACGCACTACCTTTGCGGATTATGCCCAGCGTCTGGATGCTGTATTTGAGATTTGTGACAACGATGTTTTTGAGTATATCTCAAACTGCTTTGATCGGTCACTCTTAGATATCGGCATTGCAAACTGTTCTTTGCTGTTGGCACGGTTCACTGACTGTTCGGATTCGATGGATAAGTTGGATAACTGGTGTCATTTCAGAACATTGCTTTCCAAGTTGGATGATGTACAAACCGTGTCTTATATCAACAGTGCCATCAGCCGAAATATAGAGCCAAAATTTATTGTTGGTGCTTTCAAAAAGCAGTTTTACTATCAGTGGATCGACTCGATTTTGTCGGGAACACCAGTCTTATCTGGGTTCAATCGAATCTCTCAGGACAACACAATCCGTACTTTTTCGGAAAAAGACACAGAACAATTTGAGATCAACAAAGCGAAGATCCGTGCAGAGATTTCCAGCAAACGTCCCTCTTTGGAGTTAATCGCTCCCGGAAGCGCTTTGGCAATCCTGCTCCGTGAAGGTGAAAAGAAACGAAAGCAGAAGAGCATTCGCTCCCTGCTTTCTGAAACGGGTGAACTTATTCAGCGTATCAAGCCGTGCTTTTTGATGTCGCCCCTAAGCGTCAGCACATTCCTTGCTCCGGATGCTGTCCATTTTGATGTTGTGGTATTTGATGAGGCATCGCAAATTTTCCCGCAAGACGCAATCGGCGCGATATATCGCGCTCAGCAACTGATCGTTGTGGGCGACTCCAAGCAGATGCCGCCCAGCAATTTTTTCAATGCCACCATTGAGGCCGAGGATACCGATGAAGAAAGCGGAGATGTCACAGATTTTGAATCCATCTTGGATCTGTGTTCTACTTCTATGCAGCAGCTTCGCCTGCGTTGGCATTATCGGAGCCGCTATGAGCAACTTATCACCTTCTCCAACAAGAATTTTTATGACAGCGATCTTGTTACATTCCCATCTGCCAAAGCAGACACCTCCGGCATTGGTGTAGACTATTATCATGTGGACGGGGTCTTTGACCGAAAGAGCCACTCCAACAGAAAAGAAGCAGAGTTTATCGTCGATCTGATTTATCAAAACATCGAACGATACCCTGATCGAAGCCTGGGTGTCGTTGCATTCAGCGTTGCGCAGCAGGATCTGATCGACAAACTGCTATCCAAGCAGCGGCAGAATACACCAGGAAAAGAATGGTTCTTTAAAAACGACGCAAAAGAGCCATTCTTTATCAAGAACCTTGAGACCGTGCAGGGTGATGAACGAGATACCATTATTTTCAGCATCGCATATGGCGCTGATGCCCAGGGACGTCTGCTGCATAATTTCGGCCCCCTGAACCGTGTTGGCGGCGAACGACGGTTGAATGTTGCTGTCACTCGTGCCAAATGCAATGTTCAGCTGGTTTCCTCGATGCACTATACAGATATTGATTTGAAGCGTACATCTTCAGAGGGCGCGAAACTGTTGCGGGAATATCTTGACTTTGCGGAAAACGGAAATATCGCCCTGGAGCGCGCCGTGAGTATCAATTCCTTTGAACAGTTCGATTCTGACTTCGAACTTGAGGTATGTGAATTTTTGCGCGCTAACGGTTTTTCTGTTGACACACAGGTTGGATGTTCTGGGTTCAGAATTGATCTTGGGTTGAAGATTCCGAACAGTTCTGATTATGTACTTGCAATCGAGTGTGATGGGGCGACCTACCATTCTTCCAGGAACGCTCGGGACCGTGATCGTTTGCGGCAGGAAATTCTGGAGCGCATGGGTTGGAAGTTCTATCGCATCTGGTCGACTGATTGGTTCAGAAACAGAAGTGTGGAGCAAAGCCGACTTTTGGAAGCTGCTACGGATGCAATCAAGCACCCTACACAAGTCTTAGCAAAGCCAGAAAAGGCACCTTCCGCAGAAACCTTTGAAAATTTTGAAGAAGTTGCGGAAGAGAAACCCTTTGAGTTTTCACCTTACAAAGCCGCCGACATTCAATCTCTATGCCAGCAGTATCTGCCGCGCGATTTCAAAGGGATGGTGAAGGCCGTTTTGGAAGTGGAGGCCCCACTTTCTGAGGAACTGTTTCTGCGGCGTATCGTATGGTTATTCGGCCGGGAAAAAGTCACAAAGATTGTTTGGCAAGACTACGAGCAAAAAATGTATGGATGTCAACGCTGTGGCATTATTCGACGGAATGGCTTTTTGTATTTGGAGAATGGCCAAGAAATTCAATTCCGAGGGCCGGGCGATATCGAACGGGACATCAAGCAAATCGCCCCGGAAGAATTGGCCGCAGGAATGCTGGAGATTCTGAAGCAAAATGTAACGGCTGACAAAAATGGGTTGTACCGCTCTCTCGTCTCACAATGTGGTATAAACCGCGTGGGCAAAACAATCAATGAAATATTGGATTCCGCACTGCGCCTTCTTGAAGACACCATTGACATAGACGGCGACCAGCTTTCACTAAGGTGACATCACCTTTAGGTTCCTGTGCCGCAAGGCGTGTGGGTTCGACCCCCACTACCCGTACCATACCGCCGCGGACGTTGCAGCGTTCGCGGCTTTTTATCATATCTTCGGATTTTCACCCAGGAGGTTACCAAATATGGATACCCTGCATCAACTGATGAACTTCATCTCCCGCAGCCCCAGCCCCTACCACGCCGTAGGCAGCGCCGCCGCCCTGCTGGAGGAGGCAGGCTTCACCCGGCTGGAGGAGTGCGCGTCCTGGACTCTGGAGTGGGGCAAGGGCTATTATACCACCCGCAACCAGAGCAGTCTTATCGCTTTCCGGCTGCCTAAAAATGCTCTCGCCGGCTGGCGGATGACCGCCGCCCACAGCGACTCCCCCACCTTTTATATCAAGGGCGACGTGCTGGAGGGGGACAAGCGCTACCTCCGTCTTTCCACGGAGGGCTACGGCGGCATGAACTGCGCCTCCTGGCTGGACCGGCCCCTGACTGTGGCAGGCCGGGCCATTGTCAAAACCGTCCATGGCGTGGAGAGCCGCCTGGTCTACCTGGACCGGGACCTGCTCACCATCCCCAGCCTTGCCATCCATCAGCAGCGGGATGTGAACCGGGGCCATGATTACAACGCTCAGAAGGATATGCAGCCCCTGTACGGCCTGGCAGGCAGCCCCTCCCTCAGCCAGCTGGTGGCTCAGGAGCTGAACGTGAACCCTGAGGACATTCTGTCCACCGATCTCACCCTCTGTCCCCGGCAGCATCCGGTGGTGCTGGGCCCCGCCGGAGAGCTGTTCCAGGCCCCCCGCATCGACGATCTGGGCTGCGCCTACGCCACCCTGGAGGGCCTGCTCACCGCCGCCCCTCAGGACAAGCTGGGCCAGGTCTACTGTCTCTTTGACAACGAGGAGGTGGGCAGCGGCACCCGGCAGGGCGCCCTCAGCTCCTTCCTGCCCGATGTGCTCTCCCGCGTTGCCCATGTCCTGAAGCTGGACGACCAGCAGGTCCGGCAGGCTCTGACCGGCAGTATGCTCCTCAGTGCAGACAACGGCCACGCCGTCCACCCCAACTTCACCGAAAAGGCCGACCCCGCCAACAAGGTCTACCCCAACGGCGGCGTTGTCATCAAGCTGTCCGCCAACCAGAAGTACACCACCACCGGCCTCACCGCCGGTCTGTTCAAAGCCGTCTGCCAGCAGGCCGGAGTGCCGGTGCAGATCTTTGCCAACCGGGCCGACGAGCCCGGCGGCTCCACCCTGGGCAATCTGCTCAGCCAGGCCGTCAGCATCCCTATGGTGGACATCGGCATGGCCCAGCTGGCCATGCACTCTGCCGTGGAGACCGCCGGCAGTCAGGACCCGGCCTACATAGCCAAAGCCTGCGCCGTCTTCTTCCAGGCCAGCTTTGCGCCCATCGCCGACAGCATCTATCAATTCTCATAACATCAGATCATCTGCGGTTATTTCGGAAACCGCAGATGATTTTTTATCCCGTCTTTCCCCCAGGGATTGAGAAAGCAAATATGCGGTGTTATAATATAGCATAATAGCACAAATAATTTCTGTAATTCCATCGATATCCGTATCTTTTAACCAATTTTAGGGAGGTGTCATCCCTATGGCGGGCGTTCGACTGGAGCACGTGTCCCGGGAATACATCATGGGCAAAACGGTGATCAAAGCGGTGGACGACATCAGCTTTGCCATCCCCGAGGGCAAATACACCATCATTCTGGGGGCCAGCGGCGCCGGCAAATCCACGGTCCTCAACATTTTGGGCGGCATGGACTCCCCCACCGGCGGCAAGGTCTTTGTCAACGAGAAAGAGATCTCCGGTTTTAACAAACGCCAGCTCACCCAATACCGCCGGGAGAGCATTGGCTTTGTGTTCCAGTTCTACAACCTGATGCCCAACCTGACGGTGGAGGAAAATGTGGAACTGGCCAGCCAGATCTGCCCCAACCCTCTGGACACCCGGGAGGTGCTGCGCATGGTGGGGCTGGACGAGCGGCGGCGGAACTTTCCCGCCCAGTGCTCCGGCGGCGAGCAGCAGCGGGGCGCCATTGCCCGCGCCCTGGCCAAAAACCCCGACGTGCTGCTGTGCGACGAGCCCACCGGCGCCCTGGATTATGTGACAGGCAAATCCATCCTGGCCCTGCTGTACGATCTGTGCAAGCAGAGCAAAAAGACGGTGGTGGTGGTCACCCACAACGGCGCTCTGGCCCCTACCGCCGATGTGCTGATCCGCATGAAGAGTGGCAAGATCGAATCCTTTGAGGAGAATCCCAACCCGGTGCCGGTACAGGAACTGGAGTGGTAGCATGATCTGGAAAAACTTTTTCCGCGACCTGCGGCGCACCGCCTCCCGGCTGATCTCGGTGAGTATCATCACTATGATCGCCGTGGTGGTGTATACCGGCCTCAGCGGCATCATTTATAACGTAGACCGGCTGATGGGCGACTATTACGACACTCAAAATGTGGCCGACTACTGGATCTCCGGCGTCGGCCTGGATCAGAGGGACTGCCGGGATCTGTCGGCCATTGGGGGGATCTCCGGCGTACAGCCTCGGGTGGTGCTGGACGCTGAGGACCGCTATGACAGCGATCTGACCCTCACCCTCTACGGCGTGGCCGACTTTTCCATCAACACCCCTTATATTGTGGAAGGCTCCCTGCCCCAAAACAGTCGGGAAATCTTCCTCAGCGACCAGTACGCCGCCGCCCACGGTCTGGAGGTGGGCGACTGGTACGAGATCACCCTAACCGGCCTGGGTGTCCACCTGCGGCTCCAGATCTGCGGCGTGGGCAAGGACCCGGAGTGTCTCTATAATATCAACGCCACCAATCCCTCCCCCAACCTGTCCCGCTTCGCCTTTGCCTATGTGGACGAGGAAGTCCTCAGTGGGGTGATGGGGGCCAATCAATATACCCAGGTCTGCATCACCACAGCCAATGACATTCCCGCCTCTGTCGTTCGGGAGGCCATTGACGACGTACTGGGCAACAAAGTGGTCAACATCCTGGCTCTCAAGGACAACCAGCCCGCCTATGCTCTCATGGAGAGCAAAGACAACCTGGCACCCATCCTCACCTTCTTCCCCACCCTGTTCTTCCTGTGCGCGGTGCTGATGATGGTGAGCACCATGAACCGGCTCATTGAAAATGCCCGTATGGACATCGGTACCTTCAAGGCGCTGGGCTATGACGACCGCACCATTATGATCTACTACCTGCTCCACGCGCTGCTGGTGGTCATCGTGGGCTTTCCCACCGGCGCACTGCTGGGCAAATACATCTCCCAGCTTATCGTGTGGACCATCGCCACTGGCTGCGACCTGCCTTCCTATACCATCTACCACGATTTCTCCGCCTGGGGCCAGGCGGCCGGTCTTACCGCCCTGTGCTGCCTGGGCAGCGCCTGGCTGGTGGCCCGTTCTCTGCTGAAGGAAAGTCCCGCCCAGTGTATGCGCCCCAAGCCCCCCAAAAACGCCAAGACGGTTCTGTTGGAACAGATCGGCCCTCTGTGGCGGCGGCTGGGCTTCAACAGCAAGTACATCATCCGCAACACTTTCCGCAACAAGGTGCGGATGCTTACCTGCGTGGTAGGCATCGCCTTCTGTATGGCCCTGGTATTTATGGCCTTTGCCATCAGAGACTCCATGGACGCCTACTCCGACGCTCTGGCCAAAAACCAGAACAAGTATGACATGATGGCCAGTCTGAACAGCTCAGTCACCGAAGCCCAGTACAGCCGGCTGACCAATGCCCCCGGCATCACCGGGGCGGAACTGGAGATGACCACCGCCTGTTGGATGTACACAGGCGACCAGCGGACCACCTCTATGCTGACGGTGACTGAGGATACCGTCTCTCTCCACCTGTATGATCCCTATGCCGCCGGGCCCCTTATCCCGCCGGAGGACGGGGTGGTGCTGGAGAAGCTGCTGGCCGACGATCTGGGCGTAAAGGAGGGCGATATCATTACCCTCCGATTTACCGGCGACAACCATTACTACAGGTTAAGGGTAGCCGAGGTCAACCGGTGTGTCAGCGGCGCCTATATCAGCCGCAGTCTGTGGCGGGATCTGGGCAAGGCCTATACTCCCACCACAGCCTACCTCACCACCCAGGATGCTGACGCACTGGAAACGGAACTGGACCGGTACGACTTTGTGGACGGCTGGCAGAGCCGGGCGGCTGTTACCCACGCCTTGGTAGAGAGAATCACCAATATGACAATGGTGGTCTACATCCTCATCCTCTTTGGCGGCGGGCTGGCCTGCATCGTCATCTATAACCTGGGCATCATGAGCTTCTATGAACAGATCCGCAGCCTGGCCACCCTGATGGTCCTGGGGTTTTACGAAAAAGAGATCAAAAAATTGCAGCTGAGCGAAAACCTGATTTTCGCCGGAGCCGGTATTCTGTGCGGCATTCCTTTGGGCATCGCTCTGGACCGGTTCCTGATCCTCTCCGTCACCGCCATGCCTCTGGAGGTGATCATCACCCCCATGGCCATCAGCCTGTCATGCGCGGTCACCATGATCTTTGCCCTGGGCGTCAATGTGATCATCGGGCGGAAAATGCGGGAGATCGATATGCTGGGTGCGCTGAAAAGCGTGGAATAGCACACGGGGGTGTTTCTTATGAAAGTTGTGTATTGGCGGCGGGGCACGGCGCTTTTGTCTGTGCTGAGCCTGCTTCTGCTGGGCGGCTGCTCCGGCTCCGATCAGGACGGGTACCGCACGGTCCAGCCTGATACCGGCCCGGTGGAGTACCGGGTGGAGGATACCGGCACCGTGACCTACGCCGACAACTATGCCATCGTCCCCACCGTCAGCGGCACGGTGACGGAGTGTACCTTTCAGGAGGGTGACACCGTAACGGCGGGTCAGGTTCTGTACACCATCGACTCCGACGCTCTGGAGGACCAGATCGTCCAGGCCCAGCTGTCGGTGGACAGCGCCCAGGTGGCCCTGGAGCAGACGGTGGCCGCGCTGAATCAGGCCAAGGTGGGTCTGTCCCAGGCCCAGGCCGCCTGCGCCGACCTGACAGTGGTCTCTCACGCTTCCGGCTCGATAACAACAGTCAACGTCCATGTGGGAGACTTCATCTCCGCCGGCACACCGGTGGCCCAGGTGGTGGACAGCGTGAATCTGAAACTCACCGTCCCCTTCGCCCTGGAGGACGCCAAGGCCCTGACGCCGGGCTCTGCCGCCATCATCTCCTTCCCCGGCAAGGCGGACACCCTCACCGGCACGGTGGTGCGGGTCTATGACACGCCCGTGGCCCTCAGCGGCAGCCGCACCGGCGTCAATGTGGAGTTCTCCTTCCGCAATCCCGGCACCCTGGCCAGCGGTTCCACCGCCATGGCGTCGGTGAATGGGGTGATGTGCATGGAAGCCGGTACCATCTCCTACACCACCGAACAGTCCATCTACGCCGGTCAGTCAGGACAGGTACTCACCCTCTCCATAAAGGAGGGCCAGACGGTCACCGCCGGGCAGACGGTGCTTACCCTGAAAAATGACAGCCTGACCAACGCCGTGGACAACGCCCAGCTCCAGGTCAATAACGCCAAGCTTCAGGTGGACGCCGCCCAGGTCCAGGTGAATTCGGCTCAGGCCAGCCTGGACCAACTCATCGATCAGCGGGAGGATTACACCATCACCGCTCCGGCGGACGGGATCATCCTCTCCCGCACGTCCAAGAAAGGGGATCTGGCCTCCGCCGGCAATCCCATGGCGGTGCTGGCCCAGCCTGAAGCCCTGTGCGTCCACGCCAGCATCGACGAGCAGTACATCGACCGAGTGGGTACCGGCCAGAGCGTATCCATCACCTTTACCACCGACACTGGGGAGCAGCGCACCTACACCGGCTCGGTGCGGCGGGTGGAGGACACCGGCGTTACCTCCGGCGGCGTCACCGACTACACTGTGGAGATCGCCCTGGATAACACCGACGGCTTGCGGGACGGCATGAACGTGTCGGTATCCATTCTCACGGAGGGGAAAGAGAATTGCCTCCGTGTGCCTGTGAAGGCGGTGGACGGAGATACCGTTCAGGTGCTGCGAAACGACAAGGCCGAGACGGTCACCGTGGAGACCGGCCTCTGGGGCAGCGACTATGTGGAGATCCTGTCCGGGGTCACGGAGGAGGACGAAGTGATCCTGCCTTAAATCCATATAATAAAAAGCGCGGAACCGGACGGTTCCGCGCTTTTGTTTCAATCAACGGCTCCAGTGACGGGGTGGACACGGGATTGGCTGGCCGGGCTGCTGTTTACAAAGGCGGCCGTCTCCTCCAGGTTCAAGCCCCTGATCGAATAACTGACGGCCACCGTCACTCCGTCTGCCTCAGTATAATGGACGGTGAAGGGTCTGTACCGCCAGCCCGGGGTATCCCCATGGTCATCGTCTTCATAGTAACCGATCCACTCCAGAGCCTGAGGGGTGACTACCTCATCCGGCTGGAAGTCGGGGGCCAGCAGGGAAGTACCATCGGGAAAGCGGCCCACAGAGACGCTGATATAGTCATCGCCCCGGCACCACAGGATACTCATGCTATCTTCCAAATCGTCAAAATGCCACTGGGCGCTCTCAAAGGCAAAGCCGTCGGGCAGGGCCGACTGGTCGGGCAGATAGGGCGCCAGCTCCTGCTGATAGGCCTCGCCCAGGGTCAGTTCCCCGCTGCCGTAGAGCCGGGCGGTACCCAGACCTACCGTATGGTTCCCGCCCTTCGGGGCGTCCAGGCCCTCGGCGGTAAAGCCCTTGTGACCCACCACCAGATTGGTCAGCCAGGCAGCGATCCCCTCGTCTTTGCTGGTACAGGTGAAGTTTATCCCCATGTTCCCATCAAAATAATCGGCATGGTAGGTGTACTCCTTGGTATCGTCTCCGTCCTGATCGTAGTAGAGGGAGTAAGTGGTGACCTCCACCCCGTCCACCTCCTGGACGGCGGCATCTGCATAGAGCAGATCAATGAGGGGCTCCCGGCCCGGCCACAGTTCCAAACGCAGGGTATCCTCTCCCCGCTGGCCCATAATATCGATTCGCCAGGGATTTCCCTCCCCGTCGTAGATCACCGTGCCGTCCAGGCCAAAGCCGGTCCAGTCCAGCGTCCAGGGCACCGCATCAGTACCGCCCAGCACGGCGATGATCTCCTGGGCGGACAGCAGCTCCATAAACCACCCCTCGGGATAAGCGTAGTCTCCTGCCAGGGCCTCCGAGCCGGTACAGTCGGGGTAATGGTAATCATAACCGGGCACATTGGGGAAGCTGTGAGGCTGTCCCCCAAAGGCGTCCTCCACCACCAGGGTGTGATCTCCCTCCTGGGTCACTTGCTGGCTCATCTGAGGCGTGGCCGCCACCCCCGCCGTGGGATTGGGTCCAGCCAGACTTCTCCCCCGCCACAGCTGCCAGCCACCTGCCGCCGCCACCAGACAGCAGGCCGCCAGAACGCCCGCCGCCAAAGCAGGACGGGCCCGCCGGGGCCGCTTTCCCTCCAACACCCGGTCCGCCAGGGATGCCGGGGCGGCAATGCGGTCCATATAGTCACGATATCGGTTCATTCCTGTTCTCCTTTCAGCAGCGCCCCCAGTTTTGCCCTGGCCCGGGTGAGCCGGGAGCGGACGGTACCCTCCCGCCAGCCGGTCATTTCGGCGATCTCGGCGGTCTGGTACCCCTCATAATAGTAGAGATGAAGCACCGTCCGGTCCCTGGCGGGCAGGGCCATAATGGCGTCCAGCAAGCCCTGCTCCTCCGGGTCCGCGGCAGGGTAGGTATCCAGCAGCGGGTCGGTGCGCCGCCGCCAGGGTGAGCGCAGGCGGCTCTTGCAGCCATTGACGGTGACCCGCAGCAGCCAGGCCTTCTCATGGGCGGGGCTTTCAAATTCCGGCCCCTTCTCCAGGCAGCGCAGGAAGGCGTCCTGCACCGCATCCTCCGCCTCATGGGCATCCCCAAGAATGGCCAGGGCAGCCCGGTACAGGGTATTTTGATGAATCTGAATCAGTGTTTCCAACCGGTTGGGGTCCATTTCCTCTCTCCCCCTTTCACCCTATATACGCTTTTAGACGGCAAATTGCTGCAATGGCTGCGTAAAATAGCAGCTCCACCAAGTTGCCTCAAGCCAAAAAACTATGATATACTGAAAAAAACGCTTGGGAGGCCTGTCCTATGCAATTTTATCTCAGCGCCGACATCGAAGGAACTTGCGGCATTGCCGACTGGAAAGAGACCGAGCGGGGCTCCACGTTCGATTATGAGCCCTTCCGAAAACAGATGACCGCCGAAGTGGCCGCCGCCTGTCACGGCGCTCTGGCCGGCGGGGCGGATGGCCTGCTGGTGAAGGACGCCCATGACTCCGCCCGTAACCTGGATGCCGCCGCCCTCCCCCGTGAGACCCGCATCTTCCGGGGCTGGACCGGCGACCCTCTGTGTATGATGGCTGGGCTGGACCGGGAAAAATTCGGCGGTGTGCTGTTTACCGGCTACCACGCCTGGAGTTCCTGCGGCGGCAATCCCCTGTCCCATACCATGACCACCGACTGCGCCCAGGTGCTGCTCAACGGAAGGCCCGCCAGCGAGTTTCTCATCAACGCCTACATCGCCGGTTATTTCGGCGTGCCTGTCTGCTTCCTGTCCGGAGACAAGGACCTGTGCGACAGCGCCCGGCAGCTCATCCCCGCCATCGTCACCGTTCCGGTGAATGAGGGCGTAGGGGGCGGCGTACTGTCCATGCACCCCGCCGCCGCAGCGGATGCCATCCGTAAGGGGGCGGAGGAGGCGGTAAAGCGGGCGGCAAACTGCGTGGTACCCATGCCGGAGCAGTTTGAGACCGCCGTTACCTTCCACGATCATAAACTGGCTTACCGCCGCAGCTTCTATCCCGGCGCCTGTCTGAAGGACAGCCGTACCCTCTCCTTTGCAACGAAGGATTGGTATGAGATGCTGCGCTTTTATCACTTCGTACTGGCTTAAGGAGGACCGCCATGTCAGAACAGACCGATCTGCGTCTGGCCGTGCTCATCGACGCGGACAACGCCCCCCGCTCGGCCCTTGGGGATATCATGGCCGAGGTGGCGGTATACGGCACCCCCACCATCAAGCGGATCTACGGGGACTGGACCACCCCCAACCTGGCCTCCTGGAAGGGCCCTCTGCTGGAAAACGCCATTACCCCCATCCAGCAGTACAGCTATACCACCGGCAAGAATGCCACCGACTCGGCCATGATCATCGACGCCATGGACATCCTCTACACCGGCCAGGTGGACGGTTTCGTGCTGGTGAGCAGCGACAGCGATTTCACCCGTCTGGCCGTGCGGCTGCGGGAGGCAGGCAAAAAGGTCTACGGTATGGGCGAGCGCAAGACCCCCAATCCCTTTATCGTAGCCTGCGACAAATTTGTTTACATTGAGGTCATCCGGGCAGCCGCGGAGCAAGCCAGGGCCGAGGAGGAAAAGCCCAAGGCCCAGAAGCCCCAGAAAAAGAAGGAGACCCCGGCCCAGCCTCAGGATACGGAGCACAAGGTGCCCCAGGCAGTGGTCAAGCTCATTGCCGAATCGGTGGATACCATTGCTGACGAGGATGGCTATGCCGCTCTGGGGGAGTTGGGCAATCTGCTGGTGAAAAAGCAGCCCGACTTCGACCCCCGAAATTTTGGTTTTTCCAAACTGTCCAAGCTGGTCAAATCCCTCTCCCGCTTTGAGGTGGATGTGCGCCCCACCAGCCAGCCCAACGTGACCCACATTCTGGTGCGGGATAAACAAAGCAAATAAAGAATAGCATCCACATCCTGCCATGGGAAGCTGCGAAATTCACAGCTTCCCATGGCTTTTTTTGTGCATTTTTCAGAAAGACAGAAGCACTTCCATAGGGTATAATATTTCGGACCCAGTGCAGCGAACAAGCAGAGTCTTTTCCCAGATTATGTGTCCATTTTGTCCTACTCAGCGGTATATTTTCCGTATAGCAGGGTAAATTATGATCAAAACAGTCCTACCTCAAAGGCACTGAAGAAATGTCTTTGATTTTATGATATGTTATGTTATAATGTATGCGTATTGGAGCGCTCTGCCGCAGGCAGTCGTTTGAAGATGTTTTATGGCGCCGGTTTGCCCCGGCCTTGGATACCGCCGGTGCGGTGTGTTCCCCGGCGGAAGGAATAGAGGGTTGCATTTTGACAAAGTATGTGATTCACGGCGGGAAACCGCTTTATGGAGAGATCGACATCAGCGGCGCAAAAAACGCCGCTGTTGCTATCATCCCCGCCGCTCTTCTGGTGGACGGGGTATGCCGCATTGAAAATCTGCCCCAGATCAGCGATGTAACGCTGCTGCTCAACATTTTGCAGGAACTGGGCGCTGACGTGCGTACCGTCAACCGTACCACCGTGGATGTGGACTGCTCCCACATCCGCAATGCCCGGGTACCCGAGGAGCTTGCCCGCAAGATCCGGGCCTCCTACTACCTGATCGGCGCTCTGCTGGGCCGCTTTGGCTCTGCTGAGGTTCCTCCGCCCGGCGGCTGTGACTTTGGCGGCCGGCCCATTGACCAGCATATCAAGGGCTTTGTAGCCATGGGGGCCAACGTGGACGTCCGGGGCGGCTACATCCATGCCAAGGCCGCCAACGGCCGGATGAGCGGCACCCAGATCTATCTGGATATCGTCTCCGTGGGCGCCACCATGAACATCATGCTGGCCGCCGCTCTGGCCGACGGCATGACCATCATTGAAAACGCCGCCAAGGAGCCCCACATCGTGGACCTGGCCAACTTCCTCAACTCCATGGGCGCTGAGATCATGGGCGCCGGCACCGATGTCATTAAGATCCGGGGCGTGGAGCGGCTGACCGGCGGCACCTACTCCATCATTCCCGACCAGATCGAGGCGGGCACCTATATGACCGCCGTGGCTGCCACCGGCGGCGAGGTACTCATCAAGAACGTGATCCCCAAGCATCTGGAGTGCATCACCGCCAAGCTGCTGGAAATGGGCGTGGATGTGGAGGAGCAGGACGACGCCGTGCTGGTGCGCCGCACGGGCAAGCTGACCCGCACCAACGTCAAGACCCTGCCTTACCCCGGCTTCCCCACCGATATGCAGCCCCAGATCGCCGCTGTTCTCTGCCTGGCGGAGGGCACCAGCGTAGTCACCGAGGGCGTGTGGGACAACCGTTTCCGCTATGCGGATGAGTTCCGCCGCATGGGCGCTCAGATCCAGGTGGACGGTAAGATCGCCGTCATCGAGGGCGTGGAGAAGTTTACCGGCGCCCGCATCCAGGCCTGTGACCTGCGGGCAGGCGCGGCCATGGTCATTGCCGGACTGGCCGCCCAGGGCACCACGGAGATCGGCTGTATCCACCATATCGAGCGCGGCTATGAGGACATTGTCCGCAAGCTGTCCGGTGTGGGGGCTGATATCCGTGTGGTGGTCACCCCCGACGAGGACAAACAGGCCCAGGTTGGATGATCAACATAGATCTTATGCAGGCGGGGGAACTCCTCCGCCTGTTTTTTCTGGAAAGGAGCGATTTTGTGCTTCAACTGTGTACCCTGGCCAGCGGCTCCAGCGGCAACAGCCTGCTGGTCAGCGATGGCGACACCCACATTCTGGTGGACGCCGGCATCTCCTGCCGCCGTATTACCACCGCACTGAAGGGGCTGGGAGTGGATCCCGCCAGCCTGTCCGCCGTACTCATCACCCATGAGCACACCGACCATATCTCCGGCCTCACCACCCTGACCAAGCAGCGGAAGGTGCCGGTGTACGCCAGCCGGGGCACCGGACGTCAGCTGTGCTACCGCATTGCCTTTCTGGAGGAGGTGTTCCATCCCTTTACGCCGGGGGAACACTTCTCCATCGGCTCCATTGACGTGGAAACCTTCCCCACCCCCCATGACGCCGCTGAAAGCACCGGCTACGCCCTCTCCGCCGGTGGCAGAAAGGCGGCGGTGGTCACCGACCTGGGCCATGTGACCCCCGAGGTGGAGGCGGGCATCCGAGGGGCCAGTCTGCTGGTGGCTGAGGCCAACCACGACGTGGAGTGGCTCCGCTCCGGTCCCTACCCCTACTTCCTCAAGGACCGCATCCTGGGGGACCGGGGCCACCTGTCCAACGAGGCCGGGGCTGCCCTGGTGTGCTCCGCTGTGGCGGCGGGAACCTCCACCGTGGTGCTGGCCCACCTGTCTCACGAGAACAACACCCCGGAGCGGGCCCGACAGGTGGTGGGGGCTTCCCTCACCCGTATGGGAGCCGTTCCCGGCCGGGACGTACTGCTGGACGTGGCGCCCCGCAGTGAACCGGGACGGAGGTACAGCGTATGAAAGGAATTCCCATCCATATCATCTGCGTGGGCAAGCTGAAGGAAAAGTTCTACATAGACGGGGCGGCGGAATATGTCAAGCGGCTGGGGGGCTACTGCAAGCTCCAGATTACCGAACTGCCCGAGGAGCGGCTGCCTCAGAACCCCTCCCGGGCCCAGATCGACGCCGCGCTGGAAAAGGAGGCCGCGGCGGTAACCGCCAAGATCCCCAAGGGCGGGGCGCTGGTGGCCCTGTGCGTGGAGGGCCAGCTCCTCTCCAGCGAGAAGCTGGCTGCCCGACTGGAGGGATGGACGGGTCAGGGCAAAAATACCTTGACCTTCCTCATCGGCTCCTCCTACGGCATGCACCCTTCCCTGAAGGAGAAGGCCGACCTGCGCCTGTCCATGTCTCCCATGACCTTCCCCCACCACCTGGCCCGGGTCATGCTGCTGGAGCAGATCTACCGCTGCTTCAAGATCGTGGAGGGTTCCGGGTACCATAAGTGAAGGGCAGGAAAATTTTTGCACCTCACGGCGTAAACTCCCAAAAAACAGGGTAGATATACCGGTTAGTTTGTGCTATAATCACAAGCGCAGAGATGTGCTTTTGCTGAATTTGAGGTATTGGAGGTAATTCCCATGGCTTATCGTGATGTATATGAGAAGTGGCTCAACAGTCCCGCCCTCAGCGAGGCTGAAAAGGAGGAACTGCGTTCCATCTCCGGCGACGAGAAGGAAATCGAGAGCCGCTTTTTTGCTCCTCTGGAGTTTGGTACCGCCGGTCTGCGCGGCACTATGTGCGTGGGCCTGCATCAGATGAATATCCACGTCATCCGCCACGCCACTCAGGCTTTTGCCGAGGTCATTAAGGCGGAGGGCCCCGAGGCGGTGGAGCGGGGCGTTGCCATCTGCTACGACTGCCGCAACCACTCCGACGACTTTGCCCGTGAGACCGCCTGCGTTATGGCGGGCAACGGCATCAAGGTCCGTCTGTTCGACGCCATGCGTCCCACCCCTGAGGTGTCCTTTGCCGTCCGGGAGTATCGCTGCATTGCCGGCGTCAACGTGACCGCCAGCCACAATCCCAAGGAGTACAACGGCTACAAGGTCTACTGGCAGGACGGCGCTCAGCTGCCCCCCCACCACGCCTCCGCCATTGCCGCCAAGATGGAGGAGCTGGACCTGTTTGACTCCATCCAGCGCATGGACTATGACGAGGCGGTTAAGGCCGGCCTCATCACCCTCATGGGCGAGGAGACCGACGAGAAGTTCCTGGCCAATGTGATGGGCCAGGTCAACGACAAGGCCGCTGTGGAGAAGGTGGCCGATACCTTTAAGATGGTGTACACCCCCTTCCAC
The DNA here is from genome assembly GCF_037572415.1 of Flavonifractor porci. Lineage (NCBI taxonomy): Bacteria > Bacillati > Bacillota > Clostridia > Eubacteriales > Oscillospiraceae > Flavonifractor > Flavonifractor porci. The sequence continues at coordinate 43,255 of NZ_JBBHLB010000017.1, forward strand.
GGCACCGGCTATAAGCTGATCCCCGAGGCGCTGAAGCGTCTGGGCATGAAGCACGTCATCTGCGTCCCTGAGCAAATGGTCATTGACGGCAACTTCCCCACCGTGGTCTCCCCCAACCCGGAGAATCCCGAGGGCTTCTACCTGGCTGTGGATCTGGCCAAGAAGGAAGGGGCCGACTTCATTCTGGGCTCCGACCCCGACGCCGACCGTGTGGGTATCATGGTGCGCAACGATCAGGGCGAGTACATCACCATCTCCGGCAACCAGACTGGTGTGCTGCTGCTGGACTACCTGATCGGCGCCAAGCAGCGCACCGGCAAGATGCCGGACAAGCCGGTGGCCCTCAAGACCATCGTCACCACCGAGATGGCCCGCAAGGTGGCCGAGACCAACGGCGTCACCTGCTGCGATACCTTTACCGGCTTTAAGTTTATGGCCGAGAAGAAGAATGCGCTGGAGGCCGCCGGAGAGGGTAAGGTGATCTTTGCCTATGAGGAGAGTTACGGCTATATGCTGGGCGACTACGTCCGGGATAAGGACGCCGTCACCGCCGCCCTCTCCCTTACCGAGATGGCCGCCTGGTACGCCGGACAGGGCATGACCCTGTACGACGCCCTCCAGCAGTGCTATGAGAAGTACGGCTTCTACGGCGAGAAGACCCTGAACCTGGTGATGCCCGGTCTGGACGGCCTGAAGAAGATGGCCGACCTGATGGCGGGTCTGCGGGAGCACCCCCCGGTGGAGATTGCCGGCGTAGCAGTGAAGCAGCAGAAGGACTACAGGGACGGCTCTGTGGTCAGCGTGGCTGACGGCAGTAAGAGCACCATGGAACTTTCCGGCTCCAACGTGCTGCGCTACGAGATGGCCGACGGCACCAGCCTCATCGTCCGTCCCTCCGGCACCGAGCCCAAGGTCAAGGTGTATGTCCTGGCCAACGGCGCTACCAAGGCGGAGGCCGATGAGAAGGTGGCCAAGTATGCTGCCTGGGCGGAAAGCCTGAAGGGCTGATTCCTGTGTAAAAGGCCGTTCCGTTTCAAGGGACGCCTGTAAAAGGAAAGTAGACACTCACAAAAATGTGAGTGTCTACTTTTTTCATAATAAGATAAAGAAAACGGCAACTCATACACCGGGCTGTATAGCAGCAAATCGCCGACGCCAGATGGAACAGCTACGCCGCTTCAAGCGACCCCGGTGCAGAAGCATGGGAGGTCAAATCAAGCTGACGGGGCTGTGTCGGGGACCACCTACAAAAAGTATCCCGCTCAAGGGCATCACCGCCTGATATCGGATGCCCTTTTGGAAACCGGCTGGTTGCTTTCTCACAACCTGGTACACGTCTCAGCATTCCCAGTCACTTGATACGCCTATCATATTTGCAAAAGAAATAGAGTCTCAGCCCTCCAGCTTGTCCACCCTGCGCTGGTGGCGGCCGCCTTCAAACTCTGTATTGAGGAAGGCGTCCAGGATCTTGTCAGCCATGTTGTTGCCGATGAGACCGCCGCCCATAGCCAGCATATTGGCGTTGTTGTGCCGACGAGTCATCTCGGCGGACAGGGGCTCGCTGCACAGGGCGCAGCGGATACCCTTCACCTTGTTGGCGGCAATGGAGATGCCGATGCCGGTGGTGCAGATGACGATGCCCCGGTCACATTCGCCAGAGGCCACCGCCTCAGCCGCCGCCCGGCCGAAGTCGGGATAGTCGCAGCTGTCAGATGTGTAGCAGCCGTAATCCTTGTAGGCCAGCTGATGCTGGTCCAGATAGTCCATGACGTGGCGCTTGAGGGCCAGTCCTCCGTGGTCAGAACCCAGTGCGATCATGATATGACTCCTCCTTACAATGTGTGGAATACTGGTTTGCGCTTTTCATAGGTCGCCAGATAGCGGAACCCCGCCTCTGCCAACAGGCCGCAGGCCTCCAAACAGCCCTTGCCCACCCCGTCGGTGGTGTGGGCGTCTGAGCCGATGGTGACAATCTCACCGCCGCAGGCCTTGAACCGTCGGAGCACCGGCAGCCACTCCTTCAGTGTGCGGCCCCGCCAGGTGTTGATCTCGATGCCCCGGCCCCGTTCCGCCGCTGCCCGGAAGATGCCGTCCAGGTCGTCGTGGTAGCGGTCCAGGGAGATGGGGTGATCCATATAGCGCAGGGGGTAGATGATATGGCTGAGCACATCGTAGAAATCAGTGACTGCCAGCTGTGCCATGGAAGCAAAATAATCATCCAGCGCAGCATAGCAGGCTGCGGGATCAGGGTACTCCACGTAGTAGAAGTCGGTCCCCCCCTTTTCGGGGCGCAGGTTGTGGATCGATCCCAGTACAAAATCCAGCTCCGGCTGGTCCAGAATGGTGCGGCTCAGTTCCGGATTCAGGTGGGCCATGCCGAACTCCAGGCCCAGGCGGATGGTCAGCTTGCCGGCATAGCGGGGGGCGGTCTGGGCGTACTGCTTCAGAGCGGGGGGCCAGTCGTAGTGGTCCACCGGCTCGCCATAGAGTTCCAGCAGGTCGCAGTGGTCAGTGATGCACAGTTCGTTTAGCCCCGCGGCCACAGCGGCGTCAGCCATTTCAGACAGCGGCACGCTGCCGTCGGGAGAGAGCATGGTGTGGGTATGATAGTCGGTCAGGTACATAATCGAATTGCCTCCAGAGCAGCAATGTGAAAATCCATGTTTGGGGGAATTCATTTCTCCCAAACATACCACGACCCGCGCCACGGGGCGCGAAACCAGGGGCATCAAATCCGCTGTGCCGCTTGCGGCGCGGCGGATTTGCATCTAGGGGTTCGGAGACGCCGGGGGTGTTTCCGATCAGAATTCCGCAAAGCCACATCTATAGAGTTGGATCCCTCTGGATATTAAAACGGCCAGGCGGGGAACCACTTTAAGATGCAGGTTCCATACCAGCTGGGATAGGTGAGGCCCACCAGCACCGGATAGAACAGAGCGTACAATGCCGCCGCGCCGCCGGTGACAGCATACATGGCCGGTTTCCAACGGACCATTTCTTCCTTCTTGGACAGGGTGTAGAATACATAGCACAGAGCCAGGATGAGGAAGAGCACCGAGGGGAAGTAGTGGTAGGCGAAGGTGATACGACCGATGAAGAACCAGGGCACCAGCTGGGCCAGATAGCCGATGAGAATGAACAATGCAATGGGGGAGGACTGCTGGAAGGCGCGGCTGACAAACCAGCCCAGAGCCAGATAGAGCACCAGCAGGGCCACGATGAGTACCAGGCAGAGCAGTCGGGTCTGGGTATCGGTCTCCGGGTCAAACACGCCGGTGACCCAGGCGGCGGAGACGGCCCCGCCCAGTCCGGAGAGGCCAAAGAAGGTCAGCTTGGCCCACAGGGGACGGAAGGCCTGGGCGGCGCACACCAGCATGGCCACCAGACCGCCCCAACAAACCACAGGATTGAGGAAGGCAGCAAAGCGGGTGGTGACCCCGGACACGGAATTGTCCATATAGTACAGGATGGGCCGGGCATTGACCAGCCACTCGTACCACCGGGAGGAGTAGGGGTGGGCAGAAGTGACGCCGTTGTGGTAGGAGAGCATATATTTCTGGTTCTCCCACATCTCGCTGAACAGGTTCCCCAGAGACAGATCCCCGGAAGCCGTGGCGTAGGGCAGATAGGACAGTATGTAGATGATAACGGGGATGATGGCAAAGGCCAGCACAGAGAAGGCCAGGATTTTTACCGTCCAGCCTGCCCGCTCATGGCGCTCCTCCTCCGGCCAGCGGCGCAGCTTGACCACCAGACCGATGAAATAGAGGGCCACCAGTCCGGTGCAGCCGTAGATCACCGTCCACTTGGAGGCGGCGCCGATGCCCCAGAACAGCCCCGACAGGAAGAGGGGCAGGGCACACTGCTGGAAGGAGGCGCCGTCGGGCAGGGTCAGATACCGGTACAGGAAATAGTACATCAGAAGAATAAAGAGGAACGCGTAGGTGTCGATGGTAGCCAGCCTGGTCTGGGTCAGGTGCATGAAATCCACCGCCAGCAGAATGGTGCCGCAGGTGGCAATGGAGGTACGGCCAAAGAGGTTTTTCAAAAACAGGTAGAGCAGAGGCACCATAACCACGCCGAGGAGGGTGCCCATGAAACGCCAGCCGAAGGGAGTCATGCCGAACAGGGAGATACCCACGCTCATAATCAGCTTGCCCAGAGGGGGGTGGGAGATCTCATAGGGTTCGACATTTCGAAGGTGCTCGTAGGCGGTGCGGGGATGATAGATCTCGTCAAAGTAGGCGGAGTTCTCAAAGGAGATGGTTTCAGGCACCGTGTCCGCCTCGTCAAAGAGGGGATTGGTGCTGTCGCTGACCTGGATGCGGGCTCCGTTTTCATCAAACAGGGCCAGTTCGTTCAGCTCCAGCAGTCCCTTGTTGGCCTGTCCTGTAATCCGGATATAGCGGATATACTGTGGGTTATCAAACGTAATCTCATTCCATTTGAACAACTGGTTGTAATTCTGAGTCATGGCATAGCTGGAGCCGTAGCCGGCGCCGTCGGCCCAGTAGTAACCGGTGATCTCGTCAGGATCGTCGGCATTGTCCTTCCGCTGCCACAGAGACAGCCAGTTCATACCGTCAGCAGAGATCTCCACCTGGTATTTACCGGTACCCAGACCGGAAAAATACCACAGCTTGGAAACCAACAGCTCCTCCTCCTGGATGAGGAAGGTTTCCGATTTACCGCTGCCAAAGTCCCACGGATTCTGAGGTGCAGTGGCAGAGCCCAGGTTGAAGAAGGCGGTAAAAGCATAGAGAATGGTGATGAGCACCATGGGGATGGCATCCTTTTTCACCAGGGGATGCCGCCGCCCCGCAAAGGTAAAGGGTCTCTTTTCCGGGAGCGGAGCCAACTGCTGTGCCAGAGGGGCCCGCATGGTCTGAGCATACCACAGGAAAAAGCTCAGCAGCGCCGCAATGGTCAGGATGGGAAAGAGATAGACGATGTATCGAATAGGTCCCATAGGAGCACCTCACAGACAAAATAAGAGGACGAGTTACCGTGTACTCGTCCTCTTATTTTATTTCTTCTTCTTGCGTTTGTCAAAGAAAGATTTTACGCTGTCCGCCGAACTGGCTGGAATCTCGCCCATGGCTTCGCCATAGGCACGCAGCGCCTCCTTCTGCTCCTTCGTCAGGTCGGTGGGGACCTGTACCTTGACGGTGACATACTGATCGCCCCGGCCCCGTCCGTTGACGGAGGGGATGCCCTTGCCCCGCAGGCGGAAGGTAGTGCCCGGCTGGGTACCGGCAGGCAGGTTCCACTTCACCTTGCCGTCAATGGTGGGGATCTCCAGCTCGGCGCCCAGGGTTGCCTGAAGGAATGTGACCGGGTGCTCCAGGAACACCGATGTACCGTCCCGCTTGAAGAACTCATGGGGGCGGACGGTGACGCTGATGAGCAGGTCGCCGGCGGGACCGCCGTTGCGGCCCGCGCCGCCCTGCCCCCGGAGGGAGACGGCCTGGCCGTTGTCGATACCGGCGGGGATGCTGACGGTGATCTTGCGCTGCTTGCGCACATTGCCGGTGCCGCCGCAGTCCTTACAGGGCTGGTGAATGATCTTGCCCTTGCCGCCGCACTTGGGGCAGGTGGTGGTGGTGGCGAAGGTAAAGGCTCCGCCGCCCCGCTGGATGCGGATGGTGCCGCTGCCGTGGCAGTCGGGACAGACCTCCGCCGTGGTACCAGGGGCACAGCCGGTGCCCTTACAGGAATCACAGCTCTCGGTGCGGTTGAGGGTGATCTCCTTCTCGCAGCCGAAGGCGGCCTCCTCAAAACTGATGGTCACCGAGGCCCGCAGGGTCTCGCCCTTCATGGGGCCGTTGGCCCGGCGGCTGCCGCCGCCGCCGAAGCCGCCGCCAAAGAAGGAGCCGAAAATATCGCCCAGGTCGATATCGCCCATATCGAAGCCGCCGAAGCCGCCGCCGAAGCCGCCGGCCCCGAAGTTGGGGTCCACGCCGGCATGGCCGAACTGGTCGTACTTGGCACGCTTTTCCTTGTCGGAGAGGACCTCATAGGCCTCGTTGACCTCTTTAAACTTGGCCTCGGCCTCTTTGTCGCCGGGGTTCAGGTCGGGGTGGTATTTCTTGGCCAGCTTGCGGTAGGCCTTTTTCAGCTCGTCCTCGCTGGCGGTTTTGGCAACGCCCAGGACTTCGTAATAATCTCGTTTCTGTTCAGGCATAGGTGTTCACCTCTGTTTCAAAGTGGAGCGTGGAAAGTGAAGTGTAAGAGCAGTCCTCCACGATCCACCGTTTGGAAGAAAACGGAACGCCACACAGGCGGGGGACAAGCCCCCGCCCGCGGCGTTTTCCTATTTGATTACTTCTGATCGTCGTCCACGACCTGATAATCAGCATCCACCACATTGGGGTCGGTGTTGCAGGAGCCGCAGTCACCGCCGGCGCAGCCGCCCATGTCGGGGCCGGCCTGGCCGCCCTGAGGATTGGCCTGCTGATACATCTTCTCAGCGATGGGGTAGAAGGCCTTGGAAGCCTCCTCGGTGGCGGTCTTAATGGCCTCAATGTCGGTGCCCTTCATGGCATCCTTCAGCTTGTTGAGGGCGGCCTCCACGTTGGCCTTGTCGCCGGCGTCGATCTTGTCCTTGGCGTCCTCCAGGGCCTTCTCGGTCTGGTAGATCACCTGGTCGGCCTGGTTGCGCACGTCAACCTCTTCCTTGCGCTTGGCGTCCTCGGCGGCAAACTGCTCGGCCTCGCGGACGGCCTTGTCGATGTCCTCCTTGGACATGTTGGTGGAGGAGGTGATGGTGATGTGCTGCTCCTTGCCGGTGCCCAGATCCTTGGCGGACACGTTCACGATGCCGTTGGCGTCGATGTCGAAGGTGACCTCGATCTGAGGCACGCCGCGGCGGGCGGGAGCAATGCCGTCCAGGTTGAAGCGTCCCAGGGTCTTGTTGTACTGAGCCATCTCACGCTCGCCCTGCAGCACGTGGACCTCAACGGAGGTCTGGTTGTCGGCGGCGGTGGTGAACACCTGGCTCTTCTTGGCGGGGATGGTGGTGTTGCGCTCGATGAGCTTGGTCATGACGCCGCCCATGGTCTCGATGCCCAGGGACAGAGGAGTCACGTCCAGCAGCAGCAGGCCCTTCACGTCGCCCACCAGAACGCCGCCCTGGAGAGCAGCGCCGATGGCCACGCACTCGTCGGGGTTGATGCCCTTGAAGCCTTCCTTCCCGGTCAGCTTCTTGACCATGTCCTGCACGGCGGGGATACGGCTGGAGCCGCCCACCAGCAGCACCTTGGACAGCTCGCCGGAACTCAGGCCGGCGTCGCTCATGGCCTGACGGACGGGGCCGGCGGTGGCTTCCACCAGAGAGGCGGTCAGCTGGTCGAACTTGGCGCGGGTCAGGGTCAGGTCCAGATGCTTGGGGCCGGTGGCGTCAGCGGTGATATAGGGCAGGTTGATGTTGGTGGAGGTCACGCCGGACAGCTCGATCTTGGCCTTCTCAGCAGCCTCCTTCAGGCGCTGCATGGCAACCTTGTCGCCGGTCAGGTCGATGCCGGTGTCCTTCTTGAACTCAGCGGCCATCCAGTCCATGACGGCCTTGTCGAAGTCGTCGCCGCCCAGACGGTTGTTACCAGCGGTGGCCAGCACCTCGATGACGCCGTCGCCAACCTCCAGCACGGACACATCGAAGGTACCGCCGCCCAGGTCGTATACCATGATCTTCTGGTCGGTCTCCTTGTCCACGCCGTAGGCCAGAGCGGCGGCGGTGGGCTCGTTGATGATACGCTTCACGTCCAGACCGGCGATGCGGCCGGCGTCCTTGGTGGCCTGACGCTGAGCGTCGGTGAAGTAAGCAGGAACAGTGATAACAGCCTCAGTGACAGGCTGGCCCAGATAGGCCTCGGCGTCCGCCTTCAGCTTCTGCAGGATCATAGCGGAGATCTCCTGGGGCGTGTAGGCCTTGCCGTCCACGTCCACCTTATAGTTGGAGCCCATCTCACGCTTGATGGACATGATGGTGCGGTCGGGATTGGTGATCGCCTGACGCTTGGCCACCTGGCCCACCATACGCTCGCCGTCCTTGGAGAAGGCCACGACAGAGGGGGTGGTGCGGTTGCCTTCCGCGTTGGCGATAACAACAGCCTCGCCGCCTTCCATAACGGCGACACAAGAGTTGGTCGTACCGAGGTCGATACCGATGATCTTAGACATAATCAATTCCTCCAATATATCGTAAATTGTTTTTTAACGTAGGGAGATGGGCGCACACTGTGCGCCCTGATGTCACGCTTCTCACGCCGCGCGGCCGGGTCGCCTTCCCTGCGTCTCGGGCTGGTCTGTGGGCCGCCTCGCGGCCCTTCGCTCGCCCTCGCTCCGGTCCAGGCTCCCCTGCTCAGCGGTTCAGCGCTTCCTTTTAATTCGCTACCTTGACCATAGAGAACCGGATCACCTTTTCTTCGGTGCGGAAGCCGGCCTGGAATACCTCTACAATGGTGTTCTCCCCGGCGTTCTCGTCCTCCACGTGCATGACGGCATTGTGCAGGTTGGGGTCAAAGGCCTCGCCCAGAGCGGGGATCTCCTGGATGCCCAGCTTGGAGAGGACCTCCTTCAGCTGGGTCATGGTCATCTCCACGCCCTTCTTATAGGCCTCGTCAGCGGTGTCCTGCTTGAGGGCCCGCTCCAGGTTATCGTATACCGGCAGGAAGGCGGCGGCAGTCTCCGCCTTGGAATCGGCCCAGGCAGACTCCTTTTCCTTCTGGCTGCGGCGGCGGTAGTTGTCGTACTCGGCGGCCAGGCGGAGGAATTTATCCTCCTGGTCGGTGAGATTCTGCTTCAGAGCCTCCAGCTCCTCCAACAGAGGATTGGGGGTTTCCTCCGCAGTCTCGGCGGCCTGCACGGTCTGCTCCTCGGGGATGACCTCTTCGGGCTGTTTCTCTTTCTTACTCATGGGATGCACTCATCTCCTATTTATGATCGTCGCTGCCGCCCGGCAGCTCGCCCTGCCCGAACAGCCGGGTCAGTCCCTCGGCCAGATAGGAAAGGCGGGCGGTTATTTTGGCATAATCCATACGGGTGGGTCCCACCACACCGATGACACCCCGCATTCCGTCGCCAATGTCGTAGCTGGCTACCACCACGCTGGTATCCTTCAATGCGTCGGCCACGTTTTCCGGGCCGATGAGGATCTTCATGGAGGCGTCCTTGGGTACAGGGAAGCGGGCGGGATCGGCATCCTCGGAGAGGTAGCTCAGCAGAGGCTGGGCCCGCTCCAAAGAGCGGTACTCAGGCAGCTCCAGCAGATGGGCGATGCCCGAGGTGTGGACGGTGCGCTGCTCCAGACTCTCCAGCACCTCCATCGCGAAGGAAACCACCAGGGAGATGAGCCCGTAGGCCTCTCCTGCGGCGTGCTGGGCCACCCGCATCAGCTCCGGCGTGATCTCATCCAGAGGCAGGCCGGTAAAAGTGGCGTTGAGCAAGGTGTTGAGCATTTGCAGCTGAGCCTCCGTCAAATCGGAGGGCAGGCGGATCAATCGGTTTCGCACGACATTGGTGTCGGTCATCACTACGATGATAAAGGCGTTGCGTTCCACCATCAGAAGGTCAAACCGGCGGATGGTTACCCGGCTCATGCCGGAGGACAGAGCAAAGGCGGGGTAGTTGGTCAGCTGGGATACCACCCGGCCGGCCTGATCCAGTACCCGGTCCAGCTCCTGCATCTTCAGGCGCAGGGCCTGATTGATGCGTTGGGTCTCCTGAAGGGAGAGCTTGTGCTCCTCCATCAGTTCGTTGACGTAGAACCGATATCCCTTGGGAGAGGGGATGCGTCCGGCGGAGGTATGGGGCTTTTCCAGCAGCCCCAGAGTCTCCAGATCCGCCATCTCGTTGCGGATGGTGGCCGAGGAGATCTCCATGCCGATGGAAGAGGCAATGGCCTTGGACCCCACCGGCTCCGCGGACTGAATGTAACTTTCGATGATGGCGCGCAGGATTCGTTTTTTGCGTTCCGTCAAATCCATGGCAGCCACCTCACTTTCGTTTTAGCACTCATACTACCTGAGTGCTAAAGATAATGTAGCACCGTCCGGGAAAAAAGTCAATAGGCAGGGTTGTAAATTAAATGTGAACGGGAAAAAGATAGCAGAGGAGGGGGCAGATTGCAAACGGACGGCGGTTGACGTGGGGACCGTTCAATGGTATTCTATCCAATAAGGAGAAAGACTTGCAAACAGGAGGGAGTACCCCATGGACAAAACGGTGCCCGTGGAGATCATTGACTACGAAGAGCGCTACAAACAGGACCTGGAGGATATCTCTCTGCCCTGGCTGCTGGAGTATGACCTGCTGGAGCCGGTGGATCTGGAGATGCTGGCTGATCCACACCGGTTTATTGCTGGAGGCGGCCGGGTGTTGTTGGCCCGCTGCGGCCGAGAGATCGTGGGCATGGTGATGCTGGAGCTCCAGGGCGACGGTGTGTGCGAGGCCTTGAAATTCGGCGTCAAAGAGGAGTATCGGGAGCGGGGTATCGGTACCGCACTGATGGAGGCGGTGATCCAGGCCGCCCGGGACGCGGGACAAAAGACCATCGTGATCACCTCCAACCACAAGCTGAAAGCCGCCCTGCGGATCTATGAGAAGCTGGGATTTGAATACGTCACGTATTCTGACAAATGGTTTCAACTGTCTGATATTAGAATGGAACGGGAATTATAAGAAAAGGACGCGCCTGCGGCGCGTCCTTTTTGATTCAGTCAGCAAATTCATAGACCGCCCCGGTGGTAAAACGGTGGAGCCTGTCTCCCAGCTCCTCCTCCAGCAGGGCGTAAGCGGGATCTCCGGTGCAGTGGCCGGTGTAGATATCCTGTACCTTTAAATCATCCCGCAGGGCGGCGGCGATGGAGCGTACCTTTTCCGGTGAGGGGCCCAGGGTGGATACCCCCTCCTTGCCCATCAGGTGGAAGCCTCCCAATACCGCACGGATCGGGGTGCCGGGGAACTGTTCGGAGAGCTGGGTGAGGATTTTCACCACTCCGGCGTGGCAGCAGGAGTTGAGGACCACCAGCCCTTCCGAGGTCTCAGCCACCAGGGACTGCTCGTGCTTCACCCGGTCAGGGATCAGGTGGAGGCCCTCCGCCAGATCCCGGGGCCCCTCCGCCAGATCAATGCGCTTCTCATGCCGGCGGAACATCCCCATGTTGATGCCGATGTACTCCTTCTCCGCCCAGATCTCCGGGTCAATAATCCGGGGCCGGGCGTAAACGGAGGCAGAGGGATTGATGGCGAAGAAGGCATTGAAGCCTTCGGCGTGGTCATAGTGTCCATGGGACAGAGCGGCCTTATCTACCTTTGAAAGGTCTACCCCCAGCTTGGCGGCGTTGTATACCACCGCGCCGCACTCCCCGGCGTCCAGCAGGTAGCGGCCACCTCGGTATTCTATGTAAAAGGACAGCCCGTGTTCGGAGATCAGCCCATCCCCGGCGGAGTTTTCCATCAGAACGGTGATCTTCATGAGGAGACCTCCTCTTTCACATATTGGGTCACGTCATTGATCCAGGCCCGGGAGCGGAACCGGGGCACACCTACAATAAATTTGGTGATCTGCTCCATAATGACGCCCACATATACCCAGAAGATGCCCCACTTCAGCACCAGACCGAAGAGGGCGGACAGGGGAAGCGCCACCAGCCACAGGGGACACACGTCAATAAGGGAGGCCGCCCGCACGTCGCCGCCGCCCCTGAGCACGCCTACAGTGTTCACCGAGTTGAAGGCCCTCAGGGGGAGACAGACGCCGATCATAGTAAGCATCATGGTGGCGATCTCTCCCGCCATGGGGGACAAATGGAAGAAGGGGTAGACCAGGGTGGGGAAGAAGCTGTGGGTAAAGGTGACCAGCAGTCCGCCGATCACCAGGCCGCAGCACATGGCAAGGGTATTGAGGGTGGCTCCGATCTCGTAGATGTGCTCCCGCCGCCCGGCTCCGATCTCCCGCCCAATGATGATGGCGGTGGTGCCGCCCACGGCGAAGATGGCCACGGTACACAGATCTTCCAGATTGCCCGCCAGAGCCCGGGCGGCCAGGATCTCGGTGGAGTTTTCCATATGGCCCATGACTACCTTGTGCATGGAGGTGCCCAGACCCCACAGAGTCTCGTTGAGGACCACCGGGCCGGAGTAGCGGAAGAATTTTTGGATCAGGGGCCGTCCCGGCCGGAACATGAGGGTGGGTTTGAGCCGGAACCGCTTGTTGATGAGGGCATAGGTCATGGTGATGCCAAACTCCAGGATGCGGGAGAGCAGAGTGGCAAAGGCCGCGCCCTCCACCCCCAGAGCGGGGGCGCCCAGATTACCGAAAATGAACACCCAGTTCAGGAAGGTGTTGGTGGCCATGGAGGTGGCAAAGATGATCATGCCAAGCTTGGGGTTCTCCATGGAGCGGTGGGCGCCCACATACACGCCAGTGAGGCTGTTGAACAGGTAGGAGGGCCCCACAATACGGGCATAGCTGGCGGCCAGCGGGATCAGTTCTTCGTTGTCGGTGAGCAGGCCCATAAGCTGAGTGGGGAAGAAGCACATGACGGCGGCGAACAGAGCGGCAATGGCACCAGCCACATAGCATCCGATGCCAATGACTCGGTTGATGGTATCGGTGTCTTTCTTACCCCAGAACTGGCTGATGAGCACTGAGGAGCCGCTTTGCAGGCCGAAGATCACCAGCTGAATGACAAACACCGGCAGGTTGGCCTGAGCAACGGCGGCCAGCGGGGCTTCTCCTAGACTGCCTACCATAAACGTATCCACCAGACCCAGCAGGGTGGTACACAGATTTTGCAGCAGGATGGGCAGGGCCAACGCAATCACATTGCGATAAAAGGCCCTGCCTCGGTTCATGTAGGAAAACAAATCCTCACCTCATTGCGATCCGAGTCTGTGTGATCTCCGTGAGGGCGTCGGCCAGAGCGTCGGCCTCCTCACAGGTGCTGTCGGGGGAAAAGGAAATACGCAGCACCCCCATCAGGGTGCGTTTGGGCAGGCCCAGGGCGGCAAAGACGTGGCTGGGTTTGCCCTTGTGGCAGGCCGAGCCGGAAGAGACGTAGATACCCCGGTCAGACAGGTCCCGCACCAGCATCTCACTGGGATAGCCGGGCAGAGAAATGGCGCAGATGTGGGGAGCGTCGCCGGGGTTAATGACCTCCAGCCCGGGGACGGCGGAAAATACCTCCAGGGCATGGGCCTTCACTGCCGCCATACGAGCGGGCGCGCCAGAGTCCCAGGCCTCACAGGCGGCGGCCAGAGCGGCCAGCTGGGCGGTGGGCTCGGTGCCGGAGCGCAGACCATTTTCCTGTCCGCCTCCCAGCAGCAGGGGGTTCAGGTCCAGGCCCTTACGGATGTACTGGGCGCCGATACCCTTGGGCGCCCGGATCTTGTGGCCGCTGATGGTGAGCAGGTCTACCCCCAGCTCTTTGGGGGTAAAGGGGACCTTCAAAAAGGCCTGTACCGCGTCGCAGTGGAGCAGGGCGGGGCAGTTGGCGGCCTTAATGGCCTGGGCGGCTTCCGCCACCGGCAGGAGGGTACCCAGTTCATTGTTTACCAGCATCATGGATACCAGTACCGTATCGGGCCGCAGGGCGTCGGCCAGCGCCTGGGTGGATATATGGCCGGACTTGTCCGGCTTTAAGTAGGTGACCTCATAGCCCTGGGTGGCCAGAGCACGCATGGGCTCCAGCACAGCGGAGTGCTCAATGGCGGTGGTGATGATATGCTTCCCAATCCGCTTCCCATGCTCCACGGCAGCCCGGATGGCCCAGTTGTCTCCCTCGGTACCGCAGGAGGTAAAGGTAAGCTCCTCCGGCAGGCAACCCAGCCTGCCCGCTACCACGGCGCGGTACTCCTTTACTTTGGCGGCGGCGGCCTGACCGATGGCATAGCCGGAGGAGGGATTGCCGTAGCCCTCCGTCATGGCCTCATAGGCCGCTTTGACCGCCTGGGGACACACCGGCGTGGTGGCGGCGTTATCGAGATAGATGGACATGAACAGTCACCTCAGACAAAAAAAGTACAGTTTCGCAATTTTTCATTGTAGCCTCCTACAGAGGGAAAGTCAAGGTGGCAGAACCGCTGGAAAACAGACGTGACAGTTTATCCCATAGCGCTTGACAAGCGGAAGAGAGGATAATATACTGTGACCTGCTAGGAAATAATTTTTGACAATATGAAAGGAAGGAACCACCATGAGCGCCATCAAGCTGCGTGAAAATCTCTGGTCCGTGGGCGTCCTCAATCCGACGCTGCGGGTCTTTGACATCGTAATGGAATCCAAATACGGTACCTCCTACAATGCCTATCTGCTGACGGGAGAGAAGAATGTTCTGATCGAAACGGTCCATACCGATTATTTTGATGAATATCTGGATAACATCCGCCAGGTCATTCCCCTGGAGGATGTGGATTACCTGATCATGAATCACAATGAACCTGACCATTCCGGCAGCGTGGCCAAGTTGATGGCAGTTTGCCCCAAGCTGGAGATCATCGCCACCAAGGCGGGCAAAAAGCACCTACAGGATATCACCAACCTGGATCTGCCCTGCCGTGCCGTGGCCGCAGGTGATACCCTGGACCTGGGCAACCGGGTGCTGGAGTTCATTCCCTCTCCCATGCTCCACTGGGCCGACTCTATGTTTACCTGGGACAAGGAGGGCAAGACCCTCTTTACCTGCGACTTCCTGGGCTGCCATTTCTGTGAGCCTACCATGCTGGACAAGAACATCCACGTCAAGGAGGCCTATGAGGGCGAGTTTGCCTACTACTATGCCGGCATCTTTGGCCCCTTCAAGCCCAGCGTGCTCTCTGGTCTGAACAAGATGCCCGCCGACGTAGAGCTGGTGTGCCCCAGCCACGGCCCCTGCCTGACCGAGACCATTGCCAAGGCCAAGGAGCTCTACCGTACCTGGAGCACTCCCGCGCCCAAGACCCAGCGTACCGCCTTTGTGGTGTATGCTTCCGCTTACGGCTGCACCCGTACCCTGGCAGAGACCGCTGCCAGAGCCCTGGAGGACGAGGGCTATGCCGTCACTGTGGCGGACGTCACTGTGGAGTCCTATGAAAACTGTGTGAAGCTGGCCCATGAGGCCGACGTACTGCTGGTGGGCTCTCCCACCATCAACCGCGCCGCCCCCAAGGCTGTGTGGGACGTGCTCACCTCCATCGACCCCATCAACCTGAAGGGTAAGGCCGCCGGCGCCTTCGGCGCCTATGGCTGGAGCGGCGAGGCTGCCCCCATGCTCCACACCTTCCTGAAGGGCCTGCGCTATGCCGCTCCTGAGGAGCCCTTCCGCATTCTCTTCACTCCCACTCAGGCTGACCTGGACGCTATGGCTGACTACGCCCGCAGTGTAGCCGCCCTGTGCACCGTGCCGGTGGACGCCCCCAAGACCGAGGGCGGCAAGTGGGTGTGCGCGCTGTGCGGTTACATTTATGATCCTGCCGAGGGTGATCCTGCTCACGGTGTGGCTCCCGGCACCCCCTGGGAGCAGGTGCCCTCCTCCTGGTCCTGCCCCCTGTGCGGCGTGGACAAGGAGATGTTTAAAAAAGCGGAGTAAATCTTCCAAAATAGAGCCGTTTGCGTGTTGCGTCGATACGGCTGCAAAATAAAAGTAGACACTCACAAGTGTGGGTGTCTACTTTTTTGTGGTAAGTCAACCTATGTATAGTTCTTCCACAGCTCCTGTCCCGCCGCTGCATTGAGATACAAAAACCCTGTTCAGTACAGGACTGAACAGGGTTTTCGATAAATTTGCTTTTTCTGGGCCTGTTTTCTCTTAACCGGCGCCTACTGCACCACTACCACGCGGACCTTGCCGCCGTCCTCCGGCGTGCGGTCGTAGTAGATGGTGATGTTGTCGGAGAAGGCACGGGCCTGATTGAGGGCATCCATGGGGTCCTCCGCCGTAAACCACTGCTTGGTGGTCTTGTTGTAGCACACCACATTGTCCGAGATGGGCAGCACCATATCAGTGGTGGTCACCGTCTTGGCCTTCATATCAAAGGCGCTGCGGCGTACGCCGTCCTGCTCCTTCAGGAACACATAGCCGGCAATCTTGGCAGGACCATCCTTTAATGTGTTCAGAGAGGCTACCACGCCGCCAACTGCGTTGCGGGGCACTTCCACACCTCCCACCAGTTCCAGCTTGCTCTCGCCGCTTTTGTCCGAGGTGGTCACGATCACGGTGGAGTTAATGATGGGACCCATGCTGGAGGAGGTCTCCATTGTCCCCTTGCTCATAAAGCCGTAGGTATACAGATCGCCGGTCACGTCATCCAGCACCAGCACATTGTACCGGCCGGCATAGTCCTTGCCGGCATACAAGATCTTGGAGGCGGGCACGCTGGAAGCGGTGATCTGGCTGTACTTGACAGGCTGGAGCTTGCTGCTGCCCACCTTCTCGTACACCGCCGCATTGTCGGCCAGAGCCACGCCGCCCAGGGTGCGGGCAGCCACCTCCAGCTTGCCGGTGACCCCGCTGGAGGAGCCGCCGGTGAGGCGGGTCAGGCTGATCTGGCCCAGCTTATAGGAGGAGACGGTGACCAGCTCGCCCAGCATTTTGGTCGCGCTATCGTTCCGGTAGGCGGTTTTGCCCTTCACCTCACCCAGCACACTGTCCAGCAGCTGTACAGTTGCTTCACCGTTCTCTGCATTGATCTCCTTCACATAACCCACCGCATTGCCCTTGGCGGCGGCGGTGGTGACCGCACCGGCCACCTTTCCGTCATTGGTGAGCAGCAGAGTCAGGGTATCGCCGATCTTGAAGTTGCGCAGATCCTCCACCGCACAGGGCAGCACCGGCAGCTCCACACCCATGACCCAGATCTTGGCCGGGGTATCAGTATTGGGGTAGACGTTCTCATACATACCGGTGAGCCGCAGGTCGGAGATGTTCATGACCTTGGCGCCGCTGTCATAGGTGGCCACGTCGTACTGACGGATGTCATTGACGGTGGCAGGCATCCTGTTCTTATAGATCTGGTAATTGCTCTCCCCCTTGGCCAGGGCGGTGAAAGGATTTCCGGAGGGCACGCTCCGGGCCACCATGGCGGTGTCGGAGGCGGAGGCGGAGCGCAGGAACACATAGTCCACCTTGCCCTCTGCCGTGTAGTAGAAAGTGGCGGGGGTGCCCGGCTTCAGGTCCTGCCACAGCTCCTCATATACCTTCTTCTCGCCGTCCTGGTACACGGTGGTCTGAGGCGGCAGCTCCAGGGTCTCGCCGCCGGTGAGCCGCGCTTCATTGTAGGCCCACTCAGCCACGTTGACTGCCCGGCTGGTGATATTCTCCTTGGGCTGGAAGGCCAGCAGCTTGTCGTTCTTATCCAGCACCACGTCGCCCTGCATACCTTCCAGGCGCTCGTCCAGGCCCGCCCGGTCGGTCTTGTAGGTGCCGGTGGTGGTCTTGACCGCGGTGTTGGAGCCGGCCAGGGTGGCGTTCACATCCAGCAGGATGCCGCCGTCCTCCACTTTGCAGCCCAGACCGGTGAGGTAGAGGCTGTCGCTGCCCTTGGTCTTGGCAAAGAGCAGGTTGTAGAACAGGATGGCAGCCTGGCCGCGGGAGATGGTGGAGGCGCCGGTCAGGTTCAGCTTATCCAGCAGTCCGGCGGAGCCGGCCAGCCCCATATAGCCGTCGTACCAGTTGAGACCGCCTGCCACATCGCCGTCGCTGTAACCCAGCACCCGCATGAGGATGGTGACGGCCTCGCCGCAGGTGATGACCCGGTCGGGCTGGAATGTGCCGTCGCCCACGCCCATAATCAGGCGGGTACCCGCTGTGGCGCTCTCCCCGTCACCGCCGGAGGAGCCGCCCACAGTGATGGAGGCAGCCAGATTGATGTAGCCTCTGGCCCAGTGGGTGGAGCTGACGTCGGTAAAGATGGTGCGGCTGCGCTGGGCGGGCTCCTCGTCGCCCCGGCCCATGATCTCCACCGTCATCTTGCAGAATTCGCTCCGGGTCAGGGTGCCCTGGGGCCGGAACGCGCCGCCGCCGGTGCCGTTCACCACGCCCAGCAGGCGCAGCATCTCGGCGGCATTGGCCTGGTCGGGATCGGTGATGTCGGTAAAGGCTGAATTGCCTGCCGCGGAGGCGGAGGGCACCACCAGCATACTCACCAGCAGCGCCACCGCCAGCAGGGCGGAAAGCCATTTTCTCACTTTCATACACTCACTCTCCTTTAGTCTGCCCGCAGGGCTTCCACCGGCTGGAGGCCGGAGGCCTTAATGGCAGGATAGAGGCCAAAGGCCACGCCAAGGGCAACGGAAATGAAGAAAGCGCCTACCGTTATCCCGGCGTTGGGTATCAATATGGTATGGAAAGACAGTTTTCCCACGATCAAGGTACCGATATAGCCCACGATGATACCGAAGATGCCGCCGATGCCGCAGATCATGCAGGCTTCGATGAGGAACTGGGCAATGATGCTCTTGCGCTCGGCGCCGATGGCCTTGCGGATACCGATCTCACGGGTACGCTCGGTCACGGTGACCAGCATAATGTTCATGATGCCGATACCGCCCACCGCCAGAGAGATGGCGGCGATACCGCCCAAAAAGCGCTGCTGCATCTGATCCTGCTCCTTACCCTCCTCCTGCATCTGGTTGGGGGTGGTAACATCATAATATCCGCTGTTAGGATCAATGACGCCCTGGAGAAAACCCTTGAGCAGCGTGATGGCCCGGGTGGTGGATTCCGAATCCTTGGCCTTGGCCACGAAGGTATCCATGCTGGTCCGGCTGTTCAGCACCCGGTTCATAGAGTAGGGCAGCACGATATAGCGGTCCATACCGGTCATATTATTGGGATCTTTTTCCTTGTAAACGCCAATAACCTCAAACGGGATATTGTTGATGGTGATACTCTGGCCCACCGGGTCCATGTAATTAAACAGGGCGTCGGCCATCTTGGAGCCCAGCACACAAACCTGGTTGTAGTTTTTCACATCCAGGTAGGCGATGTCTCTCCCCTTTGCCAGGGTAAAGTTGTTGCACAGGGAGAACTGCTGGTTGCCCATCACCACCTGGGGAGATTCCTCCCAAGAGGTATTATAGTTGTCCAGGGTTTTGGCGCCGTATTTGATGACGGTTTGATTGTACATCTGCACCACCGGGGTAACGCCCAGTACATATTCGTCCAGCTCCATACAATAGTCATACAACTCATCGGATACCTTCTCGCTGTTCCAGCTGTTGGCCTGGATGTTGATGATGTTGGTACCCAGGCTCTCATAGAAGGCCCGCATCTGCTGGTTCTGCCCCTGGGCATAGGACACCAGGATGATGACGGCAGCCAGACCGATAATGACACCCAGCATGGTAAGGACCGAGCGGGCTTTCTTGGCTGCAATGGATTTGATGGCGATCTTGAACGCCTGCGACAGATTCATGCAAAAGCCCCCTCCCTGTTTCCGTCATAGATGATACGTCCATCGGAAATGCGCACCACCCGCTGGGCGGTGGAGGCAATGCCGTTGTCGTGTGTAATGAGGATGATGGTGGAGCCCTCCTCATGAAGCCCGTGGAGGATCTCCAGCACATGCTTGCCGGTGCGGGAGTCCAGGGCGCCGGTGGGCTCGTCGGCCATAATGATGGGGGGCTGGGTGGCAATGGCCCGGGCGATGGCCACCCGCTGCTGCTGACCGCCCGACATCTCGGTGGGCTTGTGGTCGGCCCGGTCAGCCAGACCTACCCGCTCCAGTGCGGCCTCCACCCTCTCCCACCGCTTGGAGGCGGAAACCCCCTGATAGATCAGGGGAAGTTCCACATTCTCCCAGGCGTTGAGGGCGGGGATCAGATTAAAACCCTGAAAGATAAATCCGATCTGCTTGTTGCGGATGTGGGCCAGCTGTTTGTCCGTCAGTTCGGTCACGTCCACCCCGTCCAGATGGTAGTCCCCATAGGTGGGGATATCCAGGCAGCCCAGGATATTCATCAGGGTGGACTTGCCGGAGCCGGACTGGCCGATGATGGCCACGAACTCCCCCCGGTCTACCGTGAGGCTCACCCCGTCCAGGGCCCGGACCTCGCTTTCCTCCCCCTCATGGTAGATCTTGAAGAGATTTTTCACATCGATCAGCATATCAGCCACCCCAACTGCTGGCGTTCTGGGTGGCGTAACCGATGAACACCTCGTCACCTTCATTCAGGCCCCGCTTGATCTCCACCCGGGTGGTGTCGGCCAGGCCGATCTCCACCGGCACGGCCCAGAAGCCCTCGGGGCATTCCCAGGCGGGATCAGGCTCCAGAATGGCATTCGCCGGGGCCTCCTTGGACTTGACAAAGACGATGGTGCCGGTCTCTCCATCGGTGGAGGGGCCGCCCATACCGCCGCTGGCGCCGCCGCCAGTGGAGATACCCGGGCCAGGCATGACTACTACGCCCAGCTTACGGGCGGAAACGCCGCCGGAATACCGTTGAGGTATTGCTACCGCACCGCCGCTGACAGACATATCTCCGTCTATGATCATGCCGCCGTCATCGACGTTCACATCGCCGTCGCCCACAGTTCCGCCGTCGTCCACGGACATATCGCCGTCATCAGGAAGATCACTGCCGCCCATTTCACCGCCGTCCGTACCGTCCTCTCCGCCATCGCCGGCAGGGGGCGCATCCATGCTGTCGGGCAGCGTCACATTGCCGAAGCTGACATACTTGACAGCGGCCACCGGCACGGTAAGACAGTTGTCCGACTGGCTGGCCACAAAGGAATAGTTAACGTAAGTACCGGGGATCATGGAGCCGTCAAGATTGTCCACCGAAACCACCGCGGGAACAGAGGCCACGCCGTTTTCTCCGGATGCGGTGAGGGAGACGCTCTGCACCACGCCCATATAGGGAGTACCATACTGGTCCAGCTCCACCATCATGCCCACCTTGACATACTGGGCATTGCGCTCGTCCACGCTGATCTCCACCGTCATCTGAGAGGTATCGGCAATGCTGATGCCCTGACCGCTCTGCACCTCGGCGCCCTCGGTAAGGCTGCAGGAGAGCACGGTACCCGCAATGGGAGAGACACCGTTGTACTTGCTCAGCTCATTGTTGGCCTCCTTCAGCTTCTCC
Organism: Flavonifractor porci; assembly: GCF_037572415.1. Lineage (NCBI taxonomy): Bacteria > Bacillati > Bacillota > Clostridia > Eubacteriales > Oscillospiraceae > Flavonifractor > Flavonifractor porci. Next base: position 64,322 of record NZ_JBBHLB010000017.1, read on the forward strand.
TGTGCTGCCTTCAGCGCCTCCTGTTTGGCGCTGATCTCCTGGTCGGAGTTCTTGGCGCCCAGCTGGACCAGGACCTGGCCCGCCTTCACATCGGAGTAATTCAGCAGTCCGACGCTCTCTACCGGGCCGGAGGCCTTGGCCTTCACCACAGTAGTTTCATAGAATTCCAGCTTGCCATTTTGATAGGGGTAAATGGGAGTGCCGTTGGCGTCAGTGAGGGAAGCGGAAACCTCCATCCCCTCAGTGAGGGTACCGGGATTATCCAGCACAAAGACCACCTCAAAATGGGTGGCTCCCTCCGGGGAAACAAAGCGGACCTTGTTGATCTTCTCCACCGTTCCGGTACGGCTGCCCATGATGGAGGGGATGGTGATCTGAGCGGTCTGTCCCACCTTGATGCTGTCCTCATAGGCATAGCTGTAGTAGAGGGAGACGCGCAGTTTGGTGTCGTTGACGATGGTGGCGATGGTATCGCCCTCGTTCACCGTATCCCCCACCTTCAGGTCGGCCACCTCCCTCAGGTTGCCGGCGTGAGGTGCCTTGATGGTCAGCTCTCCGATCTTTTCATGGACCGCCTGGAGCTGTTTCTGGCAGTCATCCACCGTCTCCTGGGCGGCCTTGACCGCCTCACGGGCAGTTTTGTCGTCCATGCGGTAGAGGGGCTGGCCCTCGGTGACCTGGTCGCCCTCCTTCACATAGAGCTCCAGGATGGTGCCGGTACCCGGCGTGACGGTGGCCGATTTGTTGGCCTTGGCCATGCCGCTGCCTTCCACCTTTACCTGGATGGACCCCAGCTGGACGGTATCCGTCATGGCCTTGCCCAATCCCGTCTGATCCTCCCGAAACACAAAGTACCACAGCGCAAAGATAATTCCGGCGATCACCGCCGCAGTAATGAGCAGGCCCACGATGAGCTTGAGCTTGCTGCGGCGCTTCTTCTTTCTGGGGCCGGAAGGCGTCCCGGCCGGCGGCGTCTGGATCGGAACGGGCTGCTCGAGCACAGGCGTCTGTTGATCCGTCATATTGAACTCCTCCTTATACACTTGCTTGTTCATTGCCATTCTAGCATACCAGGTAAGGTAAGCAATGACAAAGCAATGACAAATTCTTAATAAATCCTTAAGTTTCCCTGCTAATTCCAGGAAGGGCACCCGGCAGCACCAGTGTATGCCCTTCCCCGAAAAATCTTCGCCGAAAACCGCCGTGTCTATTATTACTTTAGACGTTTCAAAAAGCAAGAAGTTCCCATAAAAAAACTCCCATGGGATGCCAAACGATCGCACCCCATAGGAGTTTTCCATAAACTATACCGTTTTGATACTCCGTCAGTTTTCCGCTTTATGCCGCGCAGCCAGCGAACAAGCAGGCCCCTCTGCACTGCGGCTTTTCAGGAAATCCCATCTCTTCGTTTCATCCGGGTGGTCTACCAGGAACTGCTCAATGGGGCAGACTTTGCTCGCTTCCTTGGAAGAATGGACCAAAGGAATCATCGCTTCATATTGGACTTCTATGTGCTGCCGCTTCAGCTCCTGATATCCATATTCAGACAGCTTCCTGGCGTAACAGACGGGTACTCCCAGCCGCACCGCAAACATCGCCAAAGCAACGCCAAGCTGATCTGCATAGAGGCTGCCATACCCATCCTTGGGGAGCTGGCCGGTAAACCACTCCCTGCACAGAGCCGATACCGGACTTTTCCCGCTCTCCCATATCACACTGCCGTCAGTTCCGGTCAGGATCGCCAATGCCTCTTTGCGTACAATTCTTTCCATCAATTTTTCATTCATAGTATACTGTACTCCTCGCAGCAACTCACTTTTCCAGCTGCTCTACCGCACGCTTGAGCCGCTCCAGTCCTTCCATCACGATTGAGCGAGGTGCGGCAAAGTTGAACCGCATAAACCCAAATCCTTCCCTTTCCCCAAATGTGGTCCCGTCGTTCAGCAGGATCTTGGCCTTCTGGAACATAAAATCCTTGAGTTCCTGTTGTGTCCGGAAACCAAGTTCGCGGCAGTCCAGCCATACCATAAAGGTGGCTTCGGGATCAATCGCGGTGACACCCGGAATATTTTCATTGATGTACGCCACCACCTGGTTCTTTGTCTCGTTCAGATAAGCCACGCACTGATCAGCATAGGAGTCGCCGTGGTTATAGCAGGCCATCAACGCCACATTGCCGAAAATATTGCGTCCCATTCCTTTGCTGTAGGTCTGCTGATTCATCATACGGCGATAGACTTCCTCGCTATGGGTAAACCATGCCGCCGTCCGGACGCCAGCCACATTAAAGGTTTTGGCCGGGTTGATAAAGGTAACCGAATGCTCCGCCAGTTCCTTGGACAAGCTGCAGAAGGGAACAAATTCATTGTGGTCAAAGATGATGTCTGCATGGATCTCATCCACGCCGATCATCACATGATTCTGCAGACACAGTTCGCCCATCCGGGTCAGTTCCTCCCGGGTAAAGCAGCGGCCGGTGGGATTCTGCGGATTACAGATGAACAGAATCTTTACCTTTGAGTCCTTCAGTTTCTGCTCCAGATCCGCAAAGTCGATCTCATAGCGTCCGTTGACCAAGCGCATCTCATTATAGACCAGCTGGCGGCCATTATTTTTCACCAGATCATGGAACGGCGGATAGACTGGGGTCTGGAGCAGGATCTTATCTCCTTCGCTGGAAAATTCCTTGGCAAACCAAATCATAGCAGGGATCACGCAGGGAGAAAAATCAATAAAGCGCGGCTCCAGTTCCACGTGATGGCGCACCTTGTACCACCGGGCAACGCTGTTTTCAAAGGCCATGTCAATATAAGGATATCCGTAATGCCCCAGCTCCACCCGCTCCAACAGGGCCTGCTTTACCTCCACAGGGCTAGGGAAATCCGTATCCGCGATCCAGAAAGGCAGCACATCCTCGGGGCACAGGCTGGGGTCATATTTCTTTGCATCCGTTCCTCTGCGCTCAATTCCTTTGTCAAAATCATAGATCACATCGCTCATTGTCACTATGCCTTCCTTTCTTCTTGTTTACATAGTACCATATTTCATTCATTACAGGGACACAACGATATAGGAAACGATCATATTGCAAATAAACATTACCACTGCTGGCATCGCACAGCGCTTAACGATCTTGGTAATATCAAGTTCCGCCATGCCCGAGATCGCGATCACTACGCCCGCCACCGGAGACATACAGCGGCCAATACCGGAGGAAAGCTGCATGGGAAGCGCAATGGTGGCGGTGGAAACACCCATTTGCATCGTCACATCAGGAACCAGGGGGCCAAACGCATACCAGGACGCGTTGCCACTGCCCAGAAGCATACCTGCAAAGAAGGTAATCAGAGACATGAGCACCATCGTCACAATAGGAGCGCTCTTGATTGATGCAAGCCCATTGGAAAGAATGGTAATACCGCCCAACAACTGAATGCCCTCAGCAAAAACAGCGGCGCCTATCAGAATGCTGACTACGGTGGCAAAAGAGTTTCCCATAGCCTTCATAACCACATTAAGGTCGTTGGTCACTTCCTTGCGGTTTCTTCGGCGGATCAGTTCCAGAACAAACACAAAGGTCAAACCGATCAGATTGGCAGGCACTACATCCAACTTAATATTGGGAATGAAGCTAAAGACCGTGATCAGCACCAAGGGCACCACAGGCAACAATGCGTACACCGCAGGGCAATCAGGAGCTTCCGCCTCTTCCTGCCGCATAGTCTCAATGGTATCGTCCGTCTCCTTTTTATCCATATGATGCAGATAAATAGGAAGGAAAATGGCACAGAGAACAATCAGGATCACAGCAACTTTGCCCTGATAAGTCAGAAAATAGTCCATCATAGACATTCCAACTACTTCTTCAGCGGCAAAAATGGCACTGGAATCATTGGGGCCCCAATCCACAAAGCCGCACATGATGATGGTCACAGCCGCACTGAGCTTACTGATTCCAAGCGAGGTCAGGATCGGGAACGCCACCGCCATCAAAAGCATACCCAGGCCTGAATGACTCGTGATAACAAGCTTCAAAAGCGTTCCAATGATAAATAACATACCGAGCACAATATAGGGGTTTTTGATTTTGGAAAGCGGTCTGGTTGCCAAATGAGCCAACTTGGTAGAGGCACCGATATGAGACATATATACAGCATACCCTGTAACAGTCATCAATGTAAGCCCCACGCCGGATGCGTTGGCAGAGAATTGACTTGCCGCATAGGCAAAGACATCTACAATCGCATTCCCCGTTGAACTGCTCCCCATGACCGACTCACCGGTTATCAAAGCTGAAACAAACAACACCAGCATACCAGACATCAGAAAGACAAAAACTGAATTATACCGTTTGATAACAAGGATCGCAACCAGCGCAATGTAGACTAATGTTACAATCACGGATAAAACACCGTTCATGACGCATCTCCCTTCCACCTACTCTAACATTTTTAGTTTTCCATCCTGCAGACTGGCCATGTATACTTCCCGCCATTTACTGTTTCGCTATTAAACAATATGTTTAGGTTGTATACAAGTTTGGTTAGATTGTAAACTCACTTCCCAGACCTGTCAAGTCGATTGGACAGAATTCTACATTTTTCATAAGTTATATGAAATAAAATCTGTCAAAGTGCCAAATTGAAATGAACCTCTTTTGCGCACAAAAAAGCTCCCTGCGAGAAACGTTGAATAACGTTTCTCGCAGGGAGCCGCCTTTGTCTGCATGATTCATATTCTGTTCCAGGAATCAATTGGCCTGCTTCATGACCTCTCTCCGCTTCTGCCGCTCCTGCAGCTTTTTCTCCCATATTCGCCGCTGCTGGACCTCCCGCCGTACCTCCAACCAGTTTTCCAGAACTGCAAATGTAGTATTGATCTCCTCTTTTGTAAATTTTTTGCGCACGATATCCATTGATTCGCCAAAATGGCCGGCATCGTAGTTCCGATGTGCTTCATCCAGTTGTTTCCCTTTTTCGGTAAGGAAAAGGTGATTGCGCTTATCATTTTCCGGATCAGCAACCCGAAATACAAGTCCTTTATTTTCCAGCTTTTTTAGAATCTGGGATACTGCTCCCTTTGTCTTTCCGTTGTCCCGGGCCAGCTGTGTAACCGTGATCCCATGGTTATCCGCTATATATTTCAGCGTATGGACCTCCACCACCGTATAAACGTCGCCGGTTCCATAATCATGCTGCGTTTTTGTGGACATATACAGAGCCGATACCTGATGAAGAATATCCACCGCATCAATATTACTGTAATCCTTGTATGGGCCCTGACTCATCATCACATCGATCCCCTTTTCCGATCAACCGCATTGCCTGCAAACGCAAAATGGTATCTTTCTCTCTCCGCACCTAAAATGCCATGTTTTCTTTAGTATAGCACAGTTTTTTCTTCTTTGCCAAGCAAAACCACACTGCTGTCCATCCTTTTTCACACATCATGAATAAACTGCGTATTTGCTGTCTCCGCGTCCGGGAAAAATATCCACTTCTCGCACAACACTCCGTCATATCACGCGGGCTTTTCCACTCAGAATTCCACCAGGTACCGCTCATACCCGTTGATCACCCGGGTATTCCCGCAGCGCTGTTCCCGCTGGATGCTCCGTCCGTAGTTCAGATGGGTGTGCCCGTGGAAATGGAGAGCAGGCTGATACTTGTCCAGCAGGCGGTTAAAGGCCCGGAAGCCGGTGTGGGCCAGATCGGTGCAGGGCACCATGTCCTTCCCCGGCGCGTGAGTCAGCAGGATGTCGAACCCCTTTTTAAAAAATAACTTTGGGGCCAGCTTCCTGGCCCGAAAGTCCATCTGCCTGTCCGTATATTGATGGGGCCCGCTTTTATAGCGCATGGAACCGCCCAGGCCCACGATGCGTAAGCCCTGGTACTCATAGCACTGCCCGTCGATACAGGTGCAGCCCAGAGGCGGATCCTTCTCATAGTGCCCGTCGTGGTTGCCGTGGACATAAAGCACCGGGCAGTGTGCAAAGGTGGCCAGAAAGGACAGGTAGTGGGATTTCAGGTCCCCGCAGGAGAGGATCAGGTCCACCCCTTCCAGCTTATCCGGCGTATAATAGTCCCAAAGAGCGGGGGACTCATAGTCAGCCACCACCAGAATCTTCATGTCGCTCCAACCTCCTCAAAACCCTGTAAGCGCATCCACTCCCTGGCCCGATCGGTAAGCTCCTCAGGTTTGGGAATGGTTCCTTCCACATAGGTGGACAGCCAGTTCATGGACAGGATCTGTTGGGCGGGCAGAGGGCCGTCATCCCCATACACCACATGACCCTGCTGATTCATCAGCACCCCGTAGAAGGGGTCCAGCCGCTCGGCCCGTATGGCGTCCCGCAGCACGCCGGCCAGCCGCCGGGTCCCGGCGGGCAGGCGGCGGGAACAGAGCACATCCACGATTTTCTGGTTCAGGCCCCACCAGTAACTGATGGCACTGCTGCCCCGGCTCTCTTTCTTCCAGCTGCCGTCCAGCACCCGCCGCACCAGGCTCTGGTAAAACCGGCCCCAGTCGCAGTGGATCATCGCCAGATTGTGCAGATCCATGGACCGGGGCCCGGTGTTAGCGGCCAGCCGGTCCAGATAGTCGATGTACACAATGCCCTTGGCCCGGAGACTGTCGATGCCTCCGCCCTCCTTCAGGCAGTCCCAGGACAGCAATACCCGGGCGTCGGCGTTGACCATTCTTGCTCCCTGGGCAAAGGCATTGATGCCGGCAATGGTACCGGAGGTAGGGTAGTCGGCCACATAGCCGATCCAGCCGCTGCGGGAGAGGGATCCGGCAATGGCTCCCTTGATGAACTTGGCCTCGTGCATCCGGGGATAGTAGGTCCGTACCGATGGGTAGGAGCTGTTGAGGGAGCAGTTGAAGAACTTCACTTCCGGGTGGCGCACCGCCTGTTTCACACTGGGCAGCAGCAGAGAGGGATCGGTGGTAAAGATCAGGTCCGCCCCCTTGGATACCGCGTCATTGATGGCCTTCTCCGCCTCCTGTTCCGTGCCGGCGTTTTCATAGGAGCAGGTATAGAGCTGATCGTGCATGGTATCTTCCAACAGATAACGGCCGCATTCATGCTCATAGACCCATCGGGAGGTATCGCTGCTGCCGGCATGAATAAAGGCGGCGCACAACCGCTCTCCAATGGGATGGAAGGTGAACAGAGGCTTTTTCACCGTATCCTCCAGCATGAGGGTCACTCCCGCGTTCTCCAGTCGGTTGAGCACCTCCTGCCGGATCATGGGCAGCTCCCGAGCGATCTGGGTGGACAGTTTACCCCGGGAAGCCTGATAGCCAAAGAGCTTCACATACACCAGAAAAGCCAGGGAGACGTACTGCTGATCGGCGTTCTCCCGCAGGCAGGCATCCCGAAACATATAGTAAAAGGAACGGAAGTTGTGGATTTCCTCGGCGCTCCACGCCCCCCGGCTGGGCCGGCCCATGGCCTCCAGCAATTCCCGGTACTCCCCCGGCCGGCGGAACACCAGGAAATTCAGGCCGGTCATTTGGTAAAAATCAAGAAACTCGTAGTAGGCCGCCACCTCCGGGTCATCCGAGGGCCGGGGCAGCAGGCGGGTGACCACCGCCGGAACTGTGATGGCTCCAAAGTATTTCAATACGCTCACCCGCTTGTGGCCCTCCACCACATAGAAGCGGTTGAGATACTCCACCGCCTTGATAGGGTCCCGGATCCCTTCGTTCAGATGTGCCTGGCAGAGGGCCGCCCATTTGCCGGCAAACTCACTGTCTGCCTCCAAAACAGGATAGAAGCCGGGAGAAAAACTATTCCGCCTCAGCTGGTTGCAGGTACCCACGATGAGCTCGCCGGGCACCTCCACCACGCCCAGACTCTCTCTCCGCATGGCAAGCTCCTCCGGGTCGCCAGGCAGGACCCGCAGACCGGTTTCTTCCCCCCTGGCTGCCGCTGCCCTGATCTCCTTTTGTCCCAGACGGAGTGCGTTGTGGTATTCCTCCAGCATCGGCATATCCGCCGACCTCCTTTCCATTCCGGCCCTTCTTCTCTCCCAACAAACTACCACGGCCAGGGTAAAATTACAATCTTTTTCTCCTTCCCCAACCTGGTCCTAGTGGTAATAACATACAAAAAAGGAGTGCTTCGGTTGAAGAATTACCCAAGCCGTGCTATAGTAGTATCCGTTGGTCAGGTTTCCGAGCGCCTGACACTGCTGCATCTATCCGAACCGGCTCCACCGGTCCGTACGATAAAGGAGATTTTCCACATGAACGAACATACTTATCATAAGGGCACTGTGCCCTGTCATACCTGGCGCATGATCCGCGCCCTGGAAGAGGACCTGTACTGCAAGCGCCCCGCGGTCCCCGGCCGCCGTCCTGCCATTGTGATGCCTGCGTCTCTGTTTGTCCTCAAGGCTGTGGCGGAACCTGCTGCTGCCCCTGTAACGGAGCCCGCCTCCAACGTCTTTGATCTGCGTATGGAGCAGTACGGCGACGAGCTGGCCCGGCTGTACCGGGACCAGTTCCACGGCGATCTGGCCGCCTGGGACCGGCTGACCACCCTGCTGCGCCAGAGCTGGGAGGCCCGCCGGAAAGAGCTGCGGACCCAGGACGAGCGCCGGGCCGCCGATACCGGTTGGTACTGCCGCCGGGATCTGCTGGCCATGGCCGTGGATGCCGCCAGCTTTGCCGGTTCCCTGGCCGGGGTGGCAGACCGCCTGCCCTACCTGAAGGAGTGCGGCGTCAGCTTCCTGCGTCTCAACGGTGACGGCAGCCAGGAGGAACTGGCCGGTCTGGCCGACGCCTGCCGGGCCCAGGAGATCCTGCTGGCCCTGCCTCTGAAGGCCGACGCCCCCCAGGACGCCGCCGCCTTCCACGCCTGGGTCGAGCAGCTGCTCTGTCTGGCCGGTCTGGGCACCGATGCCATTCGTCTGGGCGATCTGTCCCGCCTGCCCCACAGTGTACTGCGGATGGCCCGCCTCATCTGCGCGCTGGTCTGTCCCGGCGTACTGCTGATGGGCAAGGCCCCCGCCCACGGCGAGGCCCCCTATTTTGGCAGTGAGGATAAGCCTGAGTGCCATCTGCTCTGCCGGGATAACGGCGCCCTGCTGTTCCACACTCTGGCTACCGGAGACGTATCCCTCCTCCGCCACGAGGTGGAGGCATCCCTGTCCTCCGCCGTTCTGTTCCTCAACCGGCTCCACGGGGACAGCGGTCTGGACTGGGCCCTGGACTACGGCTGGCTGAACCAGCACTGCGGCACCGATGAGTATGCCCACCGCCAGTACCTCAACGACTGGTCCACCGGCAAGTTCCCCGGCAGCAGCAGCCGGGGCGAGCTGTGCCGTGAGGGCAAGGTGTGCGGCACCACCGCCTCCCTGTGCGGTGTGGAGGCCGCCGACTATGAGCAGAACGGCATCAAGCTGGAGCGGGCTGTGGCCTGCGACCTGCTGCTCCACGCCTTCCTGCTGACCCAGAGCGGTATGCCCCTGCTGACCTGCGGCGACGAGGTGGGCCAGCTCAACGACTACAGCTACCATGAGGACGCCGCCCGGGCCGATGACGCCCGCAACCTCCAGAACGGCCCCTTCCAGTGGGAGCTGGCCGCCATGCGTGACAATCAGGAGACCCGCCAGGGCAAGCAGTTCCAGAGCCTGCGCCGCCTGGAGCAGCTGCGCGGGGCGGAACCCGCCTTTGACGCCCGGGCTAATGTGTGGACCTTCGATACCGGCAACCCCCATGTGCTGGGTCTGGGACGCTGGTATGAGGGCCGCAAGCTGGTGGCACTGTTCAACTTCAGCGGTGACTTTGTCACTGCCGGCGCGCCTGAGGGCGGCGCCTTCGACGAGCTGATTTATGGCGGCCACTACGACGAGATCGGCCATGTGGAACTCTATCCCTACGGCTTTGTCTGGCTGCTCCAGCAATAAACCGCTTATAACAGGCAGCAGAATAGAAGGTGGACCAGGAACGCGGATTCCTGGTCCACCTTTTTCTATGTCCATTTATCCCTCCGGCAAGCTGCCTGTATAATCCTTTGCACCGTAATCGCGCACAGAGGAATTGATTTTCCGATGAACCATCCACCTCCCCCCTGTTACAGCTTTTCCCTGTCGGTGCCTCCCCAAAGATAAGGCCCATCCTGACGGCGGTTTTCCGGTTCCTGGTTTCTGATATACTATGCAGCCCGCAGATTGTTTTCCCCTCCTGATAGTTCTAGAATGAAATGGCAGAAAACCATTCTTAACGGAGGTGCCTATGATGAAAAAGCGCTTGTTATCCCTTGTGCTCACCCTGTCCCTTTCTCTCTCCTTGTGCCTCACACCTGCACTGGCGGCCGCCGGGCTGTCCAACTTTACCAAGAGCAAGACCTATACTCCCGGTCAGTTCACCGATGTAGCCTCCTCCACCTGGTACACCTCTGCCGTCCAGGCCGCCTATGAATACGGTCTGATGCAGGGTTCCAGCGACACCACATTCAATGTAAGCGGCAAGCTGACCATCGGCGAGACCGTCGCCATCGCCGCCCGTCTCCATGCCACCTATCAGGGCAATGGATACACCTTCACTGCCAGCGAGCCCTGGTATCAGACCTATGTGGATTACGCCCTGACCAACGGCATCTGCCAGGCCTATCCTGACTACACCGCCGTGATCAGCCGGGCCGCCTTCGCCACCATTCTGACCAATGCCCTTCCTCCTGAGGCTCTGCCCGCCATCAACACGGTGGAGGAAAACGGCATTCCCGATGTGCCCGGCGATGCCAACTACCATGACGCGGTCTACCTGCTCTACCGGGCCGGCGTCCTCTCCGGCACCGATTCCGCCGGCACCTTTGCCCCCTTCAACCAGATCACCCGGGGCGAGGTAGCCGTCATCCTGTCCAGCATGGTGGACCCCTCTCTGCGCAAATCCTTCACCCTGAAGGCGGTGGTGAAGCCCACCTCCCTCACCCTCAGCGCCCCCAACTTTGTGGTGGACGCCGGCGCCAGTCAGGCGCTGAAGGCCACTGTGGCCCCCGCCAACACCACCCTGCCTGTGACCTGGTCCTCCTCCAACACCAACGTGGCCACCGTGGCCTCTGACGGTACCGTCACCGGCGTCACCCCCGGCACCGCCACCATTACCGCCACCTGCGGTTCCCTCACCGCCACTTCTGTGGTCACCGTGCAGAAGGTCCCCCCCATCGGCAAGCCCACAGGCTTCTTCTTCACCCGCAACAGCGTCAACGGCATCACCCTCTCCTTTGACGGGAAAAACAACTCCGGCAAGACCATCAATTACTACACCGTCCATGTGACCTTCCTGGACCCCATCGGCAATCCCGCCTACGACGAGATCACCCACAAGGCTACCGCATCTGTGCGCTATGTGGGACCCATTGCTCCCGGAAGAGGCATCCTTGTTTACAAGCTGATGGGCTATGTGCCCGCCTGCGACGCCATCCGGATCGATACCATTGATCTGGAATATGCCGACGGGACAAAGGAGACCATCGTTTATAACCAGACGACCCATCGGGAGGAACATTTCTGATTCTGCCGCCCGGGTTGCAAAACAGGCATGAAAGGAGCCGCCCAATTGGGCGGCTCCTTTCATGCCTGTATCGTTGGACTTCTCAGCTGCTGGGACAGATATGACAGGGGCGGGGGGGGGGGGG